>JAFWJU010000074.1 GCA_017511465.1 Eggerthellaceae bacterium | reverse complement strand
GAACGCGCACTACCCGCAGAAAACGACCGAGGAGGAAAACGTCAGCCGGCTGTTCCACACGCTCACCGGCGTTGCCATGGTCGACGGGGCTGCGCGCATGACAAACGGCGAGTTCGAGCTGACGATTTTCACGGGTGGCGTCTCGTGCCGTACGAACACGTACTATTACTCGACATACGACGATCCCGCCATCCAATCGGTCGCTTTGGCTGATTTCGACGTTGCGGGAAGTCAGCTTATCGTCGCGGATTAGCCACAGTGAGACGGCAGCGTCCTTATGAGTACGTGTCGAAACCCGGACGCACAATTATCCGATGCCACTTCCCTAGGTTTTTTCAAAATTGAATGCATATTGACACACAAGGTCATGCCCTCCAACGCGTTAAACGGCTATAGTGTGCAATAAGGGTTTTTTAAATTGTGTTACTCAACCAAGGAGGTATCAGCATGGCATCGTTCGACGAGATTAAGCAACAGGCAGAAAGCGTCGCTGGCGCTGCAGCGGAAAAGGCCACGGAAATCGCCGAAGCCGCAAGCGACTGGGCGAACCAGGAGCGGCCAGCCGTCGAGGACGCCTTCGAGGCGGCAAGTGGGGCAGCTGCGGGTGTCCTTGACAAGGCAGCCGACGGAGCTAACGCTATTTACGAGGCCATCAAGAACACGGCTGAGGAACTGTCGGGCATCGACGTCGACGAAGACGGCGTCATTGGAAACACCGGTGCGGCACCGGGCGAAACGAAGGCAGCCGTCGCAGTTGCAGCCGAAGCGGTCGCAGGCGCAGCTGGCGCTGTCGCAGGCGCCGCGAAGGGTATCTTCGACAGAATCGCCACCGTGGCAGGCGAAGCCGGCGCCGAGGATGCCACAGCTGAAGCTGAAGCTGAAGCTGAAGAAGCCGAACCCGTCACCGGTTGGAGGTCTGGCACTATCCGCTAAGGGTTAAAGCCTCTTAAAGCAGATTGTTGCGGGCGCCTGCCATCATGGCAGGCGCCCGTTTCATTATCCTTGTTTTCGAATTGCCTGGTCGGCCCTGGCAGCTTAATAATCCTTGGCGCCGGGGCTGACCATCCATTCGGCGAGGAACTCATCGTAGGCATCGGCCTGCACTGCCTCGCGCGCGCGGCGCATGAGGTCGATGAGGAAGTGCAGGTTGTGCGTCGACAGCAAGATGCCGCCGAGCATCTCGTCTTGCTTCACCAGGTGGCGAATATAGGCGCGGGTGTGCTGTGTGCATGTGGGACACGTGCATTGCGGATCGAGCGGCCCAAAGTCGTGCGTGTACTTGGCATTGCGCATGTTCATGCGGCCCTGGCTCGAAAACGCCGTGCCCATGCGTCCCGTGCGCGTGGGAAGCACGCAATCGAACATGTCGACGCCGACGCCCACTGCGCGCACGAGCGTCGTGGGATTGCCGACACCCATGAGGTAGCGGGGACGGTCGTCAGGCAATGCGGCGCATACGTCGCCGAGCGTCTGGAACATCACCTCGTGGTCCTCGCCCACCGAGTAGCCGCCGATGCCGAAGCCGTCGAACCGACGACCGCCCGCCTGCACGCTGGCGTTCTCGATTTCGAGCAGACGGCGGATGCTTTCGAGCCGCAAGTCCAGGTGCATGCCGCCTTGCACGATGCCGAACAGGGCTTGGTCGGCGCGCTTGTGCGAGGCCAAGCAGCGCTCGGCCCATTCCCACGACAGCTTCGTGGACGTCTCGACGTCCTTGCGCTCGCACGGGTAACCCACGCATTGGTCGAGCTGCATGACGATGTCGGCGCCGATGCGCTCCTGGATGTCCATGTTGATCTCGGGCGTCCAGAAGTGTTTGCTGCCGTCGTAGTCGTCGGCGCGGAACTTCACGCCGTCGTCGCCCGGCTTCATCATATGCGCCAGGCTGAACAGCTGGAAGCCGCCCGAATCGGTGAGCATGGGGCCGTCGTAAGCCATGAACCGGTGCACGCCGCCGGCTTCTTCCACCACGTCGACGCCGGGACGCATGTACAGGTG
>JAFWJU010000073.1 GCA_017511465.1 Eggerthellaceae bacterium | reverse complement strand
GCTCGACATGCGCACGCTGCGGCACTCTTTCCGAATTGACCAGGTAGAGGCGGTTGGCTTCGAAAGGGGCTCCCCCGCCTTCGTAGAGCTCGGGGCGACACAATGCCAACTCGAGGACCTTGGGGCCCGCCATCTTCGCATTCATGTCAGGCGGAAGGTTATCGAAAACAATGTCGGCATTCAGGTTCAGGAGACCTCCTGATTGAAGGTGTACCGCTCAGATGATTTTGCGCATTACATCGTTGACCGCATGAATCCCGCAATTATCAAACGTATTCATACCCTGCATATTGTAGGGCTTTCCCATGCGATATGGCAACACAATGCAGTCTAGCAACCCATCCCCATACACAACAAACTGGCTATGTGCCAGCAGGGCGGAAGCTCGCCCGTCAAAACAACAAAGAAGAGAGGAGAGGTTATGGCATTGCTCGAACATGTCGAAACGCACCGTGGCGTCGAGACCGCATTCGGCAAGATCATCCCCGAAAAGGAGGCGTACAGCTACTGCCTTCGAACCATCGCGGCGTTTTCCGCGAACATCTTCCAAGTGATGCGCATGCTGAACGACGACTGGGAGGATCGCACCTCGCAAATCTGCGAGATCGCCAACATGATGAACTGCGCCGCTTGCTCGGGCAGCGAAGAGGAGCTTTTCGATTACCTGAACGACTTTTACGACGAGTGGAACATCCCCGAGCTCGTGAAGCGCGCTGCTTGGATCGGCGCCATCTGGGGAGACTACGGCGACGAAGCCGAGGACATGGCCGGACGCGTCATCCAGTTCACCGAGGATCGCGTGGAGAAGGAACTCGACTCCTGCCCGTGGGACATCGTTGGCTCCGAGATGTGCAACATGACGACCGCCATGTTCACGGCGAACTTCGACATTGCTGCAGGCGGCGAACACGGCGAAATCACCAACGACATAGCATTGAACATGTGCGAGGCGCGCGGTTGCGGTAACCCGCACTGCCGTGTGGTCGCTGAGCGCCGTGACACATTCGGCCTGGAAAAGCAGGATTGGCTCGACCACCGCGGCCAGGCGTTCCTGCCTGTCCATGACACGCCGCCGGAGCGCCGCGTGAAGCATGCCCAAGGCTTGCGCAACGGCCAATACACGAATGCCTTCGGCGAGGAGCAATCGCTGGAATGGCAGTACAACTGGGTCGCTCAGATGGGCTGGGTATGGTCCATCAGCTTCCCGCTCATCGCAATCCGCGACATGGCCGACGACGATGACGAGTTCGAGCGCATCCTGAAGATCGTTTTCGCCACGGCGGGCAAGAATGCCTTCATCGACCCGTTCGCACGCGAGGGCCTGCGCAATTGGCTCGACATTCCCCGCGAGATCGGCGACAACGATCCGCGCGTCATGGGCGCCTACATCCAGGCAATCCTCGGATGCCAACTCGTACCCCACGAACTCGAAGCCTTCGACGCATACGGCGTCGAGATTCGCGTTGACCAGGATACGTTCACGGGCCGCTTCGAAATGGCTCCGCTCGACGAGATCACAATCGGTTACGAAGCGCAATGGAACGGCGCCTGCCATACGCTGGTCTCGCCCGAATGGTCCGTGTGGATTGACGAGGACGATGACGATTTCATCATCAACGTGGGCCGCAAGGTCGACGACCGAGCGCTGTAAGGAGGTAGCGAGATGCTGTTCAAAGAAGACGAAACCGCTCGAGCGGAAGCAGCTGCTGTGCGTACGAATGCCGCATGGTACCGCTGGACGCACGACCTCGTGAAGGTTACCGGCAAAGACGCTGAAAGGTTCCTCGACTGGATTCTCGTCAACACGATCGCCGGTCTCCCGGTCGGCAGGGGCAAATACACGACGATGCTCGACGAGGCAGGCGGGATTATCGACGACCTCGTTGTCTTCCACAAGGACGAGGGGCTGTGGTGGCTGTCCACGCTGTACGGTCCGCACGCGGTGAAATGGTTCGACGCGCACGCGGAAGGGTTCGAGGTCGCCTATGAGGACATCACCCAGGAAATCGACATGTACGCCGTTCAAGGCCCGAATTCCGCAAAGGTCATGAACGAGCTCGTTGCCGATTCCGTCGATGACCTCAAGCGCTTCCAGATCATCGAAGGCGCTATCGGCGGCATCGCCGTGACCATCGACCGCGGTGGGTTCACCGGCGAACTCGGATACGAGATCTACTGCGCACGCGAGGATTCCGCAGCTGTCGCCGAGGCGATCGAGGCCGCTGCCGCCAAACACGACGCGCCGCGGTGCAAGACCCTCGAAGTGTACGTCCGCTCGCTTCCCATGGAGAAGGGCATGGCGCTGCGCCAGGACTACAAGGGACTCACGCCCTTCGAGGCAAACCTTGGCTGGTCGGTGCGCATGGACAAGGACTTCCTTGGCAAGGAGGCACTCGAAGCGGCCCAGGCGGAAGGCCCCAAGCACGCTTTCGTCGGCATCGAGATCGAACGCGAGAGCTACGAGGACATCGCGCAAAATGAGATCATCCGCAAGCGCGGTATCCCCGTTGGCATCTGCCGCCAGATGATCTACGGATACACGGTCGATAAGAACATCGGCTTCGGCATCGTGGATGCGGCCAAGGTGCCGATCGGCACGCGCGTGACCATCGGCCCGAACGATTCGCCAGCTGTCATCGTCGAACCCAAGTGGTGCTAAGGAGGGGAAAGCCATGAGTACGAACGAAGGTCGCAATATTCTGGTCGTGGGCGGCGCCTGCGGCATGGGCGCGGCAACGGTCACCGCACTGTACCGCCAAGGCGCAAACCTGATCGTCCTCGACATCAACGAGGAGGCAATGGAGGAGCTCATCGAGGACGAGGAGCTTGAGAACGGCCCCGGCACGCTGCATTTCGTGGCAGGCGACGTGAACGATGCTTCCGTTCGTCAAAATGCCATCGATTACGCGAAGGAAAAGTTCGGCACACTGGATGCGCTGCTTT
>JAFWJU010000072.1 GCA_017511465.1 Eggerthellaceae bacterium | reverse complement strand
CGCGCTGGCCAAGTACCTGCCGCCGCTCGAGGCGCCAACGCCGGCAAGCTTGGGCGATGGCACGGCCAAGGGCAAGTACCACTTCTTCAGCGGCCGCCAACGCTTCTTCATGCAGTCGATGTTCACCGACGACCCGGTCATGGCAGGTCTTTCGGGTGGTAAGCCCACGGGCCGCATGAACCCGGTCGATGCCGCCGCCGAGGGCATCAAGGACGGCGACATGGTCGAGGTCTACAACGGCCGCGGCCACGTGGTCATTGAGATGAAGCTCGACCAGGTGATCCCACCCGGAACGGTGCAGGTGTGGTTCGGCTGGCGCCACGAGGCGTTCGACGAGGGAATGTATTCCGAGCTGATCGTCCCGCTGGGAAGCTACGAGACGATTGACGACCGCGCCGAGAACTGGGTGAAGTGCGTCGAGGCCATCGGCGGCTACCAGCCCGGGTTCGCGACGGGCGGCATCGGCGGCATGGCCGGTGCCTGGGACACGATTTGGGACTGCGCATGTGACGTGCGCAAGGTCGAGGCGTAAGGGAGGTGCCGAGATGACCGAGATCAACGAGAAGACCATCCTGGTCGACCTGCAGCGCTGCATCGGCTGCTGGACCTGTTCGCTGGCCTGCAAGGTGGGCAACGGCCTGCCCGACGAGGAATTCTGGCTGACTGTGCGCACGCAGGGCTCCGGCGAGGGCATCGACCGCCCGGCCGGCACGTGGCCCGACCTGCACATGAGCTGGATTCCCATTTGGTCGAAGAGCTGCGTGAAGTGCCCGTCGCGCATCGCGCGCGGCGAGGCGCCGTATTGCGTCAACTCGTGCCCGTGCGGCGCGCTGACCATCGGCGAGGCCGCGGCTGCGAAGAAAGAGGAGCTGCGCGATGCGGGCTTCCGTTTCTTCGAGCTGCCCGCCTGGGAGAAGTCGAAGGAAGACGTGCTGTACGCCGAGAAGAAGTAGGCGCCGTATTCGCCAACCTTCGCGAAGGCCGCCCTCCGGGGCGGCCTTCTTGCATTTGGCACGAGGCAATGGCGAGGGAGAGCCATCTGAAAGCCGTGTCGATTTCGCCACCTGAGAAGCTGGCGCTCCCAGACAAAGCGTTCACATTGGGTCTTTATGCGCCACATCGAGAATTTCGTGGACGAAATCGCAACAAAGTGAACGCTGTTCGCATCGTTTTGGTCGAAATCACCGCAAAGTGAATAGCCGAAGATGGCAAAAGCGTTCACTTTCTCGAGTTTTGTGCCGCGAATTCCTGGAAGTGGCTGAGATTACTGCAAAGTGCACGTCTGAAAGCGCTCGGAAGCGTTCACGCACAGCGCTTGGCGCATGGGGCTCTATCCAAGTAAAGGGGATAGCTTTGCTCTCTTGGCCCCAACTGAAAACGGCAACAGGCGTCTGCTAGAATGGCGGCATGAACGATAAACTCGCACAACGCCTTTCCGGCATCGTCGGCGCCGAGAACGTGGTGACCGACGAGCCCATGAGCAAGCACACGACGTTCCGCGTCGGCGGTCCTGCCGACATGTTCGTCACGCCCTGTTCTGCAGACCAGCTGCAGGCTGTTCTGGCAGCATGCCGCGACAGCGGCGAGCGCGTTTACATCTTGGGATGCGGCAGCAACGTGCTCGTGGCCGATGAGGGCTTGCGTGGCGTCGTCGTGCGCATTGGGCCGAAACTGGCCGATGTGCAGGTGAGCGAAGACGGCGCAATCATGGCTGAAGCGGGTGCCATGAACTCGAAGATAGCCCGTGCGGCGCAGGCAGCCGGCCTTGCCGGCTACGAGTTCGCAGCCGGCATACCGGGATCTGTCGGCGGAGCCGCCATCATGAACGCAGGCGCATACGGCGGAGAGCTGCGCGATGTCGCGACAGGCGTCACGTGCATCGACGAGGCAGGCAATCTCGTCGAGCTCACGGCCGAACAAGCCGATTGGAGTTATCGCCATTCGATGATGGGCGATGCGGGTTACATCGTGGTGTCCGTGTCGTTGCAGCTGCACCCCGACGATCCGGATGCAATCCAAGAGCGCATGGATGACCTGACTCGCCGTCGCAACGAGAAGCAACCGCTCGACTTGCCATCGGCAGGCAGCACCTTCAAGCGGCCCGAGGGGCATTTCGCGGGCAAGCTCATCCAAGACGCCGGGATGCAAGGGCACACGGTCGGGGGCGCCCAGGTATCGACCAAGCACGCGGGGTTCGTCGTCAACATCGGCGGCGCCACCGCAGCCGACGTGCTGCAGGTTATCCGCGACGTCCAGGCTGCGGTGCTCGCAGATGCGGGCGTGCGGCTCGAGCCCGAAGTGCGCATGTGGGGTTTCGATTCCATCTAGCTTTTCCCTTACTGCTTTCTTTTCTTGCGGCCTGCGTCAACGGGATACGTGCGCTCGAGGTTCCTAACGCCCAATGCGGCAAGGGCAAGGCCCATGGCGCCAGCCGATGCCAACGCGAGCGGCAGGGCAAAGAGCGGATCGCCGGTTTGCGGAATCGGGGAGTACTCGGAATGCGACGAGCTGGGCTCATCGGGTTCGAGTTTGAAGGGTTCGGGTTCTGGCCACGATTCGGGTTCGGTAACGATCACGGTTTGCCCCTCGTCTGTCGGGTCCACATGTTCGGCTACCGGGTTGCCCTGCGCATCGGCTAGGTACTCGAAGCAAACGAGCGACTGACCGCCAAGCTCTGAGGAATCGAACTCGAACGCCACGTGCTCGGTTCCATGCGACAAGGCCGGCTTGAACGTGCGCTGCGACGTCGCGACAAGATCGCCCGCTTGTCCGTCGACGACGGCGCGCAGCTCGCCGGTCAGCGTGTATTCGCATGTCGTGTCCAAGTTGTTGAACGCGACGGTGTCGACCAAGCGCGTGACAGGGGATGCCTCAGCTGCCGCGCTGCCTCCCTCATCGGCGAGGGATGTCGCGATGAGCGGGGTGATACTCGCAGAGTCCCCGACCGTTCCCAAGTCGATCGTCGTTGCGTCACGGCTCACGGTCACGTCGAACGTCAAGAGGTCGAGCCCCTCGTTCGCTGCGACACGCAGTTCCTCGACCGTGTACGTGTCGAAGGGGAGCGCGCCTTTGGCCGGGTTGGGAATCGTGGGGGCGTCGATGCGCCCATAGAACCACACGCCGGCTTCGTCATCGAGCCGCGACTCGTCGACAGAGCCATCGTCCCCGATAGCGCCGTCGCTGCCATTGGTGTTTTGGTCGTGGGGGTTCGTTTCCGATGCCGTGGTTGCGCACCCGTTCGCGTCGGTCACGATGACGTGCCATTCGCCCGTGGTCGTGGACGTCACCCTGAATGGGATACCCGCCAGGCGCTGCATGTTCGGGCTCTTCACTTTGACAAGCTCGATGTCTCCGCGCACGGCCTGGTTCGCACATGCATCGGCTTCGCCGGTCAGGTCGACGATTTGGCCGTCTTCGCGGATCGAGACCGTTTGGCTCCAGGTTTTGGACTCGTCGTCGAACAAGTAGCCGTTTACCCGGTCTCGCATCGTCTGCACCTCGCGCACCTCATACGTGCCGTATGGCAGGCAGCTTTCGCCGGCGTTGGCGACGAAGGCGCCGTCGGTGGATTCGGTCGATATGGTTTTCACGACCTCGCCGACGTCGTACGATTCTCCCTCGACCACGACGGGCGCCGAAGAGCGGTTGACGATTTCGAACGTCCAGCCTTCGAGCGACGCGGCTCCTTGCTCGAGGTAAGCCCCGTTCTCGCGCGACACCTTGCCGACGACGAGGCTTCCACGCATCACGGCATCGTCTATGAGCGAGGCACCGTCAGCCGCCTCTCCGGCACGCGTCGCCTTCACCGTCTCGATGCGCGCGGAAGAGCCGTCATCAGTTGCCGACACGTGCATGACCAGCAACTCGGGCTCGCCGATAAGGTAGCCTTCGGGCGCTTTCGTCTCTATGGCCGCCACAGTGCCCAAGGGAAACGCGATGCCGCCGTTTGCGTCGCGGTAGAATTCGTCGCCCGACGCCTTGGCCGAATCTCCGTGCGAGGGCGAGGCGATGCCGTCAGCCGTGGTGCGCATGACCCATGTGCGCGTCGGCTCGTCGGGAAGCTCCTCCGCTTCGTAGTAGCCATCGTAGTAGCAAAAGGTTACCTCGGCTCCTTCGAGCGTCGCGTCACCTTGGGCAACTGCCGCATCCGTTTCGGAATCCCTCTTCTGCACGCTCATCGAGGCAGGAGCTGTCAAGGGCGTGTCGGCGGCCGTGACCGAAGCGGTTTGCCCGCCCGGCACTGACACCTCGATGACCCCTTCATCGAGCGCATAGCCGCGGGGCGCTTCAAGTTCGGCGATGTAGTACGTGCCCACGCGGTACTCGGCATCCGTTTCCCAATAGCCTTCGGAGTCGGTGACGTACGTGGCCAGGGCATCCGACTCGCTTCGCGTCGCCGCCTTCTCAGCCGAGTTATATATGCCGTAACGCGCCCCTTCCAGCGTGTAGAGCGCGTTTCCATCGGTGACGTCCAAGTTGGCCGTGTCCTTTTGGAACGCGATAGCGCCATAGGGCACGTCGAGCGAGAACGTACCCATGATGTCCTGCGCGTTCGAACCGTCGGGGTTGTCGCACTGGATTCGGAAGCTGCAGCTTATCGTTCCCCCGGAAATGTCGTCGATGCGCACCCACGACCCGGAACCCTGAAGGGGCACGGGGTCTCCGCCTGTGTTGTACACGGATTCCACGCAATCTGCCGAGCACCATTGGTAATCAGCTGCCCAATCGGTGTTGTACGGCGTGCCCGTCGACCCGTAGATCGTGCCCCCGGCGCCCCAGCGCCCCGGCACGCTGTCGCATAACTCGAACAGCTCGCAGTTCGAACGTTCGAAGGCGACGTAGAACTTGTACCGCCCTTCGAATTCCGGGTATCCGAACACGGGACCCGCCCCTGCGTTATCGGAATCGGCTCCGTAAATGATGGGAGAAGACGAGCGCCCTGTATCACCGGACTGTATCGAAAGGTAGTAGGTCTGCCCGACCGTCGGCTCTGTGCTCGTCGCCCTCAATCCTCTGGCAGACCGGGTTGCAGCGGCGTGGAAATGCCCATGGCCGTCATGGCTCGCGTGGTCCCATGGCATGCAGAACACGATCGTGACGTCTTCGCCCGACCACTGCTCGGGCAGCGACAGCTCGCCTGTCGCCTCGTCATATGCCGCCTCATCCGTAATCTCGGTTTCGCCGGCAGGCAGGCCTCCGGCGAAATTCTTCATCACGCGCCATGTGCACCCATCGCCCAATTCGTATGCCTCGGGCATGATCGACGCGGTTAAACGACCGTCGGACACGCGGGCATCCACGTCGAACACCTCGTAATCCTCCGTCATGCCCGTCTCTGCGGAATACCATTGGTAGCTGACGTGCACGACAGCCGTGTCGTCGGCAAATGCCGCGGCGGTTGGCCTAAGCGCGTTCCCGCATGCCAGTCCCACGGCCATCGCGGTTAGCAGAACGATCAACGCGAACCACGGCGTCACCCTCTTCGGGGTCGGGGGCAATTTGGCATTGGGCGCCCCCGCTCGCTTTGCGTTGATGGTTGACTTGCTCGAAGACATGGCCTCTCCTTTCACCGGCGCTTCGACGGTTGTTTGCGTTGCGACGATGGTAGGGCGGGGGTCTATCGGGCAAGCCGCCGGATAACCGCGGAAACCTCGGGCTCGGGCCGCGTTTCCGACACGGGTTTTCCCCGTTTGCGCACGGGCCAACCGCATGGAAGACGCTTGCCAGGCGAACGTTTGCCACGCAGCTGGCGGCTTCTCGCATCGCGTATTGCCATGCGCGTTCGAAGCGAAGGGGCAAAGGACAGTAATCAGGGCAAACGCAGCTGGATTGACCGTTCGTCGGCTGTCATGAAACGTTTATATCGGCCGAAACATTGCTGGAGGAAAAACGCTGGTTAGCCTGTATAATTCAAAACTGACTATGCCGAGAAGTGGGCTTAGTCGCTATTCGGAGTGGTCGGCTCCTTTCGGAGTCGGATCAATGTAGGAGTAAGAGGAGAGGGGAAGGCATATGACGCAAGTCGATATCCATGCTCCCGGTGTAGAGGTGAAGAAGAGCGCATGCTACTTCTGCCACGCCAATTGCGGCGTCCTCGCTTACGTGAAAGATGGCGATGTCATCAAGATCGAAGGCGATCCCAACTACACCAACCTGGGCGGTCTGTGCTGCCGCGGCAATATTGCCCTGAAGCACGTCAACCACCCAGCGCGCATCAACCATTGCCTGAAGCGCGCAGGCGAAAAAGGCGAGAACAAGTGGGAGCAGATCCCTTGGGATCAGGGCATCCGCGAAGTCGCCGAGAGGCTGAACCAGATCAAGGCCGAGAGCGGCGCCGAAGCGGTCGCCACCGCCGGCGGCACGACGCGCACCGACGACTACGCGCGCCGTCG
>JAFWJU010000071.1 GCA_017511465.1 Eggerthellaceae bacterium | reverse complement strand
GCAGCTACCAGCGCGCCCTCATGAACTACATGTGGGACGAAGTGCCCCTTGTGCTGCGCGGCTACGACGGCCCCTGCAAGCCGTGGGAGTGGTGCAAGCCGTATTTCGACGAGGCAGCAGCCCAGGGAATCGACGTCATCACGCAAACCCAATACGTCGACATGGTGTCGTACATGCCCTTCGACATCTGCCTGAAGGCCGACAAAATGTCCATGGCCCACTCGCTCGAGCTGCGTGTGCCGTTCCTCGACAAGCGCGTGCTCGACATCGCGCTGCAGCTTCCCACATCGTGCCGCGTCGACGGCGAGCATTCGAAGTACGCGCTCCGCGTAGCCGCGGCCAAGCTCGGCTTCCAGAAGAAAGTCGCCAACATGCCCAAGCAGCCGTTCATCACACCGCTGACGGTATGGCTGCAGACCGACCTGTATTACGAGCGCATCAAGGAGGCGTTCACGTCGCCCGCCGCCCACGAGTACTTCAACGTCGATTACCTCGTGAAAATGCTCGACGACCACCGCTCGGCCGATTTCACGACAATCGCCGGCCGCAACAAGCTCAAGATGATGCGCATTTGGAACATCTACTGCTTCTTATGCTGGCACGAGGTGTTCTTCGGCGATAGCGCGAAAAAGCTCGCGCCACGAACATGAAGTTCGAACTTGCGAAAGCCGTAGGGGCGGCAGCGACATGGGCGCTCGCAAAAGTGGCCCACAGGCCGGCGGCCAATTTCCCCGGCAAGGCGGGTCTCGTCGTCGATCCCGACCTCATCGCCCACCTGAAGCCGCGGGTGTCAGAAGGGACCATCGTGGTTGTCGGAACGAACGGAAAGACGACGGTCACGAACCTGCTCGCAGATGTGCTCGAAGCGTATGGGAAAACAGTCGCATGCAACCGCACCGGCGCCAATCTCGACTCCGGCGTGGCGAGCGCGTTGCTGCACGCCCGCACCGCCGATTGGGGCGTGTTCGAGAGCGACGAGCTGTGGCTGGCCAAGATCATGCCCCAACTGCAGCCCGATTTCGTCATTCTGCTGAACCTGTTCCGCGACCAGTTGGATCGTGCAGGCGAAATCGACCACGTCCAACAACGAATAGCCGAAGCCCTGGCATCGTCGCCCGGCACGGTGCTCGTCTACAATGCCGACGACCCGTTCTGCCAGGCCATCGCCGACCATTCGGCGAACAAGTGCAAGCCCTTCGGCATTTCAGAAGACTTGGGACTCCTCCAGAACAAGGTGGCCGATTCCGGCCTGTGCCAGGCATGCGACGCCGAGCTCGACTACGCCTGGCACCAGTACGGACAGCTGGGATCGTACCGCTGCCCCCGATGTGGATTCGCGCGAACCGAGCCGATGTATCGGGCCCGCGGCGTACGAATCGACAGACAGGGGATTTCGTTCGGCGTGCTGCGTCACGGCACGACCGTCGGGCATCTGGAATCGCCGCTCGCGGGCGCGTACATGACCTACAACCTTCTGGCGACTTGCGCCGCCGCCGACTGCTGCAACATTCCGTTCGAATACGTCGAACGCGCGATTCATGCGTTCGCCCCTGACAACGGAAGGCTCCAGGCCTACCACGTCGGCGGGCACGACGTGTTGCTCAACCTTGCCAAGAATCCCGTCGGGCTCAACCAGAACCTGCGGATCGTCGCCGACGCCCCAGGGCCAAAGGCAGCTGCGTTCTTCATCAACGACAAGGAAGCCGATGGTCACGACGTCTCATGGCTGTGGGACGTCGACTTCGAGGAGCTGGCCACAGTCGACGATCTCGTCGTGTTCGCTGGCGGCATAAGGCGCAACGACTTGCAGGTCAGGCTGAAATATGCGGGAATCGATGCTGAACTCGTCGACGGAGCGCGCGACCTCGCACGGAAAGCGGCTTGCGCGAAACCCGATGCCGGCCTTTTCCTGATTGCGAACTACACGGCACTTCCGGACGTCAAGGCGGAGCTCGACGAGATGGCACGTGACGAGAAGGCTTTCGAGCCCAAGGCGAGCGATGCAGGGCATGCGGCTGTTCGGACGTGCACGCACGAGGTGGGAATACCCACCTGCAACCAGGTGGTGTCGCCTGCAAGCCAAACGCTCCCACATGCGAAGCTCACGATCGTCCACCTGTATCCGGAGCTGCTGAACCTCTACGGCGACGGAGGCAATGTGGCGGTTCTGGCGACTCGCGCGCACAGACGCGCAATCGACGTTGAGGTCGTGCGCGCGACGCGCGGAGAGCCGGTAGACTTCTCGCAAGCCGATATCGTCTTTCTGGGCGGAGGCCCCGACCGCGAGCAACGAGCCGCATCGCGAAGCCTGCTCGATCAGGCGACTGCACTGCAAGACTACGTGGAAGGCGGCGGCGTGCTGCTGGCCATCTGCGGAGGATTCCAGATTCTCGGGCGCACCTGGCTGCTCGGCAATGAGACCGTGCCCGGGCTGGGAATCCTCGACATCGAGACGAAACGCGCAAAAGGCGGCTCGCACAATCGGCTCGTCGGAAACGTGGCGTTGGAAAGCCCGCTGGCGAAAGCACCTGTCGTCGGCTACGAGAACCATGCCGGGCGCACGTTCCTCGGCGATGGATGCGAGCCGTTCGGCCGCATCATAGACGGGCGCGGCGAGGGCAACAACGGCCGAGATGGATTCGACGGCGCTCGATACCGCAATGCCGTGGCCACGTACCTGCACGGACCCCTGCTTGCCAAGAACCCCGAAATTGCCGACTGGCTTATAGAAAAGGCGCTTGCAAGAAGAGCCGTCGAAAACGGGTCGCCCGCCCCTGCGCTCAGCGCGCTCGACGATCGAGCCGAGCGCGCCGCCAACGCCTTCATGTGCGCCAAGCTCGGCGTTCGCGCACGATGAGCCTGATGAGCCGGCGCCCTGGCCCCTAGTTCACTGAGCACGATGGGCCAGATGAGCCGGCGCCCTGGCACCTGACTCATCGCAGGACACTGACCCGCTTTCTTC
>JAFWJU010000070.1 GCA_017511465.1 Eggerthellaceae bacterium | reverse complement strand
TCTGTTGTCAGGGGCTCGAAGTACAGCTTATCGGACGTGTCGTAGTCGGTGGACACGGTCTCGGGGTTGCAGTTGACGATAATGGTCTCGAATCCCAGCTTCTTGAGCGATTTAGCAGCATGCACGCAGCAGTAATCGAACTCGATGCCCTGGCCGATGCGGTTGGGGCCACCGCCCAGGATCATGACCTTGCGGCCATCGGAAACGGGCGAGTTGTCGGGAGCGTTGTACGTGGAATAGTAATACGCGGAATCTTGAGTCGACGAGACATGCACGCCTTCCCACGCCTCGGTACAGCCGATTTCAAGACGACGGTCACGGATTTTCTTCTCGGGAATGTCGAGGAGCTGAGCGAGGTACTTGTCGGCGAAACCGTCTTTCTTGGCGTTGACCAACATGTCGTCTTCGAGGACCTGCGTAGGATGGGCGGCGCCCCACGTGCGGATTTCCTCTTCCTCTTGGACGAGTTCTGCCATTTGCTCGATAAAGTACTTCTTGATCTTGGTTAGCTCGAAAAGCTCGTCGACCGTCGCACCGGCGCGGAGCGCTTCGTACATGACGAATTGGCGCTCGCTCGTGGGCGTCACCAGCATGGCCAGGAGCTCTTCTTTCGACTTTCCGTAGAAGTCCTTGGCAAATCCCAGGCCATAACGGCCTTTCTCGAGCGAGCGGATGGCCTTCTGGAAGGCTTCTTTGTAGGTCTTGCCGATGCTCATGACCTCGCCGACAGCGCGCATCTGAGTGCCCAGCTTGTCTTCGACGCCCTTGAATTTCTCGAATGCCCAGCGGGCGAACTTGATAACGATGTAGTCGCCGTCGGGGTAGTACTTGTCGAGCGTGCCGTATTTACCGCACGGAATCTCGTCGAGCGTCAAACCGCCGGCCAGCATCGAAGAGATAAGGGCGATGGGGAAGCCCGTCGCCTTTGAAGCGAGCGCCGATGAGCGCGACGTGCGCGGGTTGATCTCGATGATGATGTCGCGGTCGGTGACGGGGTCGTGCGCCCATTGCACGTTGGTACCGCCGATGACCTTGACAGCGTCGACGATGCGGTAGGACTTTTCCTGAAGGCGGTCGATGACGGCCTGGTCGATGGTCTGCATGGGGGCGGCGCAGAAGGAGTCGCCGGTGTGCACGCCCATGGGGTCGATGTTCTCGATGGTGTACACGGTAATCATGTGGCCGGTCGAGTCGCGCACCACCTCAAACTCGAGTTCCTCCCAACCGAGCACCGACTCCTCAACCAGGACCTCGTGCACGGGGCTTGCGGCCAGTCCGCGTGCCACGACGGTACGCAGCTCGTTGACGTTGTACACAAGGCCGCCGCCCGTGCCGCCCATGGTGTAGGCGGGACGCAAGACACAGGGGTATCCCAGCTCCCGCGCAATCGCGACTGCCTCATCCACGGAATAGGCGACCTTGGAGCGCGCCATCTCGATGCCGAGCTCGTCCATGAGCTCCTTAAAGGCCTCGCGGTCCTCGCCGCGCTCGATGGCGTCGATGGGCGTTCCTATGACCTCGACGCCGTATTCGTCCAGGACGCCCGCCGCGGCGAACGCGCTCGACAGGTTGAGGCCCGACTGCCCGACGAGGTTCGGGAGCAGCGCGTCGGGTCGTTCCT
>JAFWJU010000069.1 GCA_017511465.1 Eggerthellaceae bacterium | reverse complement strand
CACGTCGCAGCTCTTTGATGCGCTGTGCGGCGGCGTTTCTTATCTCGGGTCTTTCCATGCCCAATAGTCTGATTCATGTCACATGCCGAATGTATGCCATCAACGACAATGCGCAGCAAATCCTCGGCATCTGCTAGTTGCCGCATCAGGCTAGTTGAGGCGTACATTGTTGCAAGCCATTTTTCGGGTTGCTTTCGGGGCTTTTATGCCAAGTCCGAGATTTTGTGGTTGAAAGGCTCAGAAAGTGAACGCTCGACGCGGCATTTTGGCATGAATCCTCCTCAAGTGAACTGCTCAAAAGTGCGATATGCGTTCACTTAGCGGCAATCTGTGCCATGAAAAATGGCGCACGGCGGAAAACGCCGCAAAGTGAACAGTTTGCCATCCGTTGGAGCGGCCAGTGTACCTACCCGATAGAGGGGATGGCGATGATGAAGTTGGCGCCTCCCTCAGGCAGGTTGACTGCCTCGACGGTGCCGTCGTGCGCCTCGATGATCGACTTCACGATAGCCAGGCCAAGTCCCGTGCCGCCCGTGTTGCGGGCGCGCGACGTGTCGGCGCGGTAGAAACGGTCGAACAGCAGGCTTGGGTCGATGTCGCCGAAACCCGTGCCGTCGTCCTTCACCTGGATGACCGAATTCCCATGCAGGCCGCTGAGCTCTATGACGATATGCCCGCCCGGCTCGATGAAGCGGCTTGCGTTTTCGACGAGGTTCGTGAGCGCTTCTTGCAGGCGGTCGGCGTTTCCCAGCACGTCGGGCGCTTCGCCGACGATTTGGACGTTGGCCTCGCGCTCTTCCAGGATGGGATGCAGCGTGTCCACCACGTTCTGGGCGATTTCCCGAAGGTCGACGCGTGCAAGCTCGCCGGCATGCGCCTCCTCGTTTTCGATGCGCTGAAGCGTGAGCAAGTCGTTCACGAGGCGGCTGAGGCGCTCGGCTTCCGACACGATGATGCCCGAGAACTTCACGCGCATCGAATCGGGAAGGTCGGGATCCTGCAGCATCTCGGCGTTGCCGCGGATGGCCGTGAGGGGAGTGCGCAGCTCGTGCGCCACATCGCTGACGAACTCGTTTTGGCGGCGGTTCTCGCGCGATAAGTCGGCTTGCTGCGACTCGACCTTGTTCACAAGCTCGCCCATCGCGTCGGAAAGCTCGTCTGCCTCGAGCAGCCTGCCATCGGGCTCGAAAGACACCTGGGCGCCGGCGCGGTATGCCCTAACCTTCTTCAGCAACAGCCGTAGCGGCTCGGCGAGGAAGTAGCCGATGACAAGGCTGAGGACGAACGTGATGAAGGAGACGGGCAGGATAAGCAGGAACAGGTACCACGGCAGCTCGAAGAGCAATTCGCTTGCGAACAGGACGAGCGCTGTAGCCAACAGCGTGAGCAGTGTGGCTAGCAGCGCGAAATATGTTTGGAGTCGCTTTATTGCCTGAACCTGTAACCGTAGCCGCGTACCGTCTCAACCAGACCGGGGTCGTATCCAGCCTGCTCGATTTTATCACGCAGGCGTTTGATGTGTGTATCGACGGTCTTCGTCTCGGTCAGGTATTCCCAGCCCCACGCCTCGCGCAACAGGTCTTCGCGCGAAACGACCTTGCCTGCGTTCTTCATGAGGCTTGCGAGCAGTTCGAACTCGCGCGGAGTCAGGTCGAGCGGACCGGCGTCGCCCTTGGCGGTATGGGCGTCCTCGTCGAGGGTGATGCCGCCAGCCGTGATGGCGCGCGATGCGTTGGGGAAATCGCCGCCCGAACCGCGGCGAAGCAGCGCGTGCACGCGGGCGATCAGCTCGCGCACGCCGAAGGGCTTGGCCAGGTAATCGTCGGCGCCCAGTTCCAGGCCGACGACCTTGTCGAGCTCGGTGTCGCGGGCCGAGAGGAACAGGACCGGGGCCGACGAGATGGCGCGGATGCGGCGGCACAGCTCGTAGCCGTCCATGCCGGGCAGCATGATGTCCAGGACGAACAAGTCGTAATCGTTCTTCCTTGCAGCTGCCAGGGCGGCCTCGCCATTGTCGAACACGTCGACCTCGTAGCCTTCCTTCTTAAGCGCGTAACCCACGAATTCGGTGATGGAAATCTCGTCGTCCACAAGCAGGATGCGCTTTGTTGCGTCGCCCATCGTCCTTCTCCTTCTGTTCGCCGTGTCACTGAGCCGTCGTCTGTTTCTTGGCTGATATAATACCGTGCATTACTTGAAAAACACCAGAAACTAACGGCATGTTTTCGTTTTCAAAGGAGTCCGTAGCCGCCATGTTACTTGCAATCGACATAGGCAACACCCAAACCGTCATCGGCGTCTTCGACAAAAACGATCTGCGTCACATGTGGCGTCTCGCCACGAACAAGACCGATACGTCCGACGAACTGCGCTTGAAGGCGAAGCCGCTGCTCGAATCCGAGGGCGTTGATGTGGCGCACGTCGATGGCTCCATCGTCGCCTCGGTCGTCCCTGCGCTCACGACATCATGGAGCCGCGCGCTTGCCACGATGTTGGGAAGCGAACCGCTTCTGTGCTCGGCGGCTGCATCGGGCGGGCTGTTCGAGGCATCGTATGACCATCCTGCCGAGATCGGCGCCGACCGCGTGGCAGATGCCGTCGCAGCACGGGCCATCTATGGCGCGCCTGTCATCGTTGTCGATTTCGGCACGGCGACGAATCTCGAGGTCATTGACGACCAGGGGAAGTTCGTCGGCGGCATCATCGCCCCAGGTCTTGAAACGTCGGCTGCGGCGCTGTTCTCGCACGCCACCAAACTGCCGACCATCGACTTGGTCGACCCAGGTAGCGCCATTGGCAAGAACACAGTGCATGCCATGCAATCGGGAATCGTGTACGGCGAGGCCGATCGCGTCGACGGGTTCGTGCGGCGCGTGTTCGCAGAGCTTGGCTACGAGGCGCCTGTCGTCGCGACGGGAGGGTTGGCCACGACCATGGCGCCGCTGTGCACGACGGTCACCCATGTGGACCCCGAACTCACGCTCGAAGGCTTGCGCCTCATCTACGAGGCGAACGAATAAGGTAAAGCCCGGAAAGCCGAACCCGGAGAGCGCGAGGCTCTCTGAAGCTGCGAGGAAGTGAAGGCGAAGCGGGAGCGAGGACTGTTTGAGCCGCCGAAGGCGGCGAGTTCCGCAGCTGCTGAGCCGGAACGACGAGCGGTTAGCTTCAGCGTGCCTCGCGCTCTCCGGGTTCGGCTTTCCGGGCTTTACAATAAACCTTTGTTAAAGGCTCGATAATTTCCCCGCATGCCGCGCGGTGGGAGTAGAATCGGCTTTGTATTAAAAACGACCAACGAAGGAGATGACCATGGTGGAAAAGAAAGACCTTGACTGGGGTAATCTGGGTTTTGCCTACATGCCCTGCGAT
>JAFWJU010000068.1 GCA_017511465.1 Eggerthellaceae bacterium | reverse complement strand
GCGCAGGCATTTTCGTCCTTTGACACATACCTTGCTCCGTTCGTCAAGATCGACAACCTGACTCAGAAGGAAGTCAAGCAGTGCATCCAGTCGTTCATCTACGGCGTGAACACGCCGAGCCGCTGGGGCACCCAGGCGCCGTTCTCCAACATCACGCTGGACTGGACGGTGCCCGACGACCTGAAGAACCTGCCTGCCATCGTCGGTGGCAAGGAGCTCGACTTCACCTACGGCGATTGCGAACGGGAAATGGACAGGGTCAACAAGGGCTTCATCGACATCATGATCGAAGGCGACGCCAACGGCCGCGGTTTCCAGTACCCGATTCCCACGTACTCCATCACGCGTGACTTCAACTGGGAGGAAACCGAGAACAACAAGCTGCTCTTCGAGATGACGGCAAAATACGGCACGCCGTATTTCAGCAACTACATCAATTCCGACATGGAGCCCTCCGATGTCCGTTCGATGTGCTGCCGCCTGCGCCTCGACCTGCGCGAGCTGCGCAAGAAGTCCGGCGGTTTCTTCGGCAGCGGCGAGTCGACCGGCTCCATCGGCGTCGTCACCATCAACTTGCCGCGCATCGCGTACTTGGCCGAGGACGAGGCTGACTTCTACAAGCGCCTCAACCGTTTGATGGACGTCGCGGCTCGCAGCCTCAAGACCAAGCGCACGGTTATCACCACGTTGCTCGACAAGGGCCTGTACCCGTACACGAAGCGTTACCTGGCACTTTCGAGAACCACTTCTCGACCATCGGCCTCATCGGCATGAACGAAGTCGGCCTCAACGCCAAGTGGCTGCAAGCCGACCTGACCGACGAGCGCGTTCAGCGCTTCGCCCGCGACGTGCTCAACCACATGCGCGAGCGCCTGTCCGACTACCAGGAGATGTACGGCGACCTGTACAACCTCGAGGCCACGCCGGCCGAATCCACCACGTACCGCTTCGCCAAGCACGACAAGGAGCAGTACCCCGACATCATCACGGCCAACATGAACGGCACGCCGTACTACACCAACTCGTCGCACCTGCCCGTCGGCTACACCGAGGACGTCTTCTCGGCGCTCGACATCCAGGACGACCTGCAGACCCTGTACACCTCCGGCACCGTGTTCCACGCCTTCTTGGGCGAGAAGCTGCCCGACTGGAAAGCCGCTGCCAACTTGGTGCGCAAGATCGCCGAGAACTACAAGCTTCCGTACTACACCATGTCGCCGACCTACTCGGTGTGCAAGAACCACGGCTACTTGACCGGCGAGCAGTTCACGTGCCCGCACTGCGGCGAAAACACCGAAGTGTACAGCCGCATCACCGGCTACTACCGTCCGGTGCAGAACTGGAACGACGGCAAGGCCCAGGAATACAAGGACCGCAAGGTCTACGACATCGGCCGCTCCACGCTGACGCACCAGGGCCCGAATCCCGCGCCAATCGACGATGTCATCTGGGAAGCCACGCAGGAGCGCGGCTGTTGCGAGCCAGCCCAGGTCATGATGCGTGGCGAAGAGCCCGAAGGGTCGCTGATCGAAGAGGCCATCGAGCAAGGTGAGGCCAAGGCCATCCTGTTCAAGACGCCGACGTGCCCCAACTGCAAGGCCGCCATGGCCATGCTCGACAAGGCGGGTGTCGCCTACGAGGTGCGCAACGCCGACGAAGAGCGCGAGCTGGTCGCCGAGTACGGCATCAAGCAGGCGCCGACGCTCGTGGTGTTCGAAGACGAAGGCTTCGAGAAGTACCGCGGTGTCTCGGACATCAAAGGCTGGATAAAGCAGCGTTAAGTAAAACGAGACGTCCCGCTCCTCGGTTCCTGCCGAAGCGGGAGGAGGTTCATTCGCTTGGCTTCGGCTAAACCTAAGTAAAGGTGAAGCTTGTGCCTGCAGAATCGCTCATGAACTCCTCACGCTTCGGCAGGAACCGGAGGGCGGCTCGTTTTGCTTACGCTTGGAGCGGGAAAGTTTGTGCCTGCAGAATCGCTCATGAACGCCTTCCCGCTCTGACAGGAGCCGGAGGGCGGCTCATTTTGCTTACGCTTGGAACGGGGGAAGTATGCATGACATCGTGGTTGTTGGTGGTGGGCCGGCGGGTATGACCGCAGCCTTGTACGCGCTTCGCAACGGCAAGAGCGCATTGGTCATCGAGAAAAGCGGCTTCGGTGGTCAGGTGACGCTATCGCCCAAGATCGAGAACTATCCTGGCATGACCTCAGTCTCGGGCATGGAACTTGCGGACATGATGATGGAGCAGATTCTCGAGCAGGGCGCCGACATCGAAATCGAGACCGTGACCGGCGTCCAAGTGCAGGGCGATAAGCTTGTCGTCCGCACCGAGGAGGGTTCGAAGCACGAGGCCAAGGCCGTCATCCTGGCGACCGGCGTCAAGCACCGTATGCTCGGCCTTCCCGGCGAGGAGGCCCTCGTCGGCGATGGCATTTCGTTCTGCGCAGTATGCGATGGCGATTTCTACTCTGGCAAGAAAGTGTGCGTTGCCGGCGGCGGCAACTCGGCGTTGCAGGAGGCAATCCTGTTGGCCGAGAAGTGCGGCGAGGTCGTCATGCTGCAAGACCTCGAGTTCTTCACCGGCGAGCAGACGCTGCAAGACATCCTGTTCTCGCGTCCCAACGTGCACACCATCACGAACACGGCCATCAAGGCGCTGCGTACGAGCGATGACGGCCTCTGCGGTGTCGAGATCGCCGACCGCACGTCGGGCGAGGCGCAGGTAATCGACTGCGATGGCCTGTTCATCGCCATCGGACTCATCCCCGAAAACGACGCGTTCGCCGACTTGGCCGACCTCAATGACTGGGGATACTTCGACTCCGATGAGGCTTGCACGACGAAGACCCCCGGCGTGTTCGTCGCGGGCGACTGCCGCAGCAAGTCCATCCGCCAGATCACGACGGCCACGGCCGACGGCGCTTCCGCAGCATTGGCAGCATGCCGTTACATCAACGCGCTCCAGTAGCAAAAGCGCATATCGTATGAAACGGGGCTGGGACGGCTTGCCATCCCAGCCCCGTTTTTCGCCTATCGGGAGATGCTTGAAGCGTGCGTTCTATTTCACATTCGCGATGATGGCGGCGACTTCCGATTCGTCGACGGCCATGTTCTCGCCGCCCAGACCGCGGAACAACACCGAGTAGTTGGCGTCGTCAGCACACCATTCGAAGGCAGCTGCCTTGCCCGCTTCGAAGCCATGGCATGATACCTCGATGCCGTCAATATCGGCGACCCAGAATTCAGGATAATCGGTATAGTCGCCGCTCAGTTCCATGCCGCCTGTGGTCAGGCTCTTGCGCACGGTCACGTCGAAGGCACCGCCTTGCAGCTGCACCTGGGCGATATCTTCCATGTAGCTGTATGCGGGGTCAAATAGGTTCAAGTCGTCAAGCCCCAGGTTATCGGCGACTTCGAACGACCCCACGCCAGCGCCTTCGGCAGCTGCCTGCGCGCTGTCAGCATCGGTCCATGGGTTGGGAACGCCAACCGATCCAGAGCTTTCCGCGCTTGAAGACGCTTCGCTTGAAGCCCCTGTGGAAGCGCTTTCAGGGCTCGATGCCGAGCTTGCAGACGCGCTGCCCGAGTTGCCAGACGCACATCCGGCTAAAGCCATCGCGAGCACTGCCGCACATACTATGGTTGCCAGTTTCTTCATGGCCCCTCCAATCCAATTGTTGTTGCCCTTCCGCGTGCATTGTAATAAAAACCAGTTGCAATCCCGTTACAATGGATGTGATTTTAGATGTCCAATCCACGCACAGCTGACGGGATGGGTTCCAAAACGCAGGGAGGTTCAATGATAGGCGTCATTCTGGCAAACACGGGCTCGCCCGCATCGCCCGAACCCGACGATATCGAGCTGTACCTGCGCGAGTTCCTCATGGACGACCGTATTCGCCAGATGCCCAAGCCTGTGTGGAAATGGCTTCTGACCAAGAAGATCCTGCCCAAGCGCAAGTACTCCTCGGCCGAACGGTACCGTTTCATCTGGACGGAGGAAGGCTCGCCGCTCATTGCCGGAGCACGCGATTTGGCGCAGCAGGTACAGCAGCTGTTCAATGCCGAGGGCGAAGGGCGCGTCATCGTGCGTAGCGCCATGAGCTACGGCCAGCCATCGCTGGAAAGCGTGCTCGGCGACCTGCGCGAAGCGGGGGCCGATCGCATCGTGTTGCTACCGCTGTATCCCCAAAGCGCCTATTCGCCGACGATGGCGGTGGTCGATGCATTCTGGCGCGCGCAAGACGCCATCGGCTGGCATCCGCCTTCCACGGTCATCGACAACTATCATGACGATGAAGGGTACATCTCCATCTTGGCGCAGTCGATTCGCGATGTGGGTTACGCCTCCGATGCTGGCGACAGGTTGCTGCTTTCGTTGCATGCCATTCCGCTGAAAGACGAGCAGGCTGGCGACACGTATCGCGCCCAAATCGCCGAATCGGTCCGCCTACTCGCCGACGAGCTGGGCGTGCCGGTCGATTCCATCACCGTCGCATACCAAAGCGTGTTCGGCCCCGATGCCTCCAAATGGAGCGGTCCGCTTACGCGTGACGTGCTGGTTGGCTGGCGCGACGATTCCTTCCGCGTCGTGTTCGCATGCCCCGGTTTTTCGCTCGATTGCCTCGAGACGCTCTACGACGTGCCCCATGAGATGGTCCCCGCGCTCGAAGGGGAGGCGGCAAAGCCTGCGGTCGACCATGTCGGCACGGACATCCAAGCCGCCTGCAACACTTCGGGGCGTTTCGTATGGGTGCCCACGCTCGGGTCCTCGCCGGCTCATGCCGCTGTTCTAAAGCGCGTCATCGAGCAGCACCTGTAAAGGCGCTTTCCGCCTTTTCTTTCAGGGCAGGTTATTCGCCCATCAAGCGCGCGAAATCGGCCAGCGCCTCGGGGATGTCTATCTGCTGCGGGCAGACTTGCGTGCAAGCGCCGCACGCAATGCAGGCGCTCGGGTGCTTTTCGGGCGGCATGGCGCCAAGGGCCATGGGGGCGATAAACGCGAAATCCGGCCGCGACAGATGCTCGTTGTACAGCTCGAGTAGCCGCGGGATGTCCAAATCCATCGGGCAATGCGACACGCAATAGTGGCAAGCCGTGCACGGCACGCCCTTCGCCGAGGCCAGCTTGCGCCCAAGCGCCAGCAGGGCATCGCGCTCTTCCGCCGTCAGCGTGTCGTCGCGTTCGAACAAGGCCACGTTTTCGCGTAGTTGTTCCATGTTGGACATGCCCGAAAGAACAGTGCCCACGCCCTGCGCGTTCCGCACGAACGAAAATGCCCATTCGATGACGTTGGCATCGGGCCTCAGCGCGCGCAAGGGTCGCAGGTCGTCATCGCCGAGCGATACCAGAATGCCGCCACGCAGCGGTTCCATCACCATGATGGCAAGCCCGCGTCGGCACAGCTCTTCCACCTTTGCACGCGCGTTTTGGAATTCCCAATCCATGTAGTTCAGCTGTATCTGGCAGAATTCGACGACGTCCCCGTACGCTTCCAGAAACCGCATGAACGTCTCGTAATTGCCGTGAGTCGAGAACCCGAGGTGCTTTATGCGCCCGGCGCGCACCTGCTCGACGAAGAACGACAGCGTCCCGTATTTCGCGTCGTCAAGGTACTGTTCGATGTTCAGCTCGCAGACGTCGTGCATCAGGTAGAAGTCGAAATGGTCGACACCGCAGCGTTTCAGCTGCTCAGCGAAGATCTGCTCGTGGTTGCCGAAGTTCGACACGTCGTAGCCTGGGAACTTGTCGGCCAGGTAGAACGACTCGCGCGGGTAGCGTGCCAATGCGCGGCCAAGGATCCGCTCGGAGTTGCCACCGTGGTAACCCCAGGCAGTGTCGAAGTAGTTGATGCCGTGCTCGTAAGCGTAATCAACCATCGCGGTCGCTTCGGTTTCCTCGATGCGGTTGTCATCGCCGTCGATAACCGGCAAGCGCATGGCGCCGAACCCGAGTGCCGATAGCTTGATGTCCTTGAATTCGTAGTACTGCATAATCTCTCCCCTTGCTTTGCCTTATTCGAACAGCTGGGCAGCGCGCTCGAGCTTGCCGACAATCTCGATGTGCTGCGGGCAGGCGGCCTCGCATTGGAAGCACTGAATGCACTCGGATGCTTTGCCGCCGGCAGCCGTCTGGAAACCAAACCAGTTCTTCCCGTTGTTCACGCCGTACATCCCGGCGCGGTTGAGCGCTTCCATGATGGGCGCGATGCGGATGTCCTTCGGGCACGATTTCATGCAGTACTGGCAGTTGGTGCACGGGTTGTCCAGAAGCTCGTCCAGCTTTTCCTTTGCACGGCGCAATGTGGCCATCTCATCGTCGGTCAGCGGCTCGTATGTGCGCCATGTTTGCAGGTTTTCCCGCATTTGCTGCAGGTTCGACATGCCCGACAGCACCGTGATCAGGTTAGGCACGCCCATGGCGAAGCGCAGCGCCCAATCGGGGAACGAGCGGTCGGGGTTTGCCGCGCTGAGCACCTCGGCCACCGGGGCGGGCGGTGTGGCCAGCGTGCCACCGCGCACCGGCTCCATGATGACGACGGGCAAGCCATGCTTGACGGCGACTTCGACGCATTTGCGCGACTGCGTGTTGGCATTGTCCCAGTCGGCGTAGTTCACCTGCAGCTGCACGAACTCCATCTCGGGATGCGCGGTCATGATCTCGTCGAGCCGTTCGGCGTTGTCATGGTGCGAGAAGCCAATGTGGCGCACCTTGCCGTCGGCTTTCAGCTGTTTCACGAAATCCCACATCTCGAACTTGTCGAAGACAGCCGTGCGCGGACCGCCCGTGTTGTGGATGAGGTAGAAATCGAAGTATCCCGCACCCGTCTGCTCGAGCGAGATGTCGAAGTCGGCACGGGCCTCGGCGGCGTCTTTCGCCTTTATCCAAGCGGCGTTCTTCGTGGCAAGTTGGTAGCTCTCGCGCGGGTAACGCTCGACGAGTGCCTTTTTGATGGCCGCTTCGGAGCCGTCGTATGCGCGTGCCGTGTCGAAGTACGTGCAGCCGGCCGCGAGGAACTCGTCGACCATTTGCTTGACTTGCTCGACGTCAATCGTGCTGTCTTCCAGTTTTGGAAGCCTCATCAACCCGAATCCCAGTTTCGGGATGGCCTCGCCGAGGTATGTCATGGCAAATCTTTCCTCGATGTATCCAGTGCGTTCGTTTGCTGCGCACGGTGTTGCAAAGCCCGCTGCTTACAAGACGTCTTGCCCTGCAGCGGCTCGAGCCTTACAACTCGTGGTAGTACGGGCAGATGTCCACATAACTGCCGTCTGGCATGCGGAAGCCGCCCGGGATGGTGCCCAGTTGGACGAAGCCGAGCTTCTCGTACAGGTGGCGAGCGCCGGCATTGGTGGCGACCACGGCGTTGAACTGCATGATGCGGAATCCGTGTGCCTTGCCCTGTGCCAGCGAATCGGTGACGAGCATCCCGCCGATGCCCTTCCCGCGTGCGCTCGAGCTTACCGCGTAGCTGGCGTTGGCGATGTGCCCGCATCGCCCGATGTTGTTCGGGTGCAGGATGTACATGCCGAGAACGTGCCCGTCTTCAACTGCGACGCCGCAGTGGGTTTGCCCTGCGAAGAACTCGGCTCCGCTGGCCAGGTCGAGCTCTTCCTCCTGGGGAAAAGCGATGCCATCGCGCACGACCTCGTTCCAGACGGCAATCATCCCGGCAATGTCGTCTTTCGTGTACGCCCTTACATCCGCCATGCAAATCTCCTCTTGATCGTTAACGGCGAATGCAGGGGATGCCTTCGCATCTGCCGCAGGTGAATCGGAAATACCACTCGCGTTTCTGTATGTATTGTACTTGTAAAAACCCTTGCAGGCTGCGGAATCGGCAAATCGGCGCCGATCGGATTCCGTCTTTTGTGGCGTCACGTTCTGCGAGCCGGGTGAGGTTGCCGACGGGTTCTCGCCAAGGTGCACTTCCGAACGTAAAAGTGTTATGCTAGGCTAACATAAAGTTAGAAGAGGCATACATAAGCGTTTTGAAAGGAGTGCATGCATGGAAAAGGGAACGAAGTACGCACTGTTCACGGGACTCGGATTTCTCCTTGGCACAGCCGGCGTCAAGGCTGTGACGAGCGAGACCGCCCGCAAAGGCTACGTGCATGCGATGGCGCAGGGCATGATGGCCAAAGCGGAATACGAAAACATGGTCGAGCAGGCAAAGGCCGAATACGACGACATCAAGGCCGAGGCAAGCTACCTTGCTGGCGCCGGCAAGGCAGACGAAGACAAGGCCGACAAGTAAACGGTCCTGCGGAAGGACCGCTTCATGGAATTCGCAATACAAAGGGAGATTCCCGGACGGCTACGTCTGAAGCTTGCAGGCCCAGTGCCCGAAGAGGACGTGGGCCCGTTCAGTGCGCTGGTTGAAGAATGCCCCGACATAGTGTCGTCGCAGGTGTACCCCCGCATCGGCGTCTTGGCCGTCGTCTACCGCCAATCGGATGAGGCGCGTTCGCACGTGCTCGAGCATCTGGGCGGCATCGGACGCGCGGACATCGAGCGCATACGCACAACGAGCCCGTATTCGCCTTCGGTGCGTACACGCGGGCTGTTGCTCGACATAGCGTGGCTTGTGGGCACATATCTCGTCAGACGTTGGATCTTGCCGAATCCGATTGCCATGGCCGTGAACGTCGTGAGGTTCGTCCCGTTCTTCCGGCGTGCGGCGCATTCGCTCGCTTGCGGGCGCCTCGACGTGCCCGTGCTGGATGCGTCGGCCATCGCGATGTCGCTCGTGCAGCTAGACGCCAAAACCGCTGGCGAAACCATGTTCTTGCTGGACCTCGGCGAGACGCTCGAGGATTATACCGAGGCCCGATCGCAGGGTGCGCTCATCGACGCGCTGTTGAACGTGGGCGACACGGCCCAGCTCGTGCAGGGCGACGTCGAGGTGCAAGTCGGCGTTTCGGATTTGCGGCAAGGCGACCTCATAGCCGTGCGCACGGGCATGCCGGTCGTCGTCGACGGGCTGGTCGAGTCGGGATTGGCCATGGTCAACCAGGCATCACTCACGGGAGAGCCGCTCGCTGTCGAACGCACGGTCGGCGACGATGTGTTCGCCGGCACTTCGGTCGAGGAAGGCGAGATTCTCGTGCGCGTGAAGGCGGATCCCGGTCAAACGCGCTTGCGTTCCATCGTCTCGCTCGTGCAAAGCGCCGATCAATACCAGTCGGTTCGCCAAAAGCGACGCGAGCAGCTGGCATCGCGCATCGTGCCGTGGAATTTCCTGCTTGCGGGCATCGTGGCAATCACGTCGCGCTCCATTGTCAAGACATCGGCAGCGTTGATGGTCGATTACTCATGCGGGCTGAAGCTGACAGGTTCCATTGCCGTGCTGTCTGCGATGAGCCAATCGGCGCAGGCCGGTTTCACGGTGAAGGGATCGAAGTACTTCGATGCCGTGCGCGACGCCGACACCATCGTGTTTGACAAGACCGGCACCCTGACCGAGGCAACGCCTCGCGTGGCCAAGATCATCGGGAGCAAAGATTGGCCCCAACGTGAAGTGCTGCGGTTTGCGGCATGCCTCGAAGAGCATTTCCCGCATCCCGTGGCGCGCGCTGTGGTCAACGCAGCCACCGAACGCGGCTTGGAGCACCGCGAGCTTCATGGCGATGTGGAATACCTTGTCGCCCATGGCATCGTGTCGACGCTCGAGGACAAGCGCGTGGTCATCGGTTCCAAGCATTTCGTCGTCGAAGACGAGCATGTCGAAGTGACGGCGCGCCAAGAAGCCCGCATCGCGCGCGAGCTCGAGGGCCTTTCGCCGCTCTACCTGGCGGTCGACGGCAAGCTCGTCGGCGTCTTGGGCATCGAGGATCCCCTGAAATCCGGCGTTGCCGAAGCCGTGCAACAGCTGCGCGACCTCGGTTTCAGCCGAATCGTCATGCTGACGGGCGACAACGAGCGTACAGCTGCGCGTATCGCTGAAGAAGCGGGACTCGCCGAATTCCGCGCAAACCAGCTCCCAGAAGACAAGCATGCCTTTGTCGACGAGCTGAAGGCGCAGGGATGCAACGTCATCGTCGTCGGCGACGGAGTGAACGACGCGCCCGCCCTTGCCCGCGCCGATGTGGGTATTGCCATGGGGCAGGGTACGGCCATTGCCAAGGAAGTAGCCGACATCACGCTTTCCGACGGCGACCTGTCGTCGATCGTGTCGCTCGTGAAGTTGGCAAATGGCCTATCCGATCGTATGGATCGCAGTTTCTACCAGGTCATGGGCTTGAATTCGGCGTTCCTCGCGGCGGGTATCGCGGGAATCGTCACGCCTCAGACGTCAAGCTTGCTGCACAACGCAACCACTATCGGGCTCAGCTTGGCCGCAAGTCGCCCGTACAAGATCGGATAAACGCGAAAGGGAGGCATCTCGTGAGATCTCACAAGTTCTGGGCGATTGCCGCCACGTTCTGCATGGCCATGGCGCTCTACACCGGTTACAAGCGCGCGTAACGAGCGGATTGGTAGGGTACGGTTATGGCGACATACCTTGAAGTCCGCGGGCTTTGCAAAAGCTATGGCGAAGGCGAAGCCCGGGTTCAAGTGCTCCGCGGCATCGATGTCTCGTTGAAGAAGGGCGAAGTATGCGTGCTGCTTGGGCCTTCGGGCTCGGGCAAGTCCACGTTCCTCAACATCGTCGGCGGGCTCGAACCTGCTGACGAGGGTTCCATTCGCGTGGGCGATGCGGTAATCACAGACTTGTCGGCGAACGACCTCGTGGAATACCGTCGGGCTCAGCTTGGGTTCGTGTTCCAGTTCTACAATCTCGTTCCCGACCTGACCGTGACGGAGAACATCGAGGTGTGCCAGTGCCTTTCGGCAAACCCGCTTCCCATGGACGACCTGTTGCATTCGCTGGGCTTGTGGGAGCATCGGCGGAAGTTCCCGCACGAGATTTCAGGCGGCCAGCAACAGCGGTGCGCCATCGGGCGCGCCTTGGTGAAAAACCCGGGATTGCTGCTGTGCGACGAGCCGACTGGCGCGCTCGACTATCACACGTCGAAGGAAATCCTCGAACTGATGGAACAGGTTAACCGCGAATACGGCTGCACCATCGTCATCGTCACTCACAACGACGCCATCAAGGGTATGGCCCACCGCATATTGCGCTTGCGCGATGGCCAGTTGGTCGGCGACGACGTTAACCCCCATGTTCTCCCTGCGAGGGAACTGACCTGGTAGCGGTGCAGATGGCCTCCCCCTTGCGAAAGCGCTTGCCGCGAGAGTTGCGCAACAACCTGGGCAAGTACCTGGGCATGTTCCTCTTGCTCGCGCTTGCCGTCGCGTTCACGTCGGGTTTCCTGGTGGCTGCGAGTTCCATCCAGCTCATCGGCGAGGGCATGCGCGCAGATTACAATACCGAGGACGGTCATTTCGCCACGACGTTTAAAGCCGATGACGACTCGATCGAAGCGGTCGAGGCGCTCGGCTGCACTGTCGTCGAGCAGTTCTACATTGACGCCCCCATGACGTTCGACGGCGCAACCGACGGGACGCAGGCCCGTGTGTTCCCGAATCGCGGGGAACGCAACCAGGCGATCTACTGCAACGGCCGCGCCCCCGAATCCGATGGCGAGATAGCGCTCGACCGCGTCTTCTGCCAGAACAACGGCCTCGAAATCGGCGATGCAGTGCAGCTAGCCGGGCGCGAGATGCGCCTCGTGGGCATCATGACCTTGGCCGACTACACGTGCCTGTTCCAGAACAACTCCAGCTTCATCTTCAATTCGCTGAGCTTCACGACGGCGCAGGTGACGCAGGACGCGTACGACGCCGTTGACCAGGGGTCGGTCATCTACAGCTATGCGTTCTTCCTGAATGATCGGTCCATGCCCCTCACCGAGCGCACCGATTTCGAAGAAGACATGATGGAAACCCTCGCCGATAACGGCGAGGTCATCACCGACCTCGTCGATTACGAGTCGAACCAGGCGATAACATATGCGATGGACGACACCGAAGGCGACCAGATGATGTGGCAGATCTTGCTAGCCATGCTCATCGTCATCATGGCGTTCGTGTTCGTTGTCCTGACCGATGCCACCATCGAGGCGGAAAGCGCCGTCATCGGCACGCTGCTCGCGAGCGGATGGCGCAAGCGCGAGCTCGTCACCCATTACATGACGCTTCCCGTTTTGGTGGGCGTTTCGGGCGCCGTCGCCGGCAACGTCATCGGGTACACGTTGCTCGTGCTTCCCATGCAAGGCTTGTACTACAACTCGTACGGGTTCCCGCCGTACCACACGACATTCAACCTGGGCGTGCTGGTGTCGACGACCATCGTGCCGCTCGTGTTGCTCGTTGCAATTACGTTCATCGGGCTCTTGCGCCGCATGCGCGCCACGCCGCTGCAGTTCTTGCGACGCGAGATCACGCACCGCTCGAAGCGATCGGGCTTGCAATTGCCAGAGCGCTTGCGGTTTACCACGCGTTTCAGGCTGCGCGTGTTCGTGCGAAACCTGTCGCATTTCGCCACGTTGTTCTTCGGCATCATGTTCGGAAGCTTGCTGTTGCTGTTTGGGCTGGCCATGATGCCGCTCATGACCCATTTCGCCGAGGAATCGGCCAAGGGCGTTCCCGCCGAGCACCTGTACGCGTTGAAGGCTCCTGTCGAAATAGACGTGACCGAAGACGAGCGCGCGGCCTATGCGGCAGCCGAAGAGCTCGTATTGACCGAGAACTTGACTGATATCGATCCTTCGCATCTGCTGTCTTTGTACCTACAGGCGTCGCGTGTGGACGAGGATGAAAACGCCGCCAACACGCTCGAGAATTCGCCCGAGGCTATAGCCCAAGCGGAGAAATTTGGCATGGCGACGCTGCAAACGCCGCGTAGATTCGGCGATTTGTCGGAGGAGATCACCGTGTACGGCATCCAGCCCGGTTCCCGTTATTGGACAGACGTGCCAGTGCGGGACGGGCATGCATGTCTGGGACTGGGTGTGCAGCAGAAGTGCGCCATTGTGCTCGGCGAGCCTCGCGAGTTCGCCGACAAGTACACTGGTGATGTCTACGAGATCGTGTTCGACGAGACGGTGGGCAACACGACCACGATGAACATATACTTGACGCTCGACGACTTCAACAGGCTGTTTGGAAACGACGACGATTATTTCAGCGGATACGCGTCTGATATGCCGCTTGCGCTTAACAGCCGCTATGTCGCGACCGAAATCACGCCCGATCAAATGCTCGGCGTGGCTGCGCAGCTGCAGGACTCGATGGGGACCATCGCCCAGTCGCTGCTCTATGCGGTGGTTCCGCTGTTCCTCATCCTGATCTACCTGCTCACGAAGACGGTAATCGACAGATCGGCGCGTTCGATATCGTACATGAAGGTGTTCGGCTACCACGACCGCGAGATATCGCGACTCTATATCCGCTCGATAACGGTGACGGTGTTGGCGTCGTTGGTGTTGTGCTTGCCGATCATCGTCGGTGCTTTAGATTTGATCGTGCAGGTCATGATGTCGAAATATGCGGGCAACCTCGAGATATGGATTGCCCCGCAGACATACGTCATCGAGGTCCTCGTCGGCGCTGTCACGTATGCCGTCGTGGCTGCCTTGCATATGCGGCGCATCCGCAGCGTGCCCTTGGCTCTGGCGATGAAGGTGCAAGAGTAGGGGCGATGTCCCCATCGCCCCATTCGCTTAGTCCACTTGTATCGCGTCTAGGATCTTGCGCAACAGCCGTGTCAGCTCTGCGGCATCCTCGGGGGAAACCGTCAGGCATTGGCCCATGGCGATGGGCACCCTTGCGGCCTTTTCCTTGAGAGCTTCGCCATCGGCGGTCAGCGATATCTCCACGCGGCGCTCGTCTTCGGTGCTGCGGACGCGACGCAGCAGCCCCTTGGCTTCCATTTTCTTGAGCATGGGAGTCAGTGTGCCCGAGTCGAGGAACAGGCGTCTTCCCAGCTCGCCGACAGACGTGTTGCCGTATTCCCACAACGCCATCATCACGAGGTACTGGGTGTAGGTCAGCCCCAGTTCGTCGAGGAAGGGGGTGTAGCGGCGCACGACCTCCTTCGAGCAGGCGTACAGCGGGAAGCACAGTTGGTTTTCGAGCTTCAGCAGCTCGTCTGCGGGTATTGCGTTCGTGCTCATGCGATCTCCCGGTCTTACAGGGCGGCAGCCACGGCGCTCTTCACGTCGTCCATGTCGACGGTCGGCTCGAAGCGGGCGATTACGTTGCCCTGGCGGTCGACGAGGAACTTCGTGAAGTTCCATTTGATGTAGGCCTTGTCGCCGTACTTCTTGTTGTTGGCATTCGCAAATTTCTCGAGCGCCTTGACCTTAAGCCCCTTGCCGAAGCTCTCGAAGGGCTTCTCGGTTGCGAGGTAGGCGAACAGCGGATCGGCATCTTCGCCGTTCACGTCGATTTTCTTGAACTGGGGGAACTCGGTGCCGAACTTCACCTGGCAGAACTCGTGAATCTCGTCATCGGAGCCCGGTGCCTGGTCGGCAAACTGGTTGCAGGGGAAGTCGAGGATCTCGAAACCCTGGTCGCGGTATTCCTTGTACATCGCCTCGAGCGGATCGTAATGCGGCGTGAACCCGCAACCGGTGGCCGTGTTGACGATGAGCAGGACCTTGCCCTCGTAATCTGCCAGCGAAACCTCGCTGCCGTCGCGTGCGGTAACCTTGAAATCGTAAACGCCCATGGTGCTTCCTTTCTCGGTAGATTGCTTCACGATTATAATAATAGCAAACAATTAAATTGTATACAATATAAATATTGAGTGTCTGTCGTTTCGGCTTGCAATCGCGCACTTCGCCACGTTACGTGCGCTCTCATACCTGTTAGGTCGTTTTCGGCACGTGGACCGGCTTCATGGCAGAAATCGGGCTAACGGGGATGGGTTGGAAGAGTACTGCAAGCCTTTGACCTGCGGCGATGTAAATCAGCATATATCCCTTAGGCTGATTTATGCCGCGTTTCCGGACCCCTTGGGCCATATCTTGCCATGGATTACGGGGCCTGGCAGAAAAGGAGCTAACAGGTACGAGATTCTGGCGAGAATCCGGCTAACAGGTACGGGAGTATGTCGAGCAGGTGCGGGAAGGTGGCAGGAAACCGGCTAACAGGGATGAGCAGTGGTAGGGTGCTCGCTTGGCTTCGGCTAAACCTATGCATGGGTCAAGTTTGTGCCTGCAGAACCGGCCGCACCATTGCGGCTTTCCCGAATTGGTAGTCTCGCTATTTCTGCACACGCAGGCAGCGCATGGCGTTCAGGATGGCGAGCACGGATACGCCCACATCGCCGAACACGGCGAGCCACATGGTCGAGATGCCGATCATGGGCAGGGCCAAGATCATGATGACGATCTTCACGGCTAACGCGAACACGATGTTTTGCTTCACGATGCGCAGCGTCTTGCGCGCGATGCGGATGGCGCAGGCGATTTGCGAGGGCTTGTCGTCCATGAGCACGATGTCGGCGGCTTCGATGGCGGCGTCCGATCCCATGCCGCCCATGGCGATGCCGACATCGGCGCGCATGAGCACGGGTGCGTCGTTGATGCCGTCTCCGACGAACGCAACCTTGCCGCGGCCTTCGTGCGATTCGAGCAGCGATTCCACCTGCCGCACCTTGTCTTGGGGCATGAGCTGGGCGCGGTACTCGTCGATGCCGAGCTCGCGTGCGACGGCTTGCGCGACCTCCTCGCGGTCGCCGGTAAGCATGACGCAGTGTTTGACGCCAGCCTCGTGCAGCGCCTGTATTGCCTGCACGGCATCGTCTTTCATCATGTCGGCGATGACGATATGGCCCAGATAGTCGCCGTCGAGCGCAACATGGAGGATGGTGCCGATGAGGTGGCAGTTGGGGACGTCGACGCCTGCGCCCTGCATGAGCGTGTCGTTGCCGATGAGCACGCGATGCGCGTTAACGAGCGCCGAAACTCCCTGGCCGCTGTGCTCTTCAACCCCATCGATCTTGTCGCGGTCTATCGTTCCCGCATAGCTGCTGACGACCGACATCGCGATGGGGTGGTCGGAATACGCTTCGGCATGTGCGGCGTACGAAAGCAGCAGCTCCTTGTCGATGCCTTCGCGTGCGTGTACTGCGACGACGCCGAACGTGCCGCTTGTGAGCGTGCCGGTTTTGTCGAACGCGATGGTGTCCACGGCTGCGAGCGTCTCGAGGTAGCTCGACCCCTTCACGAGTATGCCTGTGCGGCTTGCGGCGCCGATGCCCCCGAAGAACGACAGGGGCACGCTGATGACGAGCGCACATGGACAGCTGACCACCAAGAAGATGAGCGCGCTTTCAATGCTCTTGCTGACCGAGTGGCCGAGCAAGAGCGGGCTTACAACGGCGATGAGCACGGCGAGCCCCACGACGATGGGGGTGTACACGCGTGCGAACCGGCTGATGAAGTTCTCGGTGCGCGCCTTTTTCTCGCTGGCGTTCTCGACCAGTTCGAGGATGCGCGACACCGTCGAGTTCTCGAACGCCGCGGTTGTCCGCACGACAAGCATGCCGGTCATGTTCACGCATCCGCTTGTCACGTGCGCGCCCTCTTCTACGACGCGCGGAACCGACTCGCCGGTGAGTGCGGAGGTGTCAAGTTGCGAACGGCCCGATACGACGATGCCGTCAAGTGGCACGCGCTCACCTGGCTTGCATACGATTTCCTCGCCGACGGCAATCTCGCCCGGATCGACCTGAACAAGCTCGCCGTCGCGCACGACGTTGGCGTATTCGGGGGCGATGTCCATCATGTCGGTGATGGATTTTCGCGTCTTCCCAACGGCATAGCTTTCGAACAGCTCTCCCACCTGATAGAACAGCATCACGGCTGCGCCTTCGGCCATATGCGGTTCGGCATCGGGGAACAGCACCAGCGCGAATGCGCCTATGGTGGCAATGGTCATGAGCAGGTTCTCGTCGAACGGCTGCCTATGCGTGATGCCATGCCACGCACGTGCCAGCACATCGTGGCCGACGATGAGGTAGGGGATGAGGAAGGCGACGAACTCGACCCAAATGCCATATGGGAGCAAGTCGAAAACGCCCGTGATGCTGAGCGCCTCGAAAACGACGAACAGCGCGAGTGCGATGAGAATACGCCGCAGCTTTTTCTTTTGCTTCTTGTTCATGTAACTGTGCCCGTTATCCAGGGGGCAGGCTGGAGCGGCCTTCCTGCCGCTCGATGCGCCGTTATGCCAGCACCTCGCAGTCGGGTTCGATGTCGGCGAACAGCTTTATCGACTGTTTCAGGGCCTCGTCGAACTTGCCGTCTTCGGCATCGAGGGTGAACTTCAGCGTCATGGCGTTGACCGATGCACTGTTGACGCCGTCGAGCTTTTCGACTGCCGTCTGAATCTTGCCGGCGCAGTTAGAGCACAAGTCGCCGTCGAGTTTGAATGCCTTTCGCATGAGCAACCTCCAAAATATGCACATCTGAGCATTTGTTCATATGTTGAAATCATAGTAGTCACCGCCGATAGCGTTGTCAAGCAGTGAAATTGCCTTGCGTTCTCTCGGAAATGCGGGAAAATAGGCACTTGCCGAAAACAACGAAAAGGAAGCAGCATGTCAGTTAATACCGAACTTCGCCAGTACGGCATAGCCCATACCAATGAAAAATGCACCGTCGACGCAAGCCCCGCCAAGCTCGTCGAGATGGCGCTTGCCCGCGACGAGGGCATTCTTTCGAGCACCGGCAGCCTCGTGATCGAGACGGGCTCTTATACGGGCCGCAGCCCCAAGGACCGCTTCATCGTGGATACCCCCGACGTGCACGACAACATCGCTTGGAGCGAAGTGAACGTGCCCATCTCGAAGGAGTACTACAGCAAGATCCGCGCCGAGGTTGTGGCGTATCTTTCGGAGCGCCGCGTGTTCATGGTGCACGGCATAGCAGGCGCCGATCGCCGTTTTTCGCGCAAGGTGCTTGCCGTGTGCGAGCTTGCCAGCCAGGCCCTGTTCGTCCGTCAGATGCTTGTGCGCCCAACCGCCGAGGAGATGGCCGAATTCGGCCGTGCTGACTTCGTCGTGCTGGCTGCTCCCAAGCTGAAGCTCGACCCTAACATTCATGGCACGCATTCGGAATGCGCAGTCGTCATCAATTTCCAGGAACGCATGATCCTCGTTGTCGGCACCCAGTACAACGGCGAGATAAGGAAGTCGATTTTCTCGACCATGAACTATCTCTTGCCCGTCGAGGACAACGTGCTGCCCATGCACTGCTCGTGCAACATGAACCCGCGCAGTCATGGCACGACGGTGTTCTTCGGATTGTCCGGCACGGGCAAGACCACGCTATCGGCGGCCGAGGAGCGCATGCTCATCGGCGACGACGAGCATGGCTGGGCTGACGACGCCGTGTTCAACATCGAGGGCGGTTGTTACGCCAAGACCATCAACATCACGCCCGAAACCGAGCCGCAGATCGTGGGCGCCATTCGGTTCGGGTCCGTGTGCGAGAACGTCGTCGTGGATTCCGAGACGCGCGTGGCAGACTATTTCGACGCTTCCATCACCGAGAACGGGCGCGTGGCCTATCCGGTGGAATACATTCCCAACGCGGTCCTTTCCGGCCGCGCCAAGCGCATTCCCGATGTCGTCATCTTCTTGACGGCAGATGCCTTCGGTGTGCTGCCCCCAGTCTCGAAGCTGAGCACCGAAGCCGCCATGTATCATTTCGTGACGGGCTTCACCTCGAAGGTCGCCGGCACCGAGCGCGGCATCAAAGAGCCCCAGCCTACGTTCTCGTCGCTGTTTGGCGAGCCGTTCATGCCGCTGAACGCTGGCGTGTACGCCAAGATGCTTGGCGAGCGCATCGAGCGCGGAGGCACGCGCGTGTATTTGGTCAACACCGGCTGGACGGGCGGTCCGTACGGCGTGGGCGAGCGTATGAAGCTAGCATATACGCGCAAGATGGTCGAGGCGTGCCAGACCGGCATCGTCGACGATTGCGAATTCGTGCACGATGAGCGCTTCAACCTCGAGGTTCCCACCGAATGCCCCGGCGTGCCCTCAGAGCTGCTTGACCCCAAGAGCACGTGGGCCGATCCCGAGGCATATGATGAGACGGCTGATAAACTGGCTCGCATGTTCGAGACGAACGTCGTCAATCGCCATCCCGACATGGCCGAGAGCGTGAGGGCTGCTGGTCCACATCCGCTCGGCTAAGCAACAAGCCCGAGGGTCCTTGCTGTACAATTCAACGAGCGTGCCAATTACTCCCGTTCCCTCTGGCACGCATGACTGCTGGCAGTGGGTACATGCCCCGTTCTCCGGGGAGGTGACGACATGGACATTTCGCAGATGCGCATGATGCTTGTGCTCGCCGAGTGCGAATCCATGACGACCACCGCGAAAAAGCTGCATGTCACGCAGCCGGCGCTCACCTATCAGCTAAAGGTCATCGAAAACGAGCTGGGCTTCAAGGTGTTCGACCGCACGCGCACTGGCACGTCTTTGACGCCCGAAGGCGCGTTCCTCGTCGATGCCGTGAGGCGTATCGTTGCCGAGTACGATGAAACCGTGCGCTTGGCCCGCGCCATGGCGAAGGCCGATGCCACCGGGGCTGTCCGCGTGGGCATCAACGGCAACTCGCGTGATGCCGTGTCGCTTTTCCTGAGCACAGCCCGTTCTGATGTGGAATTCGCGTTCATCCCCCTCGGCGCATCCGATCCCGCGAGGCTGCTCCATGAGGGCGTCATCGATTTTTGGTCGACATCCGACGCAATGCCTTCCGAAGCTTCCGACACGCTGCGGTTTGCCGAGCTGACGAAGGTCGGCCAATCGGCGTTCGTTCCCACCGACCATGTGCTTGCCAGTCGCGAATCGCTGCGCGTTGTCGACTTGCGCGAAGAGACCGTATGGCTTTGGACGCGTGGGACGACGTCGAAGGCGGCGGATTTGATGCGCGACGAGCTCGAAGCGGCGGGCGCCGATATCGAAGATCTTGTTCCGGGCGCTCCCGCAATCGTAGTCGCTTTCCTCGATGAGGGCGTGGCTGTATACGATGACGGCTTCTTGCCGCCTTCGCCTCGCCTGGTCACCCAAGTTCCCATTGTGGATGCTCCGCACGACACGCTCGGTTTGGCATATCATCCCTCGCAAGAAGCCAGGCTTGCCCCTGTCATCGCGGCTTTGCAGGACAGTATGCCCGAAACTACGGGGCACGAATCAAGCCAGGTCGATTCCGCTGCCGACCGCATCGTAGCGGCGCTCGACGAGATTAGCGAAACCGTGTGCCACGGAAACGAGCAGGGCATCGTCGCCCTTGTGGAGGACGGTCTTAAACTTGGCATATCCGCGCACCACCTCCTGAATCGCGGAATTCTAGAAGGCATGAACGCCATGAGCAGCGCTTATCGCGAAGGTGGTGTCGACATGGCGGACATGATGGCGACCGTGGCGACCGCCAACCTCGCGATGGAGGCGCTACAGCCGCGTATCGCCATCGAAGACGAAAAGCCCGTTTTGGGTTCCGCGGCAATTGGCACTGTTGTGGGGGACACGCACGACATCGGAAAGAACCTCGTGCGCATCATGCTGGAAAGCCGCGATATCAAGGTTGCCGATTTGGGAACCGAAGTGCCGCCGCAGGCTTTCGTCGATCATGTGCGGGAGACTCCCGATTGCAACTTGGTCATGATTTCCGTTAACCGTATCGAGCTGCTCGACAGGGCCCGTGCCATCATCGATGCGCTCAAGGAAGCGAAACTGCGCGACCAGCTGTTCGTCATGGTGGGCGGGGCAGCCGCGAACCAAGCGTTCGCAGCCGCCGTTGGCGCCGACGCTTTCACGGAAAGCGCAGAAGACGCCGCCGCCACGGCACACGGGTTCCTCAGCTTGGGATAAAGGAAATCGCCTGCTGCTTTTACGCGTTCTCCTCGATGGAGCGCAGGTAGTCCAGCATGTCGCGTTCCTGTTCCTCGTCGAGCAGGCTTTCGGGCGCTTCGTCAAGCAGCTTCAAGACGATCTTGTGGGCGCGTTCGGTCGATTCCATCTGGCCATGAGCCTCCCAGTCGTCAGTGTTCTTCCAATCCGAGACCGTTGGTTCCCATGCCTCGAGGCAATAGTCGAGCGTTTCGTCACGGGCGAGGAAATTCGCCCCGAAATCCTCTTCGTAAATCTGGTCGAGCCCCATGTGCTCCTCGTTGAACGTCAGACCGCCGACGAGCAAGCGCACGCGGGCGATCAGTTCGTCGTCGAGCACGGTCTTCTCGAGCGAAGAAGTCATCAGGTTCGCAAGCGATCCCGCCGTTTGGCTGGTCACGTCGCAGCCGGCCAGTGCCGTGTACAGGAAGCTCTGCATGGTTTCCATGCCAGCTTGGTAGTCGATGCACTTAGACGACGTGACGCCCGTCTGCGCACGAGACGGCAGATGGTAGAACTCGCGCTGCATCTGCGTGGAGGCGGCCAGCATCAGCATGGTGTCGGGATGAGCGCATTCCCACGATGCCGAGCGCATGTACCCGTAGGTGAGCGACGCCGACACGACGACGGGGACGCCGGGGCGCACGAGCTGCGCGAACACCAGGCCGGCAAGCTCCTCGGCCAGCGACAGGATGACGGTTGCCAGCGGATACACCGGCGAGGTGATGCCCGACATGGGGGCCGACACGATGACAACCGGCTGATTGGCCTGGGCATACACCTGGATGCCGTCGCAGGCGAACTGAGAGTAGATCAAAGGCGAGTTGGGGCACACGATGTGCCAGGTGACGTAGTGGTTGTCGGTGTAGTCGTCGCTGCCGAACCCGATGTTGTACAGGCGGATGACCTCTTCCTTCTTCTGGATGGTCTCCAGGCTCATGGGGCTCAAAAGCGGTTTGTCACAGTGCTTGAACGACTCGAACATGCCGACGATGCCGCGCATGCGCGTGTCCACATCGTTGAGCGAGACGGGCTCGTAGCCTCCGATGTCGATGTTGGGAAGCGCCTGGTACAGCATCTGAAGCTGGGCGAAGTCTTCGCGCGTGGCGTTGCGGCGCGTGCCATCGTAGTCGCGCATGAACACTTCGCCGCCGTTGGGGTGGATGAGGATGCGGTCGCCGCCCACCATGACGTCATGCTTGTGGTTGGGGGCTTCCAGCTTGAATTGCGATGGGGCTTGGGCGACGTAGCGGTCGATTTCGTGCGCGTCGAAGAACACGGTGTGGTCGCTCACCTTGAAACCGTGCTTCTTGAATATGTCGATAGCGGCGTCGGATTCGAATACGACGCCCTTGTTGGCCAAAATCTCGCACGCCTTCTCGTGCACTGTCTGCATTTGGTCGGGCGTCAGTACGTCAAGTTGCCCTGCAACGTTCATCTAGCATCTCTCCTTTTTGATTGAAACCTTGATCTCCCTCGCGCAATCACCTTACACGGGGTTGTTGTACTTGCCGATGTAACGGTCGATCATATCCCGGCCGAAATCGTTGATTTGGTATCGGATGAGCAAGTTGCCGCTATTGTCCAAATCGCAGCTGGATTCGTCGATGAGGCCGTTTTCCTTGGCGGTGTCGAGGGCTTCCTCGACGTCCTTGTTCGTCAACAGCTTGTATCCACCGTAATTGGGTTCCAGTGCGTCGATGACGTCTTGGGCGCTGTGCTCATTGCCGTCCATGAAGTGCTTCATGATGGCGTAGTACAGCGGCATGAGTTCGTTGGCCATGTTACGCCTCCTGATTTTTCTTGCGGAACAGGCTTGCCGGGTCGACTGCGATGCAGAAGATGCCGACAACCATGATCAGCGCGCCAATCCACTGGATGGGGGCCAGCGGCGGGTAATCAGCCGCCATGCCGCCGATGTTCAGCACGCCCATGATCAACCAGATGAAGAACGGGCCCCAGAAGGCATACATGCCGTTGCACGCCATGCCCAAGGCCGCACCGCACATCGAATTGCCCTTGTACCAGAACGAGTATGCGGGCATGGCGAAGAAGCCCGACAAGACGAAGATGAGCAGCGCAGGGCTCGTCAGTGCAGCTGCGGCAAGGTCGGGAATGCACGCCGCTTCGCCGCCGATAATCGCCAGCAGGGGAAACATGACGAGCAGTTCCAGCACGCCAGCCGTCACTTGACGGATGGCGATGCCGATGCGGTAGTCGATGAGGATGGTGCCGAAACCGGCGACGCACCCCTCGAAGCCCCACCCGAATGCCGCGATGAACGCAAAGGCGCAACCGAGGAGCGCCTCGGGACCCAGCGCAGCAAAGCTCGTGCCTCCGATGAGGGCTCCTGTGCACAAGCAGATGATGATGCCGACGATCTTGTGCGCATTAAGCTCTTGCTTGAAGAACACGCGCCCCAGAATGGCGCCGATGGCGCAGTTGAGTGCGGCGATGGGCACGATGACGCCCGGGTTGCCCGCTGCAGTGGCCGAGTTCAGGCCGATGATGTAGGCGATGGTGGCAAGCGGCCCGCCGATGACGGCGCACAGTATCATGATGCGCCCCGGCCTGGTTTTCACCGTCTTCCAGAAGTCGCCGAGCTGGCGGTTCTTGGCGCATACGGCGAGCGACCAGATGCCGCTGAAGATGTCGTTCAGGCCCGCTGCGAGCGCTGCGAGCACGAACGTGATGACGAACGCGCTTAACGCCGGGTTACCGGCGCCCCATTCGGTTCCCGCGAACCATTCGCCCCATACACCCTGCGTTTCTGCGAGGGTGAGGGTGCCCGTGTACATGCCGTAGCAGATGCCAGACGCGATGGCGAAGGCGACGCCACGGACGAAGTACTTTCGCCGCCGTTCCTCGCGAAGCTCGGCTACGCGCTGATCCATGCTCATAGTCAGCCTTTCATCGTGCGTTCATAATTTGCCAATGCACAAACACCGATTGAACAGTATAACCATTACTTTCCCAATATCGCGCAATATAGTTCAAATTCATGTATTATGTTCACCGCATTTGAACGATTTCGTGACGACGAGGATGAACCGAGGGAGCATGATCAACAGGAACGAATTCAACGCGCTTTGCGCGATACGCGAACATCCGGGCGCCACCCAGCGCGAACTTGCCGAGTTGCTCGGACTGTCTCTCGGCACTGTCAACAACGTCCACCGCAAGCTGGTGAAGGAAAAGCTCGTCGAAGATGGGCGCGTGACTGCGCGGGGCATGCGCGAACTGCGCCCGTACAAGGTGGACAACGCGGTGGTCTTGGCAGCCGGCCTTTCGTCGCGGTTCGTTCCCATCTCATACGAGAAGCCCAAAGGACTGCTCACGGTTCGTGGCGAAGTGCTCATCGAGCGCCAGATAGAGCAATTGCTCGAAGCGGGCATCAACGAGATCATCGTGGTGGTCGGGTACAAGAAGGAGCTGTTCTTCTACCTTGAGGAAAAATACGGTGTGCAAATCGTCGTGAACCCCGAATATGCCACCCGCAACAACAACTCGTCGCTCATGCGTGTCCGCGAGATGCTGGGCAATACGTACATTTGCGTGTCGGACAACTACCTTGCTGTGAATCCCTTCAGGCAGTACGAGTGGAAGGCGAACTACTCTGCCGAATATGCCGAAGGCCCCACCAAGGAGTGGTGCATCCACCTTGACAAGAAAGACCGTATCATCGGCGCCACGATCGGCGGGGCGAATGCTTGGTACATGGCAGATCATGCGTATTTCGACCGCGCGTTCTCTGAGCGTTTCGTCGAGATTCTCGAGGCCGAATACGACGATCCCCGTACGGCGGACAAGCTGTGGGAAGAGCTGTTCATCGAACACGTGGACGAGCTTGACATGGAAATCAGGCGCCACGAGCCCGGCGCCATCTTCGAATTCGACTCGCTTGACGAGATGAAGGATTTCGACCCGCTGTTCCTCGAGAACATCGATGTCGAGATCTTCGACAACATCGTCGCCGTGTTGGGTTGTTCCAAGTCCGAAATCCACGATGTGTACCCGCTGAAACAGGGGCTCACGAACTTGTCATGTCATTTCGCCACGGACGACGGCGAGTACGTGTACCGTCATCCCGGCGTGGGCACCGAGCAGATGATCGACCGCGAGGCGGAGGTCCAGGCGCTGAGCCTTGCCAAGTCCATCGGCATCGACAACACGTTCGTGTTCGAGAATCCCAAGCGCGGGTGGAAGATCTCGAAGTTCATCCCGAACGCACGCGAACTCGATCCCCACGACGAGGCGGAGCTTGCCGAGGCGATGGCAGTCGCGCGCAAGCTGCACGCCCAGGACCTGACGCTCGACCGGCATTTCGACTACCTCGAGGAGGGCCTGAAATACGAGGCGCTTCTGCTTGAGAAGGGCCCCATCGACGTTCCCGGTTACGACGAGCTCAAAGCCCAGGCGATGCGCGCCCGCGAGCTCGCCCGCGGGGACGATGCGCCCACGTGCCTGACGCACAACGACTTCTTCAACCTGAACTTGCTGTACGACCAAGAAGGCAACCTGAACCTGATCGACTGGGAGTATGCGGGCATGGCCGATTACGCCAGCGATTTCGGGACGTTCGTGGTCACGTGCAAACTGGACGAACCCGAAGCCGCCCACGCCCTTGAATGCTACTACGGGCGTACCCCCACGAAGCAGGAGAAACGCCATAACTACGTGTTCGTGGGACTTGCCGGCTGGTGCTGGTACGTGTGGTCGCTGCAGAAGGAATCTGAGGGCGACAACGTGGGCGATTGGCTGTACGTGTACTATCGCTATGCGAAGAAGTACTTGCCACTCGCAATCTCGATGTACGAGGAGTAAGCGCCGTGAACCCCGAGGAACGCGAGCGCGTCATAGTCCGGACGAGCATCGTCGGCATCGTCGCCAACGTGTTGCTCGTGGCATTCAAGGCCGTGGTTGGCTTGGCGGCCAATTCCATTGCCATCGTCTTGGATGCGGTCAACAACCTGACCGACGCCCTGTCGTCGGTCATCACGATCATCGGCGCCAAGCTTGCGGGCAAGAAACCCGACAAGGACCATCCGCTCGGACACGGCCGTTACGAGTACCTGTCGGCTATGGTCATTGTCGCCATCGTGCTGTACGCGGGCATCACGTCGCTCGTCGAGTCGATCCGCAAGATCATCGAGCCCGAAGTCGCCGACTACTCGATCGTCACGCTCGTCATCGTGGCCGCGGCCGTCATCGTGAAGATCGTGCTGGGGCGTTACGTCAGTGCCAAGGGCAAGCAGGTGGACTCGGGCTCGCTTGTCGCATCGGGCAAGGACGCGCTGTTCGACGCAGCCATTTCGACATCCGTCTTGGCAGCCGCGCTCATCTTCTTGGCAACGGGCATAAGCCTTGAAGCCTACGTGGGCGTCATCATCTCGATCGTCATCATCAAGGCGGGCATCGACATGCTGCGCGAGACGCTCGACGACATATTGGGTCATCGTCCCGACCCCGATTTGGCACGCGGCATCAAGCGCACCGTGTGCGCCGATCCCGACGTGCTGGGCGCGTACGACTTGCTGCTCGACAGCTACGGGCCCGACCTGACCGTCGGCGCCGTGCACGTCGAGGTGCCCGACACCATGACCGCCGCCGAAATCGACGCCATGACGCGCCGGTTGCAGGCAGCCGTGTACGCCGAGCACCGCATTGCGTTGGCAACGGTGGGCATCTACTCGCACAACACGACCGACGATGACGTCGCCGAGATGCAGTCGGCCATCACGCGTCGGGTCATGGGGCATGGCGGCGTGCTGCAGATGCACGGGTTCTTCGTCGACGTCGAGAAACGTCGCGTCTCGTTCGACATCATCATCGATTTCGACGTGGCGAACCGCGATGAGCTGTACTGCCACATTTCGGAAGAAGTCAAAGAGCTGTATCCCGATTACGATTTCAACATCACGCTCGACCGCGACCTCAGCGATTAACAGGCGGCTTTCCAAGCTGTCGAAGGACAGCAAGCGGACAAGTTACGCTCGAGGTGAAATTTGCTCGAGCCAAGGTCTCTCGGCAAATTTCACTTAACCTCGCTTCACTTGCTCGCTTGCTGGCCCAGCCTGCAGGAAGGCGGACGCAGGTGAAGCGAGGTCAAGCCAAAGGAGGAGCGAAATCCACTTCTCCGCCTGTTCTTGGCGGAGAAGTTAGTTCGCGACGACGACGCGTCGAGCACAACCTGCGTCCGCCTTCCTGCCTATCAAGCCTGCTTAATCGTCGTTTGTAACGTACAATGAAAACTGAAAGCTATTGCAGGTGTATACCTTGGCAGAAACGTGAGAGTACGAGTTTGACTCAGCGTTAAGAGGTGGTTTGATGGGAAATCGATTCAGAGACGCGCTTGAGCAAGGCGAGTTTGTCGTCACGTGCGAAATCATTCCCGGGCGAGGTGCTCGCGAAGACGGTCAAGAGCGCGAGTTCGAGGAAGCCAAGCGCATGTACGAGACTGGTCGCGTACATGCCATGTCCATCACCGACAATCCAGGTGGCAATCCCGCGCTGCTCGCCGATACGCTTGGCAAGGAATTTCTCGACCAGGGCATCGTTCCGCTCGTGCACTTCACGTGCAAGGATCGCTCGCGCAACCAGATCATTGCGCAGCTGTATGGCCTTGAACGCCAGGGTCTCGAGAACATCCTGTTCATGACCGGCGACTACCAGGCAACTGGTTGGACCGGCCGCGCGCGCCCAGTGTTCGACCTCGACTCGGTGCACGTGCAGATGCTCGCTTCCGAGATGAACGCCGGTTTGGTCGTTCCCGGCCGCAAGGGCGACGTCGTTGAGAAACCCACGCACTTTTACAACGGCGGCGTGGTCAACCCCTTTAAGTACCTCGAAGGTGAGACCATTCCGCAGTACCTGAAGATGGAAAAGAAGATCATCGCAGGTGCGCAGTTCCTCATCACGCAGCTGGGCTACGATGCCCGCAAGATGGAGGAGCTCATCCGCTATCGCGACGAACGCGGGTTCGACACGCCCATCATCGGCAACGTGTTCCTGCTGACGCGCGGTGCAGCCAAGCTCATGCAAAAGGGCGCCATTGCGGGGTGTTATGTCAGTGACGAACTTCTGGCCACGCTCGAGGAAGAGGCCAAGGCCGAGGACAAGGGCAAGGCAGCCCGCATCGAGCGCGCGGCGCAGATGGTGGCCATCTACAAGGGCTTGGGCTATGCCGGCGTGCACATCGGCGGTTTCGGCATCAACGCCGACATGCTTAACACCATCCTCGACCGAGCCGAAGAGCTTGCCCCCGAATGGCGCGAGTGCGTCAAGAAGGTCAGCTTCGGCAAGCCTGGCGGCTATTTCGTCTACGAACCCGAAATCGGCGAAGATGGCCAGCCGACGGGCCTTAACGTTCCGGTTAAATCGCCAAAGCCCGAGCAAGCGCGATCGCGCAAGGTTTTCGAGAAATGGGGCATTTCGCGGTTCTTCCACCACTGGATGCTGACGCTGGGCAAGCGCGGCAACAAGGTGCTGACCAGCCGCGAGGACTCGCTTGACAGGAAAAAGGGCGTGTACCGCCATCACGGCTTGGAACACGTGGGCAAATCGATGCTGTACGGCTGCATGGATTGCGGCGATTGCGGTTTGGAGGCCACGCTGTACACGTGCCCGATGACGCAATGCCCCAAGTGCCAGCGCAACGGCCCGTGCGGTGGTACGTATGATGGCTGGTGCGAGGTGTTTCCCGGCGAGCGTTACTGCATTTGGTACAAGGCGTACCACAAGGCCAAGAAGGAAAACGAGATGGAGCGCATCACGAGCTACATCACGCCGCCCAACCATTGGGAGCTGTTCAATTCCAGCCCGTGGAGCGCCTACACGCATCGCCGCGATAACTGCGCGGGTCGCATTCCCGTGTCGTTGGGATTGGAAACGGGTGCGCCAGGCGGCGTGACCGACGAGACCGACCTGCTGAAGAAGGTCGACACGCACTTGCCGTAAAAAACACGGGGGAATGCAGTGACAATCGCGCACTTTGCGCATCCAGTAGGCGAAAGCCTGCCAGCATTGGGTGCAATAACTACCAAGTTCTAGGTATAGTTGAAGCATGAGACGGAAATTAGACTGGTTGAAGCCAAGCCGAAGGAGGACCGGGATATGACGAAATCCGATATCGAGATCGCGCAAGAAGCGACGATGCTGCCCATAGAAGAAGTGGCGAAGAAGGCCGGCATCGACTGGGCGACATGCGAGCCCTATGGCCACTACAAGGCCAAGGTCGACATTCACTCGTATGAAGACGCGCCCATGAAGGGAAAGCTCATCTTGGTGACGGCCATCAACCCGACGCCAGCTGGCGAGGGCAAGACCACCACGTCGGTGGGCCTGCACGATGCGCTATGCAAGATTGGCAAGTCGTCGATGTTGGCATTGCGCGAGCCGTCGCTTGGCCCTGTGTTCGGCATCAAAGGCGGCGCAGCGGGCGGTGGTTACGCCCAGGTCGTGCCCATGGAGGACATCAACCTTCACTTCACCGGTGACTTCCATGCCATCGGCGCCGCGAACAACCTGTTGGCGGCAATGCTCGATAACCACATCAAGCAGGGCAACGAGCTCGATATCGACCTGAACAACATCATCTGGCGCCGCTGCGTCGACATGAACGACCGCCAGCTGCGCAACGTGGTCGACGGCTTGGGCACCGCCGGCGACGGCGTCTGCCGCGAGGACGGTTTCGATATCACCGTGGCTTCCGAGGTCATGGCGGTGTTCTGCCTGGCCACCGACCTGGACGACCTGAAAGAGCGCCTCGGCAAGATCATCGTGGCGTACACGCGTGCAGGCAAGCCGGTCACCTGCGCCGACCTGAAGGCCCAAGGCGCCATGACGGCTTTGCTCAAAGACGCCATCAAACCCAACTTGGTGCAGACGCTCGAGAACAACCCCGCGTTCGTGCATGGCGGTCCTTTCGCCAACATCGCCCACGGCTGCAATTCGGTTCAGGCGACGACGACTGCCCTGAAGATGGCCGACTACGTGGTTACCGAGGCAGGCTTCGGTGCCGACCTGGGAGCCGAGAAGTTCCTCGACATCAAGTGCCGCATGGCCGGCCTCAAACCCAGCTGTGTCGTCATCGTTGCCACCGTGCGCGCCCTCAAGCACAACGGCGGCGTTGCCAAGGCCGACTTGAACAATGAGAACCTCGATGCCCTCGAAGCCGGCTTGCCCAACCTGCTGCAGCACGTGTCCAACATTCAGGACGTCTACGGGCTGCCCGCGGTCGTGGCCATCAACGCCTTCCCGACCGATACCCCTGCCGAGCTTCAGCTCGTGCAGGACAAGTGCGCCGAACTGGGCGTCAACGCCGTGCTGGCAGAGCATTGGGCAAAGGGCGGCGAGGGTGCCATTGCCCTGGCCGAGGAAGTCGTGCGCGTATGCGACCAGCCCAGCGATTTCCGCTTCAGCTACGAGGTCGAGGCGACCATCGAAGAGAAGCTCGAGGCTATAGCCACCAAGATTTACCACGCCGACGGCGTCGATTACACCGCCAAGGCCAAGAAGCAGCTTGCCCAGCTCGAGGAACTGGGCCTCGATAAGCTGCCCATCTGCGTTGCCAAGACGCAGTATTCCTTCACTGACGATGCGGCCAAGCTGGGCGCTCCGCGCGACTTCCGCATTACGGTGCGCAACCTGAAGATTTCGGCTGGCGCCGGCTTCATCGTGGCGCTGACAGGCGAGATCATGACGATGCCCGGCTTGCCCAAGCGCCCGGCAGCCGAGAAGATCGACGTCACTGCAGACGGCAAGATCGTGGGATTGTTCTAAAACCCGAAAACGTTACAGGGGCGGGCAGGCATGCTCGCCCCTTTCTGCAAGGGGGCTTCATGACCGGCAAGATGATGGGCAAGAGCTGCACTGAATTCGCCGACGAGCTGGCGGCGAAGGTCAGCGTGCCTGGCGGGGGCGGGGCTGCTGCGTATGTGGGCGCGCTTGCCGTGGCGCTTTGCAGCATGGTCGGCAATTTCACCACGGGCAAGAAGAAGTACGCCGAATACGAGGATGATGTGCAACGCATGCTCGCAGAAGGCGAACAGGTGCGCACCCGCCTGCTCGAGCTCGTCGAGGAGGACGCTGCGGCGTTCTTCCCGTTGTCGCAGGCATATGGCATTCCCAAGGAGGATCCGACACGCGCCGAAGTGCTCGAGAAGTGCACGAAGGACGCGCTTGCCGGCCCGCTCGAGATGATGCGCCAGATTGCACGCGGAATCGAGCTTTTAGAAGAGATGAATATTAAGGGCAGCCGCATGCTCATAAGCGACGTGGGTTGCGGTGCCGCTTGTGCCGCAGCTGCCATGCGGGCGGCGGCGATGAACGTGTTCATCAACACGAAGAGCCTGCAGGACCGCGCCTTTGCGCAGGCAGTTGAAGGCGAGGCGGACGAGCTTTTGGCTTACGTTCCGCGTGCCGAGGCCATTGCCGATGAGGTTATGGCGGGAATCCGCGGATAACCATTTGGGGACTGTCCCCAAATGGTTATTCATTAGAGAGGAAGAAGACATGGCAGAGATCTTGAAGGGCAAGCCCGTTGCCGACGCCATGAACGAGGAACTCGCGCCGCGCATCGAGGCGCTGAAAGCCGCCGGCATCGTGCCGACGTTGGCCATCGTGCGCGTGGGCGAGCGCGATGACGACCTTTCGTACGAACGCGGCGCCACGAAGCGCTGCGAGACGCTGGGGCTGGGGTTGAAGAAGTTCGTGCTCGCCGCCGATTGCACCCAAGAAGAGCTCATGGCTGCCATTGGCGAGGTCAATGCGGATCCCGCCATTCACGGGTGCCTCATGTTCCGTCCGCTGCCGAAACACTTGGACGAAGCCGCTGCTTGCGCGGCTCTTGACCCGGCGAAGGATTCCGACGGCATCACGCAGGGATCGCTTTACGGCGTGTTTGCCAATCAACCCGTTGGTTTCCCGCCGTGCACGGCTGATGCCTGCATGCAGGTGCTCGCGCATTACGGCTACGACTTGACAGGCGCCAACGTCACGGTTTTGGGTCGTTCGCTCGTCATCGGCAAACCCGTGAGCATGATGCTGCAAGCCGCCAACGCCACTGTTACCATGTGCCACACGCGTACGAGGGACCTCGCCGCCAAATGCGCCGCCGCCGATATCCTGGTCGTGGCCGTGGGCCGTGCCCGCACGGTAGGTGCCGATGCGGTGGCACCCTGTCAGGTCGTCATCGATGTGGGCATCAATTGGGATGAGGAAGCGCAAAAGCTGTGCGGCGATGTCGATTTCGATGCCGCAGAGCCCGTCGTAGCTGCCATCACGCCCGTGCCGGGTGGCGTGGGAAGCGTCACGACGGCTGTCCTCGCCAAGCACGTTGTCGAGGCCGCCGAGCGCACGTTGGTGTAAAGAAGCTGTTTCACTAGGTGTTTATCGCTTGATTATGGTTGCTTGCACCCTTTACGATATACGCATTGCGAGCACTAGGAAAGAAGGCCCCTCATGACCGACTTCGAGTACAAGGAAATCGACCAAGCACGCGCCGAGGCGGCCATCCGTGAGTTCTTGTTCGCTATCGGCGAAGACCCCGACCGCGAAGGCCTGATTGAAACGCCCTCGCGCGTCGCACGTGCGTGCGCCGAAGTTTTCGCCGGTATGCACGAAGATCCGGGGAGCCATTTGCTCAAGCAGTTCCACGAAGCCGATCACGAGGAAATGGTCATCCTGAAGGACATCCCCTTCACGTCGATGTGCGAGCATCATCTGCTTCCGTTCGTCGGCAAGGCACACGTGGCGTACATTCCGCGCAAGGGCCGCATAACGGGCCTTTCGAAAATCGCCCGCTGCGTCGAGGGTTACGCCCGCCGTCCGCAAGTGCAAGAGCGCATGACATCGCAGATCGCCGATGCCATCATGGATGCGCTCGAGCCGCTGGGCACGCTTGTCGTCGTCGAGGCGGAGCACAGCTGCATGACGGCACGCGGCATCAGGAAACCGGGTTCGCTGACTGTCACGTCGGCGGTTCGCGGCACGTTCCAGAAAGACGATAAAACGCGCGCCGAGGCGCTCTCGCTGTTCAAATCGTAGGGGATTCTCTGTGGAAGAGCTGAAGAAGGAAGTGGCGGCAGCGAAACCCGACTGCCGGAGCGCTGCGGCGCTGTTCGCCCAAGCTCAAAACGTAGCCATCGGCAAGACGAAACTCGACATCGCGCCAGCGTTCGCGCTTGCCATCATGGCGGGCATGCTCATCGCCACGGGTGCAACGTTCATGTTGTTGGTCAAGGGCGACACCACGCTTTCGTTCGCCGTATCGCAGGTGTTGGGCGGCCTTGCATTCTCGCTGGGTTTGCTATGCGTCATCGTCGCAGGTGCCGAGCTGTTCACGGGCAACTGCCTCATGGTGTGCGCTGCCGCAGACAAGAAGATTTCCTGGGGTGCGGTCCTGAAGAATTGGGTCATCGTGTATGTGGGCAACCTTGTTGGCTCGCTCATAATCGTCGGCATCTTGCTCGGTGCCAACTTTGCCAGCATGAACGGAGGCGCAGTGGGCGATGCCATGATCAATGTCGCCTACGGCAAGATATCGCTCGAGCCGCACATCATCTTCTTCCGCGGCATCATGTGCAATTGGCTCGTATGCCTGGCGGTGTGGATGGGCTTTGCCGGACGTACGGTCATCGACAAGGTGTTCACGTCGATTTTCCCAGTCATGGCATTCGTGGCCTGCGGGTTCGAGCACTGCGTGGCAAATATGTTCTTCCTTCCGATGGGCATCGCGGCGTTGAACACGTACGGTTATGCGGGCGATATCGACCCGACGAAACTCGATGCCATCATGCAAGCCCTCAATGTGGGCGGTGCTTGCTACAACATCGGCATCGCCACGATTGGCAACATCGTCGGCGGCGCGATCATGGTTGGCATGGTCTATTGGGCCGCCTATCACAAGAAGGCGTAGCAGGTTTCAAACGCCCTTTCCAAGTTGGGCGCGGGTGGCGCTTAACCGCTCGTCATGGCGAGCAGCGCCGCCGAATTCATTGCAAAAAAGTGACAATATGCAAGTTTGAAAGTGGAAGATGTAAGTATAAGAGTGGCAGGATGCAAATATAATTGTGGTCAAAAGCGAAAAGTGCTTTTGAAGAACCGAGAGATTATGGAGGTCTCACATGTTTGATTTCACTGGCAAGGTCGTTGCAGTAACCGGCGCGTCTTCTGGTCTGGGTAAGCAGATGGCCGAAGGTTACGCACAGCAGGGCGCTAACCTCGTGCTCTTGGCCCGTCGCGTCGAGCGTCTCGAGGCAAGTGCCAAGGAATTCGCCGAGAAGTACGGCGTCGAGGTCTTGCCGTGTGCATGCGACGTCACCGATGAAGCTTCGATCGATGCCGCAATCGCAGCTGCCGACGAGAAGTTCGGCCACATCGAGGTTCTCGTGAATTCCGCTGGCGGCGAGAAGGGCACGGGCACCAAGCTCGTCGATTTCGAGCGCAGCGACTGGGATTTCACCATGAACCTCGACCTGACTTCGATCTTCACGATGTGCAAAAAGGTCGGCGGCTACATGCAGAAGGGCATCGAGGCTGGCACGCAGACATACGGTCGCATCATCAACATCGCTTCCATCTACGGCTTGGTTGGCAACACGGCCATCCCGACTTGCGCATACCATGCCTCCAAGGGCGCAGTCGTCAACTTCACCCGTGCCGCTGCTGCCGAGTTTGGTCCCACGGGCGTTACCGTCAACGCCATCTGCCCGGGGTATTTCTACACCGAGCTGACCACCGAGACGCTTGACACCGAGTACTTCCAGAACTTTGCCAAGAGCACTGTTCCCATGCAGCGTTACGGCCAGTCGGGCGAGCTCAATGCCGCTGCAGTGTTCCTGGGCTCCGAAGAAGCCAGTTACGTCACTGGCCAGATGATTGCCGTCGACGGCGGCTATACCTGCGTGTAACCACGCGCCGACAACGCCAATGCCAAGCGGGGCCCGTGCTTTCAAGCGCGGGCTCCGCTTTACGTTGCCAGAGGAGAAGAATAGAAGGCTAAGGTGCAAATCGGAACTGCATCTCGGGTGGAAACAGCAGCAAGAAAACCAAAAACGCCGATGCGTCTGAATGTTTTATAAAAGAACCGGCAAAAGCCTTCTCGGTACTCGCCGCGCTAGCCAAGGGGGTATAATCGGCATTGCTTGAAAAGCTGAGGATAGCGGGCGCCCGCATGGGCGCGCTGGGGGAACCGGGTGAGAATCCCGGGCAAGGGCCATTACTGTAAGGCGCAACGCGCTAAGCCAGAGTACCCGGGCTATCCAAGAGCCATGTCGCTGTGAACCCCGGCGATGCGCAACCAGTGCCTGCTGCGTTTGCGGCGGCGCTGCGCATCTCCGTGATTTCCCATGACATGAGCAATAAGAAGGCATGACTGCGCTTTGCGCGCTGTCGTGCATTATGAGAGGGGAACCGCAACATGAAAAAACTGGTAAGCGTATTTGCAGTCGCGATGGCTCTCGTCGCCGTCGTGGCAATCGCCGGATGCTCGTCTGGCACCGCGTCGAGTTCGGCTTCGGCTTCGAGCGCATCGGCTTCGGCTAGCGCAAGTGCCGAGGCAGTGTCGAGTTCTGCCGCATCCGCCAGTGCCGAGGCTGCTTCAAGTTCGGCAGCATCTGCTCAGGCTTTGGCTCCCGGCGAGTACGAGGCCACGTTCACGACCGACAGCAGCATGTTCCACGTCAACGAGGCGCTTGAAAACAAGGGCACCCTCACCGTTGCCGAGGACGGAACCATGACCATTCACGTCAGCCTCGCGAGCAAGAAAATCCTCAACTTGTACCCGGGTTTGGCAGCCGATGCCGAGAACGACGCCGAAAACCTTCTGCAGCCGACGACCGATACGGTCACTTACAAAGACGGTGCCACCGAAGAAGTGTTCGGGTTCGATATTCCCGTACCGGCGATTGGCGAGGAATTCGACGTGGCACTGATCGGCGAGAAGGGCAAATGGTACGACCATAAGGTGTCCGTCTCGGATCCGGTTGCGCTCTAAGTGGGCTTCAAGGGGCGATTTTGAAGAACCGCCCCTGGGGAATAGGAAAGGGACGAAAGGGAGAGAAACAAGGAGGTTTCTATGAAATTCGTCAAACCGCTTGCCGTGGGGGCTGTGGCTGCATGCCTCGCTTTCACGGTGTTCGGCTGCGCGTCGAACAGCGCTTCCTCGAGCGCGAGCGCCAGCTCGGCTTCCGCTTCGGCTTCGTCTTCGGCATCCGCTGACGCCGATGCCGCTGCCGCTGCCGCCGTCGACGAGCTGATCGCCGCCATCCAGGTGCAGAAGCGCACCGACACGACCGATGCCGACTGCAAGGCCGCCAAGGATGCTTGGGACGCCCTGACCGACGCCCAGAAGGAACTCGTCGAGGAAGCCGACTACTTCGGCCTCGACACGGGTGACGCTTCTAAGGACGATCCGCTAGCGACTGCCCCTGAAGGCGAGAACGAGATTCTCGTCGTCAGCTTCGGCACGTCGTTTAACGACAGCCGCGTTGCCACCATCGGTGGTGTCGAGAAGGCCATCCAGGCTGCATACCCCGATTGGTCCGTGCGCCGCGCCTTCACTGCCCAGATCATCATCAACCACATTGCCGCACGCGATGGCGAGCAGATCAACGACGTTGACCAGGCTCTCGCCCTTGCCAAGGAAGCTGGCGTGAAGAACCTCGTCGTGGCTCCGACGCATCTCATGCATGGTGCCGAGTATGACGAGATGGTCGCCGCTCTCGAGCCTTACAAGGCTGACATGAACATCGTTGTCGCCGAGCCGCTGCTGGGCGAGGTAGGCGCTGATGCTACCGTCATCAACGACGACAAGAAGGCCGTCGCCGAGGCTGTCGTTGCCGCCGCTGCCGCTCCCGAGGACACCGCCTTGGTGCTCATGGGTCATGGAACCTCGCACACCGCCAACGTCACCTACAACCAGATGCAGACCGTCATGGACGAACTTGGTTACAAGAACGTCTTCGTCGGCACCGTTGAGGGCGAGCCCGAGGATACCGCATGTGACGTTGTCATCGGCAAGGTCAAGGATGCCGGCTTCAAGAAGGTCATCCTGCGTCCGCTGATGGTCGTCGCTGGCGATCATGCCAACAACGACATGGCCGATCCTGAGGATCCCGAGTCCTGGGTGAGCCAGTTCAACGCTGCTGGCGCTTTCGACTCCGTCGATTGCCAGATCAACGGCTTGGGCGAGATTCCTGCCGTTCAGGATATCTACGTGGCCCATGTGAAGGCTGCCGTTGACAGCATCGCTTAATTGGCGATTAGCGGGGCGGGTGCAAGACTCGTTCCGTTAGCGTTTCCTTTCCCGACAGGCGGGGCGGGCGTTAGCGCGTCCGTCCCGCCCGTTACGTTGGAATAGCCGTGGATGGGGGATGGGGGAAGGCGCAAAACCCATTCACATTGCGATTGAACCCGAGGAGCACATGATGAAGAGGCTCGTTCATGGACTGATTGTCGCTGCAGTGGCGTGCGTTCTGGTGTTCTGCGCCGGATGCGGGCAAACGGGGGTCGGCGCCATGTCGGCGGCTTCTTCGGCAGGTGCTTCGATGGGTGCTCTTGCTGTGGGCGAGAACTCCGTAGACATCATACTGAGCGGTGGTTCGGGGCGTGCAACCGTCGAAAGCCCCGCCAAGCTGGTCGTTGCCGAAGACGGGTCGATGACGCTCACGGTTGTTTGGTCCAGTTCGAACTACGACAAGATGGTCGTTGACGGCGTGGAATACCTGCCCGTCAACGAATCGGGTAATTCGACGTTCGAGATTCCCGTCGCAACGCTCGATGAGGATCTCGCCGTGCAGGCCGAGACGACGGCCATGAGCCAGCCCCACATGATCGATTACGTCATCAGCTTTGGGGCAGATGGCGAAGCGGCGGAATCCGAAGTGGGTGATAGCCCGACGACAGTGCAGGTGGCCAATTTCCACAACACCGATTTGGGCAATGGAATGAAGCCGACCTCCAGCTTGCCGCTGCAATACGCCACGTGCTTCACGGTCGATTATTACGAGGGCGGCTACAAGCTGCTGTGCCTTTCCGACGGCCAGCGTTACCTGACGGTGCCCGAAGGCGCGAACGTGCCCGACGGGCTTGCTTCCGACATCACCGTGATCCAGCAGCCCATTGGCGACGTATACCTGGTCGCATCCGATACGATGTGCCTCATCGACGCCCTCGACGCTCTCGATATTGTCACGGTATCGGGCATATCAAAGGACAATTGGCATGTCGATGCGGCAATCGACGCGATGGATTCAGGGGCGATCACGTATGGAGGCAAGTACAACACGCCCGATTACGAGCTGTTGCTCGGCAAAGGCGTGCGCCTTGCCATCGAATCGACGATGATCAACCACACGCCTGATGTGCGCGAGAAGCTCATCGAGTTGGGCATACCCGTGTTCGCCGAAATGTCGAGCTACGAATCGGAACCGCTTGGCCGCACCGAATGGGTTAAATGCTACGGTGCCATGCTCGATCGCGAGGAGGAGGCCCAGGCGCTCTTCGACGAGCAGGTTGCCCAAGTAAGCGGCGTCGACAGCACGCCTACGGGGAAAACGGTGGCGTTCTTCTACATCAATTCCAACGGCAACGCCGTCGTGCGCAAGCCCGGCGATTACATCACCAAGATGATCGACCAGGCTGGCGGCACGTATGTGTTCGACGAGCTGTCCGAAGCCCAAGATTCGATGTCCAGCGTCACGCTCGAAATGGAGCGCTTCTACGCCATGGCCAAAGACGCCGACATCATCATCTACAACGCCTCGATTGACGCGAGCGTTGACAACCTTGATGCGCTCGTGCGCAAGAACACGTTGCTGAGCGATTTCGCTGCCGTGAAGAACGGCAACGTGTGGTCGACCGACCAGAACATGTATCAGCAGATGATGCAGACGGGTCGCATCATCGCCGACTTCAACACGGTGATCACCGGCTCGGATGCCGAAACGACGTACGTGTTCAAACTGGAGTAGACTGAGAATGCGCCAATCGCTGCTGTCCGTTTTGGCACATGTCAAGGAGTTTAGGTGCGCAAGCAAAGCGACATAGACAACGAGTTCGGGCAAAGCGTGCGCCATCAGCGCGTGACGGTCGTGTTCATCGTGCTGTTCGTGCTGCTCGTGTTCCTTGCGGCGCTCAATTTGTGCATTGGCAGCCTGAACGTTCCCGTTGCCGATTTGCCGGGCATCCTTGCGGGTCAAGATGCGGGAAGCACGAACTCCCAAGTCATCTGGAGCATTCGCTTGCCCAGGCTCATAGCGGCAGCTTTGCTGGGTGGCGCGCTGGCGTTATCGGGCTTCCTGCTGCAGACGTTCTTCAACAACCCCATTGCCGGTCCGTTCATCTTGGGCATCAGCTCGGGAGCGAAACTTGTCGTCGCCCTTGTGATGATTCTCGTTGTGGGCGGGTCGGGCGTCATGACGAGCGGCATGATGGTCGTATCGGCGTTCGTGGGTTCGCTCATCGCCATGCTGTTCGTGTTGCTGGTGTCGCGGCGCATCAATTCGATGTCGATGCTCATCGTGGCGGGCGTCATGATCGGCTACATCTGCTCGGCTGCCACCGATTTCCTCATCACGTTCGCGTCGGATGCGAACATCGTCAACCTGAAGAATTGGTCGCTCGGCAGTTTCTCGGGCATCAACTGGAGCGATATCGGCATCATGACGGTCGTCGTCATCGCGGCGAGTATCGCGGTGTTCTTCCTTTCGAAGCCCATCGGAGCCTTCCAGCTGGGCGAGCAGTATGCGCGCAGCATGGGTGTGAACATCCGCGCCTTCCGCATTGCGCTCATACTGCTGTCCAGCCTGTTGGCGGCGACGGTCACGGCCTTCGCCGGACCCATCAGCTTCGTCGGCATCGCGGTGCCCCATATCGTCAAACGGGCGCTTGGCACGTCCAAGCCCCTCGTCGTCATACCGGGCGCGTTTTTCGGCGGCGCCATTTTCTGCCTGTTCTGCGACCTAATCGCGCGTTCGGTGTTCGCGCCGACCGAGGTGTCGATTTCTGCCGTGACGGCCATATTCGGCGCGCCCGTCGTCATCAGCATCCTGCTGAAGCGCGAGAAGGTGAGGCGCTGATGGACGAGCGCCCTGTTTACCTTGAAACGAAGGACCTCGTCGTCGGATACGACGGCGTGCCGTTGCTCTCGGGCGTAAACATTCAGCTGCATGCTGGGGAGATCATGACGCTCATCGGCCCGAATGGCGCCGGCAAGTCGACGATCCTGAAGAGCATCGTCGGCTATCTCGAATCGCTCGGAGGCGCGGTGTTCATCTCGGGCAAGTCCGTGGGCGACCTGACGGCACACGAGCTTTCGCTCGAATTGTCGGTCATGCTGACCGAGCGCATGCGCACCGAGCTGCTCACGTGCGCCGATATCGTCGAGACAGGCCGCTATCCTTACACGGGGCGTTTGGGCATCCTTTCCGACGAGGATCGCGAAAAAGTGCGTGACGCGATGGACATGGTGCACGTTTGGGACCTTCGCGACCGCGATTTCATGCAGATTTCCGACGGCCAACGCCAGCGTATCTTGCTCGCGCGTGCCATCGCGCAAGAACCGCATATCATCATGCTTGACGAGCCGACCAATTATCTCGACATCCATTACCAGATCGAGCTGCTTAATGTGCTCCGCCGCCTCGTTCGCGAACGAGATGTGGCCGTCATCATGTCGCTTCACGAGCTGCCGCTGGCGCGCAAGGTCAGCGATTACGTCATGTGCATCAAGGGCGATGGCGTCGTGGCAGCTGGTCCGCCCGATGAGATATTCACGCCCGGGGTTATCAACGAGCTCTACGACCTCGAGCCAGGTGTCTTCGACCCTGTGAGCGGCAACATCAAGTTGGAGGAAGAGCGCGATGAAGGGTAGGCTCTTCGGCGTGAGCGTAGGGCCAGGCGACCCCGAACTCATGACGCTTAAAGCGGTGCGCGCCATTCGCGAAGCCGATGTCTTGGCTGTGCCCAACATCGGCCACAAGCGCCAGACGGCGTTCGACATCGCCGATGAGTATTTGCAGGACAAGCGGGTGCTCGATTGTCCGACGCCCATGACGGGCGACCGTGAAACAGCGCGAAAAGCGTATGCCAAGATTGCCGATGACGTATGCGCGTTGCTCGACGAGGGAAAGACGGTTGCGTACCTGTGCCTGGGCGATATCGCCATTTACTCCACGTACGGCTACGTGCACGACATCGTCGCTGCACGGGGCTACGAGGCCGAAATCATTCCCGGCGTCACTTCGTTTTCTGCTTGCGCGGCGAAGCTTGGCATGACGCTGTGCGAAGGCTCTCAGAGCCTGCTGGTGGCACCCGCCATGGCAACCGATATCGATGCAGCCTTAAACGTTCCCGCCACCAAAGTGTTCATGAAATCCGGCAAGGCGGTTGGCAGTCTGCGCGACAAGCTAGCCGAACGCGGGCAACTACACCATGCGAGCATGGTCACCAATTGCGGCTTGCCCGACGAGAAGGTGCTTCCGCGCCTGTCCGATGTCGACATCGATGCCGGGACCGACTACTTCTCGGTCGTCATCGTCAAGGCGCCGCGGGAATCCTAGCCTTTTCGTGTGGAACGGAAATCAGTTCCCCGTTTCGGAGTACAACGCTCAGCTGGAACGGAAACCCGTCCCTGTTCCACTATTGCAGGTTGCCCAAAAGCGGCTGAAGAGAATCGTCAACTGGATCGTTAAGGAGGTTGTAGAGCCTGCGCGGGACGATGCTGTCCAAATAAAGGCACAAGTCCATGACGCTATACGGCATGCCGCCTTTGAACCAGTGGGTCACTCCTCCGACCTCTGCATCCGCTAACGCAACCACCTGGAATTCCAGCTCGGAATCAAGTTTCTCGTGTTTGTAATCTATGATCGTCTCACGAAGAGTCTCGATTCTCCGACGCTTCGCATGCTCGAACAGAGACTCGTACCCGTGCATGCCGAAGCATTCGCGATAAACCGCTTCGTGCTTCGAAAACTCCATAGTGTTCAGGTAATTCGCTTGAAGCCAATTCAACGTGCGGCCTGTTTGGAAAAGGTACGTCTCGGCGACGAGGCCATAGTGCCATTGGCTAATGTCGAACTTGTCCTTGAAGTGGTAGTAAAACGTTGCTCGAGAAATGCCGGCTTCTTTGCAAATCATGCTGACGGAAATGTCCTCGAATCCTTTGGATTGCAGCAGTCTTTCGAACGCCTCGAAGATCATCATCCGGGTTTCGTGCCCTTTAGTGCTCAACAGCATAGCCACGTCGTGCCCCCTTCGCGACTTTCCGTTACCCGTGCATGAGCGGTTTCGCCCGTGGTTTTCGGGCAAGCGTATCGATTGCCAGTCTGACATAAACGACAATCGAGCGTTGTGGAGAATGCCAGACGAAATACCGCTCAATGTCGAACATACCTTACAAAAACAGCCGATTGTCAGGAATGTTTTGCCATAATGCGCAACCTGTATGTTCTCTCGGAAACGCCCGTTTCTTACAGTTGACCTTGATGAGCCGCAAGCTCATTTGAGTATTTCGGAATATGCAAGGGTAATTCTGCCGATAGCGCGGCAACCCTAAACGCAGCCATCCGCACTTCTCGGCGAACAAAAGCTTGCAACGGCGCAGACGCATGGGGGGCGAATCTGCCGACACACGATTGCTGGCTTGGGCAGGGCTTCAACAGCCTGCGCGTCAATCATCAGACAAGCGGTGATGTCTCGTGTCCTTCATGCGCTACTTCGGTGTTTTCGGACGCCAGAGGAGGCGTTCGCGAAAGAGATTCGAAAGGAGCGTAGCATCATGGCAGAACACGGAGTGGAGGGCTACAACAACAGCGGTGTGTCAACACAGCTCGTCGGCGACTTCATCAAAGTGCCGCACGTGCACCCCTGGAGGTACGAGGAAGGCGGCCTGACGGTTACGCGGGGCAGCGCTTGGTCGGGTCCCGGATGCCACGATGGCTGTGGCGTGCTTCTGTATACCGATGCGGAAGGCAATCTCGTCAAGGTCGAAGGCGACCCGGAGAATCCGTACAACAGGGGACGCTTGTGCGTTCGTTGTCTTGGCGTGCCTGAAGTCACGAACCACCAGGACCGCCTAATGTACCCGATGAAACGCGACCCGAAAGATCGTGGTAAGGACAAATGGGAGCGCATCTCTTGGGATGAGGCCATCGATTTGGTGGCGACCAAGTTCCTCGAGATCAAGGAAAAGTTCGGGGCCGAGGCAGTCGTGTTCGGCCAGGGTACTGGTCGTGATATCGCAGCCTACATCACTCGCCTGTGCTGGTCCTTCGGATCGCCAAACTATGTTCTGTTCCTCTCCGGGTGCGCATGCTACCTGCCCCGTGTTGCCGGCATGGCCGCGACGGCTGGTTCGTTCTGGGTCGCTGACTGCTCGCAGCAGTTTGCCGATCGTTACGATAATCCCGAGTACAAGGTCCCCGAGGCCATGTTCATTTGGGGCAACTACCCGCTTCGCGCCAATTCCGACGGCTTCTACGGCCACTGGGTTGTCGACCTCATGAAACGCGGCATGGAAGTCGTTATGATCGACCCGAAGGTCACGTGGCTGTCCGTGCACTCGCGCTTGCATCTGCCCATTCGGCCGGGTACCGATGCTGCTTTGGCGCTCGGTTTCCTGAACGTCATCATCAACGAGGACTTGTACGATCACGATTTCGTCGACAAGTGGACATACGGCTTCGAGCAGCTCGTCGAGCGTGTTCAGGAGTACACGCCTGCGCGCGTTGCCGAAATCACTTGGATTCCCGAAGAGAAGATAGTCGAAGGCGCCCGCATCCTCGCCAACAGCAAGCCCGCCACCATGCAGTGGGGTGTTGCGGTCGACATGACGAAGGAAGCCCTGCCCGCCTCGCAGGCTATTGTGGCGTGCTTCCAAATCACGGGCAATGTCGACGTTCCCGGCGGCATTATCGCCCCGCCCGAGATCCTCAATTATGCCGGCGGTTGGGGCCGCGAGCTGTGTCCCGAGGAAACATGGGTGAAGCGCATCGGCTTGGATGCGTACCCATTGTTGAACTTCGGCTTCCAAATCGCCCAACCTGACGAGCTGCGCCACACCATGGCAACGGGCGAGCCGTACAAGATTCACGCAACGTGGCTGCAACAGAACAACGTGCTTGCCTGCATGTCGGCTGACCCGCAGGAAATGTACATTGGCTTGATGAACTGCGATTTCAACGTTTCCGTCGATTTGTTCATGACGCCGACCATCATGGCGACCTCCGATGTGGTCTTGCCTGCGGCTACCTTCCCCGAGCGCAACGGCATCCGCTTGGGCGACGGCGTGCAACGCGGTGAGGTCATAAACAAGGTGTGCCAAATCGGCGAATGCAAGTCCGACATGGAAATCAACCTCATGTTGGGCAAGCGCTTCAATCCCGAAGCTTGGCCGTGGGAGAACGTCGACGAGATGTTCGGCGCTATGCTCAAGGCGCAGACGCCGTACAACTTCGAGGAGATGCGCGAAGTTGGCCCTGTGTACCTGCCGTTCAGCTACAAGCGTTACGAAACCGGTCGCCTTCGCGCTGATGGCCAGCCTGGATTCAACACGCCCACTGGCCGCATCGAGCTGTGGTCGACTTTCTACGACAACGCAGGAATGGATCCGCTGCCGTATTTCGAGGAGCCAGTACCCGGTCCGACGTCCACACCCGAGTTGCTCGATGAATACCCGCTAGTGTTGACGACGGGCGCCCGCCCGTGGTCGCTTTTCCATTCCGAGCATCGTCAAGTTGCCAGAATGCGCAACCTGAAGAAAGATCAGAACGTGTACCTGAACCCCGCGACTGCCGAGGAATACGGCTTCAAGACGGGAGATTGGGTTTGGGTTGAAAACGTGTACGGACGCTGCAAGGCCCAGGTCGAGGTTACCAATATTTACCAAAACCCGCGCATCATCGCATGCGATCACGCATGGTGGTACCCCGAGGGCGATCCCGAGAAGCTTTACAATTCGCACGACCTGAACGTGAACAACTTGCTTCCGGGCATCCCCGGTAGGGCGGGCTTCGGCTCGAACTACAAGACCACGCTCGTGAGGCTTTACAAGGTCACACCCGAAGACGACACCAACGGCTATTTCCCCGATGCGGATAGCGGCTATCTGTCGCAGGCGCTTGACGGAAAGGGCGTCCCCGCCATCCAGCAGCTCGTTGACGAGCGCGCGAAAATCATGGAAGAAGCCAAGATCATGAAGGCGGCTTTGGCCGAGGCGAGTGCCGCGCAACAGTAAGCATGGGAGTCATGCGAACAACATGACGTTCAAAGCGAATGGGGCTGGCGCACACGATCGGGCGACGGGCCCCGTAACGAAGAGAGAGAGGTACGAAATGCAAACTCCGAAGGAGCTAAATGCAAGGACTGCGGCCAAGTACGGCATGCTTATCGACTATCAATGGTGCACGGGATGCCACTCGTGCGAAATCGCCTGCCAAATGGAGCATAAAATGCCAGTCGGGCAGTCGGGCATTCTCGTTCACGATATGGGTCATTGGCCTCTGGACGAAGCCGGCGACGAGTGGCAGTTCGGCTACCTGGCCGCGCCTACAACGATGTGCGATACATGTGCCGAACGCAGAGCGCTGGGCAAGGTGCCCACTTGCGTGCAGCATTGCCAGGCTCAGTGCATGGAGTTCGGGCCCATTGACGAGATGGCCGAGAAGGCGAAGGACCACAAGGACTACGTCCTCTTCACGCTTGGCAGCTAATAGGAAAAAGCAAAGCTATCGCTAGCGATTGGGGAAGCGGTGTCGTGCGGCTACGCTTGCATTAACTGCGGGAAATGCAAAGGCGAGATTCGGAAGCCCATGGCGGCGGGTTATTGCCCGTTCTGCAAACATCTGAATGACTCATACGCTACGATATGCGACAGATGCGGCATGCGGGTTCCGATTCGACCCGGGATCCGCATGTCTGATATGGATAATGCAAAAGCTTGTGACGAAACGGGGGAGGAGAATCATGGCTTACGAGACAGAGAACACCATCGAGAAGCGTGAGGCGCGCGTGGCGGCCGCCATGCGGTTCGAGGAGGGCGACCGCGTCCCCTTCGCGCCGCGCATGGGCACGGTCTACAGCGAGCTGGCGGGCGTCTCCAAGTACGAGGCGCTCAACGACTACCGCATGATGAAGAAGGGCGTCGAGTACTTCCTCTCCCGCTGGGAGACCGACCTGTTCTGGGCTCCCGCCGCATATCCCATCAACGTCATGGAGGTCCTCGGGACGCAGGCCGTGCGCTGGCCGGGCGAGACGTGGGGCATCGACCGCATGATGGGCTTCCAGATCGTGGACAAGACCTACATGGAGGAAGACGAGTACGACGAGTTCATCCGCGACCCCTCGCATTTCCTCATGACGAAGGTGTACCCGCGCCGCCATGCCAAGCTGCAGGGCCTGGCCAAGATGGACTTCACCAACTTCGTCGAGTTCGGCCACTACGCCAGCATGGCCCAGTTCGCCGATCCCGAGGTGCGCGAGACGCTGATCACGCTCATGGCCGCCGCCGACCAGTCGCAGAAGTGGCTGGACGGGCAGGCCCTCATGTCGCAGACGGCGCTCGAGTACCAGACGCCGTTGGGATGCATCCTGGGCCAGAACGCGCCCTACGACATGCTCGGCGACAACCTGCGCGGCCTGCTCGAGCTGCCGATGGACCTGTACGAGTGCCCCGAGAAGGTCGAGGCCGCCCTGGAGATCCTGACCGATTGGGCCCTGAAGGGCGTCGAGGGCATCGCGGCCGCGGGCATGAAGTACTGCTTCATGCCGCTGCACGGCGGAACCGACGACTTCCTGAGCCCCGAGAACTGGGAGCGCTTCTACGCGCCCAGCCTGCGCAAGGTCATCGAGCGCGAACAAGAGCTCGGCCTCATCCCATACGTCTTCTTCGAGGGCAAGTACAACCACCGCCTCGAGATGATTCGCGATCTGCTGCCTGCGGGCATCCTGGGCATGTTCGAGCAGGTGGACATCGCCAAGGCGCGCAAGATCCTGGACGGCCACACGTGCGTCTGCGGCAACCTGCCCGGCGCGCTGCTGGCATACGGCAAACCCGAGCGCATCGTCGAGGAGACCAAGCGCATGATCGACGAGTGCGCGCCCGGCGGCGGCTTCGTCATGGACTGCTCCATCGTCATGGACCACTTCAAGGAAGAGAACATGGACGCGTGGTACCAGACCACGATCGAATACGGCAAGTACTAGTAGAGGTTGAGCAGCAAACGGAAAGGCCGGTCGCAGGAGTGCGGCCGGCCTTATTGTTTGTCTGGGTAAGGGTGACAGGGGAGCGGTTAGATGTCAGTTGTCCAGCGCTTGAGGTTCGGAAGCAACGCGCCCATCAGGGAGACTGCCTCGTCGCGCGACATGCCGGTTTGCTCCATCAGGAAGGGGGCGCACCCTTCGATCATGCTGTCCATATCGGCCTCATAGGTATATGCGCCGTCCTTATAGCAGTAAGAGCAGTAATCTCCCGAAGGCGTGCCGTCGGCTTCGGTGCCTTGGATTGACGGGTCCATGATGGGCATGCCGCAACTTTGGCAAAAGTGCTCGGGCATTTCGAGCAGGCATGACACAGGCACCTCGAGCGTGATGGCTAGGAGTTTCGTCATGTCGATGTTCGGCGTGGCCTCGCCAGTTTCCCAACGGCTTACGGCTTGGCGCGTGACATAGAGCTTCTTCGCGAGCTCTTCTTGGGTCATGTTGCGGTCTTTGCGCAGCTGAGGCAGCACGTCTTTGATTGCCATGATCACTCCAATCGTTCGTGTTTCCAATTGCGACGATTATCGGGCATGCGCTTTTGCACGTCGAGAAACAACCTGTTGCGCAAGGGGCGGGTTGCGGCGCTTGTTTTCGTTACTCATCCCAGGGATGCGACGTCAAGTGCCAGCCGTTGCAGTAGGGACAACGGTAGGTTTTCAGGCCCTTCGTGCCATGCGCCTCGCAGGCGGCAATGGCCTCGCGCGCTTCCCACTGCGATGGGTAGCGGTTTTTCGACTCGCACGCCTTCTCGCGCTGGGCAGCCTCTTTTTCGGCGGAGATGCGCTCGCCGCGAAGTTGCTCCGAAGCGAATAGGTCGTCCAAGCCGCCGAGTTGCGACTTGAACTGCTGAACGCGCTTGGCGTTAGCCGATGGTTTCCTGCTTCCCATGACTACCTGCTTTGCTGTTGAATTGTCTTAAGGACGATGACGGCGTCTTCGGGTGTGTAGGCATTCACAGTCGACTTGCGCAAGAGCCGTTGGTCGTTGGTGACGAGGAAATCGGCGGGAACGCGCTCCGCTGCCGCCAAGACGAAGTTGTCTTCAAGATCGTTCGTGAGATGTCGGTACTTGCAAACCTTCCAGGCATCGGACTCGTCGGCTCCTACGGCGGTGGCGAACTCCCGCATGTTCTCGATGCAGGCCCAGGCGATTTCCCGGATGGCGGCGGCATCGTCTTCGGTTAACTCGCCCTGCGAGCGTGCTGCGCGTTTAAGATGACTTTGGATGAGCAGGTATATGTCGTTCAGGCAGTGTATGGGGTAGGTTAGCTGCACCCCTGATTCGCGTGCTTGCATGATGAAAGAACGGGATTGCCCTGCGTTTGGCCTGTCAGCAAGGTAGTTGTCAAGCCAGACGCTCGTATCGACGACTATGATGGGTGGGTTTTTCATCATGCAAGCTCCCGTTGCACCATGCGTTCGTACAAGGCTTCTTCGAGCATCTCGTCGTCATCTGGGAAGTCGGACGTTGCAGCCAGGTCGATTCCCAGTGATTCGTACGCCGCGTCCATGAGCGCCCATCCCTGTTGCACGACATCGGCGGCTTTCGCTTGCGGTGCTTGATCGGTGGCGGGGGCTAGCAGTTGCGCGACCTGCTCGAGGTCCTCACCCCGTCGCGCGGCCTTTTCCCAAAGTGCGCGGACTGCTTGCGTGGGGTTAAGGCCGATAAGGGAAAGCGCCGCGTCGCCCGATGCTTTCAAGTCTCGGTCCAAACGGGTATTGAATTGCACGGTCGTGCCCATCGTAGCACCTCCTATGCTATACAGTATAGCATGCCAGATTTGGTGAGGCTTGAACGCATGCGGTTGAACCGATAGCAGAGTCGTCTTCGGAACGGCGGGTTCCGCATTATAATCGTGACGACATGAAACAGCTGGAAGAGTACATAACGGTGGGCACGAAGCGCATGCGTTGCGGATACACGACGGGCACATGCGCCGCTGCCGCCGCACGCGCGGCTGCCGAGTTGTTGCTCCACGACAATGCGGTTCCTGCCGTCACGGTGTCGACGCCTGCGGGCATCGATGCCGTCGTGGAGATCGAGGAGAGCCGCACCGGTGATGGCTGGGCGGAATGTGCCGTGCGCAAGGATGCGGGCGATGATCCCGATGTGACCGACGGCGCGCTCGTGTATGCCCGCGTCGAACGCAGCGATATTCCCGGAATTCGCGTCGACGGCGGCATCGGCGTCGGACGCGTGACACGCGAGGGATTGGATCAGCCCGTGGGCGAGGCGGCCATCAATTCCACGCCCCGCAAGATGATCGCTGACCAAGTCCGCGAAACTGCCGGCGTCGACGACGCGGGCTTTCTCGTGACCGTGTCGATACCGGCAGGCGTCGAATTGGCAGCCAAGACGTTCAATCCCCGGCTTGGCATCGAGGGCGGCATCTCGGTGCTCGGCACGAGCGGCATCGTGCGTCCCATGAGCGAAGACGCCCTCATTTCCTCTATCGAGCTCGAGATGAAAACGCTACGCGCACGCGGCGTGACCGACTTGCTCGTCGTGCCGGGCAATTACGGCCGCGACTTCGCTTGCGGGCAGCTGCAGTTGAACATGGACGAAGCCGTGTCGTGCTCGAATTATTTCGGTGCCACGATAGACGCGGCGAACGTACTCGGCTTTGAGCGCATGCTCATCGTGGGGCACATCGGCAAGATGGCCAAGGTGGCGGGCGGCGTCATGAACACGCATTCCCGCGTTGCCGATTGCCGGGTCGAGGTGCTGGCGGCGCACGCGGCGCTTGCTGAGGCCTCGCGGCAGGCTGTGCGCGCCATCATGGATGCGTCGACGACCGATGCCGCGCTCGAGGTGCTGCTTGTGTGCGGCTTGGCCGAGAAGACGATGCAATCGCTTATGCAAAGCCTCGCTGACAAGCTGAGCCACCGCGCAGCCGGCGCCCTGCAGATAGAGGCCATCGTGTTCTCGAACGTGCACGGCGTGTTGGGCAAAACCCCCGGCGCAGACGAACTTGCCCGTCGTTGGCAGGTGTAAGGCCGAAACGGCGGAAGGGTTGCGCTTACAGTTCGATGCGCTCGAATGCCTCGCGTCCCATGCCGCACATCGGGCATGTGAAATCTTCGGGTAGCTCGTCCATCTCGACGACGTAGCCGCAAATCATGCAGCGCCAGCCGTAACGCGGTGCAGCGTCCTTCGGGGCCTCTGCCGGTGCGACGCCGGCATCGGCGCCATCCGATTCGAAGCTCGAGGCCTTGGGTGGCGTTTTTCCACCTTTGACCTGGTGATAATATGCGTACGTCATCGGCTGCTCGTCCGAGAGCACCTCGGCGCACTCGACCTCGCCGACAATCACGTAATGCGTTCCCACATCCACCTTGTCGATGACGCGTGCGCCGACATGAGCCACGACACGCTCGGTGACATACGGAACACCGGCTTCGTCAACCGTATGAGCCGTGTCGGCGAACTTGTCGATCTCGGCACTCGTCTTGAACCCGAACGTGCCGATGAGTTCCATCGGGGCGCTTTCCGCAAGCACGGACACCTCGAAACGTCCCGACTTCAAGATGATGCCCGTCGTGTAGTTCTCCTTGTTGATGGCGACGCTCACGCGTGCGGGTTTCGAAGTGACTTGCTGGAACGTGTTCACAATGCAGCCTGCTGCCTTATCGTCGGCTATGGCAGACACGATGTACAGGCCGTAGCTCATCGACCTGAACGCCTTCTTGTCAATGCTTTCGGTGGTCATAGCGCGTCCTCTCTCTTGGGGGTCTGTCAAATGCCGTCGAGCCGCGCGTAAGCAGATTGGCTCGGTTGTTACCGTTACAGCTTTGCCTCGAAGCTGTCGAAGATGAAGCCTTCGAAACCGGCAGCTTTTGCTTGGTCAAGCTCCTCTTGGCTCTTGAGCGTCCAAGCAAAGCAGGGCAGGTCGGTGAATGCCTGCATTGCCTCGAATGTCGGCTGTCCGTCGCTCTTCAGCTCGTATGAGATAAAGTTCGGGCGCGCGACCACGTTCGTGAACATGCCAGTTAAGGCTATGCGGTTCACGAAGCTTTGACCCTCGCCGTCGGCGATGAAGTCCTTTGCCAGCAATCCACGCGGTATGTCGGGGCGGTTGTTCATGAACCATTGCAGTGCGAACGGGTTGAACGACTGTACGACATATATGCCATCGTATTCGTCGAGCAGCTTGGCGGTCGCCTCCGAAATGGCCGCCACGTCGTCACCCGCTTCACCCTTGATCTCGACAAGCAGCGGCACTTGACCGTCTATCAGGTCGAGCGCTTCCTTGAACGTGGGCACCTTCTCGGTTGAGCCGAACAGGCGGCATTCGGCGAGTTCGGCGTCGGTCATGTCGTCGACGTTGCGGTCGACGCCGCTCGAACGCAACAGGCTCTTATCGTGCAGCACGATGACGGTGCCATCTGCGGTCAGCTGCGTGTCAAGCTCGATGGCGTAACCATGGTCGATGGCGCGTTGGAACGCCGCTAATGAGTTCTCGGGTGCGGGGCTGTCGTTGTCGAAGTACCCGCGATGCGCAATTGGCTGCTTCATGAACGGCTTAAGCTGATCAGCAGCGCTGGCACCCGGCATCTTCAGGGGAATCGAGACGCCGACGAGCACCACGACGATGCAGCAGATGACGATGATGGCCTTGACCCCGCCGGACATGCGCTTCTTGCTCATGATCATCCAATCGCTCGAGTTCTGGGCTATTTGCGTGCTGTTTCCATAGTAGCGCGAAACATGCGAGGTCGCGGCGATAAGCTGTGCGGCTTTCCACGCAACGTTGGGGGTGCTTACAGCGCGTAGATACGGTATATTCGACAAGGTGAAGCCGTCGCCTTAGACGGACACGCCTACACGAAAAGGGAGAATCCGATGATTCATTTCGTGGGAGCCGGGTCGGGAGCCGCCGACCTCATAACGGTGCGTGGAGCGAACATGCTGCAAGACGCCGATGTCATCATTTACGCGGGCTCGCTCGTCAACCCCGCGCTGCTCGACTATGCCAAGGAAGGCTGCGAAATCCACAATTCGGCGCACATGACGCTCGAAGAGGTGATCGACGTCATGAAGGCCGCCGAGCAAGCGGGCAAGACGACGGTGCGCCTGCACACGGGTGACCCGTCGTTGTACGGCGCGCACCGCGAGCAGATGGACCTGCTCGACGAAGCGGGCATCGCTTACGACGTGGTGCCCGGCGTGTCGTCGTTCTGCGGCGCGGCCGCTGCGCTCAAGGCCGAATACACGTTGCCGAATGTGTCGCAGTCGGTCATCATCACGCGCATGGAGGGTCGCACGCCTGTGCCCGAAGGCGAGAAGCTGTGCAAGATGGCATCGCACGGCTGCACCATGGTGCTGTTCTTGTCGACGAGCTTGCTCGACGGCGCAGTCGAAGAGCTTTTGGAAGGCGGCTACAGTCCCGACACGCCTGCGGCCATCGTGTACAAGGCCACGTGGCCCGACGAGCAGGTGTGGCGCTGCACGGTGGGAACCCTCGCCGAGACGGCGCGCCAAGCTGGCGTCAAGAACACGGCGCTCATCTGCATCGGCGGTTTCCTGGGCGATGCTTACGAGCGTTCGCGCCTGTACGACCCCACGTTCACGCACATGTTCCGCACGGCGACGGGCGACTAGGCGCTCGATCGCCTGCACCGAAAGAAAACCGGCTGGAACCATGTCTTCCAGCCGGTTTCGTTTAACGTGCTTGAACTGCCAAGGTTTAGCGGCAGATTTCCGCGAGGAAAATCGCCTCGAGGTACAGCTGAATCGAGACGCTGTCGATCTTCTCGGCGTTCTTCTGGTCGACGTAGGCGATCAGCGCGTCGGAAATGCTGCCATGGCCCTCCGCCTCGATGACGTCGTATGCCTCGGCGCCGGCGGCTTTCAGCTCGTCCCAGCTCATGCCGAGCTCCGTGAAGCAGTAGAAGTCGGGCTTCATGCCGATGGGCACGCGCGCCATGCCCATGACCTTCGTCGTCATCGGGCAGTTCTCGGGAATCTTGCATTCGTGGCGCATCTTGTACTCGGCACCGTGGATGACGATGTCCTGCAGGTACTCTGCGTTGATGTCGATGTAATCATGCCAGCTGCACGAACCCGAGCCGGTCGGCATGAGCAGGCCGGGGTTGATGTGGGCGTTGTCGTCCTGCTTGTGGATCAGGATCTTGTTATCGGTCGTGATGGCGATGCTGTTCGCGCCGATGGGGTTGGCGCCCAGCATGATCGACAGCGGGTAGATGACGCCGAAGTCGTTGTAGATGTAGCTCGAGCCCTTGAACTCGATGATGCCCTTGTCGTTGCGATAGACGTAGGGGAACGAGTAGAACGTCGCCAGCAGGTCGTAGTACTCGACCATGCCGATGGTGACGGTGTCGGTGTCGGGCTTGAGGTCGCTGTACATGCCGCAGATGCGGTGGTTCTCGAACTGGCCGGGTTCGACCTGGCCCAGCTGGTGCTCCAGCATGATCTTGGAGTACTCGCGGAACTGCTGGGGAATCTCGTAGGGATGGCCCATGTCGGTGACCTTGATCTTGGTCGTGCGAAGGCGACGGTTCACACTGTCGGACGTGTAGTAGTGGACGACCTCGATCTTGTTGTCGTAATCGCGCGTTTCGAAGCCGGCGTTGATGTCGGTCTGCGACAGCCCCGGGTTCTCGCGAATGGTGTTGGATTCCATAACAGCCATGGCAATAACTCCTTTTCAAACTCTTGGTGCTTCGTGCATGCGCCCAACATGGCGAAGGCGCATGGCGAGTTAGTCTAGTACAACCTCGTTGCTGCCGCAAAGGAATCATATAATTACTTAACTTGGCAAATGGCAAGGTCGCGCCCTGTCGTCCTCCGCTCTTTCCCCGAGTGCTAAAGCGCTAGAATAGGCGCATGAAGGCAATCGCGTTCATAGCGTTCACTCAAGCGGGCTGCGCCTTGGCAGTCGATATCTCCCAGCGCCTTGCAACTTTGCCGGAATATGCGCATGCGTCGTTTTCGGTAGCGGGTCCCCAGCGGTATGCCAAGGAGATGGACGTCGACGCGTATCAAGACCTTTCCACATGGACAGCCGAGCATTTCGCTGCGGATGATGCGCTCGTGTTCGTGGGCGCTTCGGGAATTGCCGTGCGCGCCATCGCTCCGCATGTGCAAGACAAGTTCACCGACCCCGCCGTCGTCAGCGTCGACGAGGAAGGGCGTTTCGCCGTGCCCCTGCTATCGGGGCATGTGGGCGGTGCCAACGATTTGGCGCGCGCCATCGCCGATGTGCTGGGAGCGCAGGCTGCCGTTTCGACGGCGACCGACGTGAACGGCTTGTTCGCAGTGGACGAATGGGCGGCACGCCATGGGCTCGCCATCGTCGAGCGCGATGTGGCCAAGGAAATCTCCGCGGCGCTGCTCGAAGGCCGCGCCGTCGGGTACGAAATCGATTTCGATATAGAAGACCAGCCGCAAGGCGTGGCGAAGGGGAAGGGAACTGCCGACATCGGCTTCGTCGTGTCGCTCGACGAAGCCGTGCAGCCCTTCGCGCGCACGCTGCACCTGGTGCCGCGCACCGCCACGGTTGGCGTGGGATGCCGCAAGGGAACCGACCCCGCCGTGCTCAGGCGCGCCGTGTTCGACGCGCTCGCCGAAGCGCGCGTGTCACCGCATGCCGTGACCACGCTCGCGTCGATTGACGTCAAAAGCGACGAGCCCGCGATTATCCAGTTGGCGCAAGGCGAGGACTGGAACCTCGCGTTCTATTCCGCCGATGAGCTTGCCAGCATTTCTGGCGAGTTCTCGCATTCCGATTTCGTGGAGCGCACGGTCGGCGTCGGCAACGTATGCGAGCGCGCGGCATGTGCTCAAGGCGGCACGCTGGTCACGCACAAGCAATCGGGCGATGGCGTCACCGTCGCCATCGCCTTAACCTCCCCGCAGGCATCGGGGGAAGAAAACATCATGGGAGAGGGCAAGCTCCTCGTCGTGGGATTGGGTCCCGGCGGCGCTGACGACATGTCGGGACGCGCGCGCAAGGCCATACAGTCGTGCGACCTCATCGTCGGGTACACGGTTTACATCGACCTGCTGAAAAGCGAGTTTCCCGACAAGGACGTGCTCACCACGCCCATGCGCAAGGAAGTCGAGCGGTGCCGGGCGGCGCTCGATCAGGCTGCTGCCGGACGTTCGGTTGCCATGGTGTGCTCGGGCGATCCGGGCGTGTACGGCATGGCCGGCCTCATCTTCGAACTGGCTAGCGAGTACCCACCTGTCGAAATCGGCATCGTGCCGGGCATATCGGCTGCCAACGGAGGCGCAGCCGTGCTCGGCGCACCGCTCATGCACGACTTCTGCGTCATATCGCTATCCGATCTGCTGACGCCGTGGGAAACGATCGACAAGCGCCTCGCCGCCGCGGCCGAAGCCGACTTCGTCATCAGCTTGTACAACCCCTCATCGCACAAGCGCCCCGATTACCTGCAGCGTGCGTGCGACATCCTGCTTCAGCACAAGGACCCGTCCACGGTTTGCGGCACGGTTCGCAATATCGGCCGCGAGGGCGAGGAGGCCCATGTGCTGACATTGGGCGAGTTGCGCGACACCCCAGTCGACATGTTCACGACGGTGTTCGTCGGCAATAGCCAGACGATGTGCATCGACGGCCGCATGGTCACTCCGCGTGGATACTTGCAGCGAGAGGACGAGCCGTGACGGACCGTATCGAAAACCACGTCGCCCGACCCAGCGTGCTCGTGTTCGGCGGCACGTCCGAGGGGCATGACATCGCGGAATGGCTCGGCGTGCGCGGGACATGCGATGTGGTTGTCAGCTCGCTGACCGAATACGGCGGATCGCTCGTGCAAGACCTGCCGAACGTCGAATCGCTCACGGGCCAAATGGTGCCAGACGACATGGAAAACCTCATGCGCGAGCGCGGTTTCGCGTGCGTCGTCGATGCGACGCATCCGTATGCCGCCGATGTCACCGCGAGCATTGCGAGTGCCGCCGCCGCGTGCGATGTGCCAGTGGTGCGCGTGCTGCGCGAAGGCGAGCCCGCAGGTCCGTGGCAAGGGGCCGACAACGTGGAAGAAGCCGCGCGCCTTGTGGCCGAATCGACGGGAAACGTGTTGCTGACCACGGGAAGCAAGGACTTGCCCGCATACGTTTCGGCTATGGAAGACTATGCGCAGCGCCTGTACGTGCGCATCCTGCCCGTCGCGGCATCGATTGCAGCGGCTGACGAGCTGGGCATCCCTCCAAAACATGTGATCGCCATGAAAGGCCCCTTCTCGAAGGAGCTCAACAAGGCGCTTATCCAGGAGTTCGACATACAGACGCTCGTGACGAAGGCGTCGGGTGCTGCTGGCGGCTTTTGGGAAAAAGTCGAAGCAGCACAAGAATGTGGCATCGACGTGGTGGTCATCCACCGTCCGACTGACGAAGAGGGCTTCGACATCAACCAGGCGAAAGCCGTATTGGAAACCGAGTACGGGCTGTGATGGATTTGAGCGTGGGGGACAGGGACAGGGACAAGGGGCTGCTCGGCTCTCTGAAGCTGCGAGGAGTGCAGGCGAAGCGGGAGCGAGGACTGTTTGAGCCCGCGCAGCGGGCGAGTTCCGCAGCTGCTTTGCCGAAACGACGAGCGGTTAGCTTCAGCGTGCCGAGCAGCCCCTTGTCCCTGTCCCTGGACCGTGCGTCCGCTCACTGCAAGGAGAGCATATGAAGGTGTATCTCATAGGCGTCGGGATGGGAAACGTCGATACGTTGACGGTGGGCGCCAAGCGCGCCATCGAAGGCAGAGATGTGCTCATCGGCGCAAAGCGACTGCTCGAGCCCTTCGAAGGCCTCGATTGCGAGAAACTTCAGCTCATCAAATCCGACGACATCGCGGAGGTCTTGGCCCAGGCTCGATGTGCGCAGGCGAGCGTGCTGCTGTCGGGTGACGTCGGTTTCTATAGCGGGGCGACGGCGCTCTACGACAAGCTGGCTGATTATGACGTGGAGGTTATCCCGGGCATATCGTCGGTCTCGTACTTCTGCGCCAAATTGCGCACGCCCTGGCAAGACGCCGTGCTCGTGTCGGCCCATGGTCGCGAACACGACGCCGTGGGGGCTATCCAAGCCAATGCGAAGACGTTCGTCATCACGGGCGGCAAGACCAAGGTCGACGACATCTGCCGCGATCTCGTGAAGCGGGGGTTCGGCTATGTGTCGGTTGCCGCGGGCGAGCGTTTGTCTTACGACGACGAGCGCATCGTGCGCGGCACGGCGGCAGAGCTCGCCGATATGGCATTCGCCGACCTAGCAGTCATGCTTGCGCAAAACGACCATCCGGTGGTGCGCGCATATGGCGCCCCGTCGCTTTCCGACGGCGACTTCCAACGCGGCAAGGCGCCCATGACCAAGCAGGAGGTGCGCGCGCTGGTCATATCCAAGCTGCGCATCGCCGCAGACCACACGGTGTGGGATGTCGGCGCGGGCACGGGCTCGGTTTCGATTGAGGCGGCACTCGCAGCGCCGCGCGGCACGGTGTACGCCATCGAGAAGAACGCCGACGCCATTGCCCTCATGCGCCAGAACCGCGAAATCCACGGCGCGGTCAACATCGTGGTCGTCGAGGGCACCGCGCCCGAGGCACTCACAAGCCTGCCTGCACCCAACCGCGTGTTCATCGGCGGCTCGTCGGGCAACATGGGCGCCATCATCGACGCAACGCTGACGGTCAACCCGCACGCGCGCATATGCGCGACGGCGGTCACGCTCGAGACGCTCACCGAGCTTCTGGCTTGCCTGCGCGCGCGCGAAATCGAAGATGCCGATATCGTGCAGGTGTCGGTGGCGCGCGCCGACAACG
>JAFWJU010000067.1 GCA_017511465.1 Eggerthellaceae bacterium | reverse complement strand
ATGCGAATCCTCGGAAACCGGCAGCGTGCACGCCATAACGGCTCCCAGGGACGACGCGAGCTCCTCTATCACGGCGAGGTCGCCGCGGGCCTTGACGCCGCGTCCAACGCCGATGATGCGGCTCGCCGCAGAAAGGTCGACGGCATCTGTCGCTGGCAACTTGCGTTCGACCACGCGCTCAGAAGTGGCAAAACCCTGTAGGTTCGCGTTCACGATCCGCACAGGCTCATGCTGGTCAACAGCGGGATCCGAGCCGCCATACACCGCAGCGAGCGGCCCTTCCACGCGCGCTTCTTGGAGCGCAATACCCGCCGCAATCTCGCAGTGCACAACCAAGATGTCGCCTTCGCGATGAGCGTCGACGACGCCACCCAATACAGAGGCGCGAACGACACCAGCCGATGCGGCTAAAAGGGTCCGAGCAGCTGGCGCGTCGTTCGAGATGATGAACGCCGGCGCATCGACCGTCGTCCATTCTGCAAGGACCTGCGCCATGGCCTCAGCAGGCATGTCATCGGGCAAATCAAAATGGACAACCTCGTCGACTCCCGAAACCGAGACGCTTTCAGCTAAATCGGCCGAGCCGACTACTGCTGCAACAACGTTATCGGCACAAGCGCGTGCCATATTCGCAAGGGTCACAATAAACCGGGAATCCGTTGCTATTACCAGAGAGTTCGCCATAGCTTTCTCCGTCCTGACGAGTGGCGAAGCGTTTCACTCGTTCTACAAACCGTGCAGTTCCGCAACCGACCTTCGAGATGCCTTTACAGCACACCATCTCGCTTAAGCGCCGCCACGAGATCGCGGGCAGCTTCCTCGGAATCGCCGCATATCATGGTGGCCCCTACCGATTCAGGTAGACTTACCGCCCCTTCCTCGACGAAGCCCCCTCGTTTCGGCATATCCGCAAATTCAGGCGCATCGGCAGTCAACGTGACTTGCGGCTTCTTACGCGCTGCGAGCACTTGCTTCATGCCCGGCGCCTCCTTTTCCGCCGTCTGACCGCGCACAGCCAACAAGAAGGGAGGACGGGCTTCGACGACATTCACGATGGAGCCTTCTTTGCAGAACAAGCGCCATGTGCCGCCGCGAGCGGCCTCGACATCCACAACTCCCGCGAACGACGTTATACCCAACTGAGCCATGAGCGCTACAGGCACTCCCAGATTCCAGTCGGAATCGCCCACGACAACAGCATCGACGCGCCCTATAGACCGTATGGCGCATGCAATTGCCTCTGCTGTGCCCAAAGCGTCTATAGTATCTGGCACACCCTCGACAATCACGGTCGAAACGGCTCCGCGAGCCGCAGCCCAGGCGTTGTCGCCATCGCCAACCGTAACGGCCGTTATATCTCCTTCAGGGGACAGCGAGCAGGCAACTTGCATGGCGGCAGGATCATCATCGCTCGCCGCCATCTTCGCATTGCCCCATACCAATTCCCCGTTTACCGAAATGCGAGCGTCACGCGGGTCGCGAGCCCACTTGAACACCATGGCAACTTTCATCGGAAGCTCCTATCTTTGCCTGCGGCATGACGGCTCTGCAGCCGCTTGCCAAGAGCTAATGAGCGGTTTGGCCAGCCTCGACAGGCAGCATAGCCCCATTCATGAACGACGCCATATCTGATCCGAGGAAGAGCGCAACCGTGGCTATCTCGGACGGATCTGCTGCGCGCTTCTGCATGTTGTATCCAGCGACACGGGCCCTCACCTCGGGATTTCCGCTCCACTGTTGCGTCATTTCCGTCTCGACGAATCCCGGGCAAATGCCGTTGATGCGGATACCCTTTTCCGCATACTCGATACCCGCGGCTTTGGTCATGCCCACCACAGCGTGCTTGGCACCCACATAAGGCGATATGTTCGGATCAGCGATGAGGCCGGCGACCGATGCGATGTTGACGATGGCGCCCTTGCCAACGGGGAGCATCGCCCGCAACTCGTACATCATGCACATGAACAAACCGCGCGCATCGGTGTTATTCACGCGATCGTAGTTTTCCATGTCCTGCTCTGCAGTTGGCACCTTCTTCGAACTGCATCCTGCGTTGTTCACGGCAACGTCGATTCTGCCGTATTTCTCGATGATGGTGTCGATGAGGGTCTTCACGTCCTCTTCTTTCGACACATCGCATTTGACGAACTCGCCCTTGCCGCCTTCAGCTGCAATCTGCGCGAGTGTTTCATCGCACGGGCGCCTTCCCGAGACGATGACATTCGCCCCCTGCCCCGCAAAAGCGACGGCAGTAGCCTGACCAATTCCGGAACGAGCTCCTGTTACGAGAACGATTTTGCCGGTGAAATCCAGATACTGCTTCATGAGCGGTCCCCCTTCGGGCTTGATTCCGACGAGGCGAGACGATGCGCTGAGCGCACACGTCGCCCTTAGAGTAATGATAGTGTGGTGGCTGCAGCAACTGAAGATAGTATATTGTTAAGAGTTAACAAATGTAGTTTATGCTACATTTTTAATAAGTATGAAACGAGCCTCTCCAAGGGGGACCTGTGAAAGCATCTATACCGGAATCGCCTTACAAACCCTATCCCAAACTCGTCATAGGGAACACGTACGGCTGGGAACGCTTAGCCGAGCTTGGTGATGTCGTGGAAATCGAATCGTACGAATTGCTTATCAACCCACAAGACGACGAAGCGGGCTATTGCTATGTCGTTTTGAGCGGAAGCATGGCGGCGAAGAAGTTCCGCCGCGGTCACGAAGCGGTCACGTTCAATATCCGTCAGCGTGGGGCTTTGCTTTTCGAGCGTCACGCCCTTATTGACACAAATCAAAAGGAAGTGTATTTCGAGGCACTCGAACCTACTGTCCTTAAAAGGATAACCCGCAAGCAATTACAAGACGCTGTAACAAAGGACCCTGAGCTTTGCTTCACTATGATTGATTCACTCTTCGATAAGCTCGCGTCCAGCGTCGATCAGTTCGAGGACTCGCATACGCGTACCGTCCCCGCAAGACTGTTATCGCTTCTTCAGGAACTTGCGGTGGCGGCAACAACCCCTCAAGAAGACGCCACATGGCTGCATATCGATTTGAAGCTGAGCCAACAGACGATGGCCGACATCCTCTGCGTCAATCGGGTCACGGTGTCGAAAGCGCTTAATACGCTGAAGGAATCGGGCGACATCCGCATGCAGGGACGTCAGATCCTCGTGAACCGCGAATCGCTCATCGACTGATTACGGTTTTGTCTAAGCCGGCTTTCTAACCCACGTCGACTAACCCACGTCGAAGATGTCGGGGAACTCGCGACGCAGCCGTTCGACGGGAAAACCGATGACGGTGTCGAGGCTGCCTTCGATGTGGTCGACGAACACGCCGGCGCCCGATTGGATGCCGTAAGCGCCCGCCTTGTCGAACGGATCGCCCGAAGCGATGTAGGCTTCGATCTCGTCATCGTCCAAATCGCGGAAGTAAACGTAGGTCGTGTCGACGAACGTGCGGTAGAACAAACCGACGTCTTGCCCTGCCGGCGCATGCACTGCCCACAGCGACACGGCAGTGTGCACGTCATGGCCATGCCCCGACAACGCGCGCAGCATGCGACGGGCATCGTCGGCATCGTGCGGCTTGCCGAAGATCTCGCCGCGGAACACGACCATCGTGTCGGATCCCAGCACGATCATCGTGCCGTCGTAGTCGGGCGTGACCAGCTGCTCGACCGCTGCCTTGGCTTTTCGCTCGGCCAGCTTTTTCACGGCTTCTACCGGGTCTGCAGCGAGGCGTTCATCAAGCGTCTCGTCGGCATCGACGGCATGCACGCGAAAATCCACGCCCGTTTGCGCCAAGAGCTCGCGGCGGCGCGGCGAGGCGCTTGCCAACACGATGTCGTAACCTTCGCTCATGACCTTTTCCTTCTCGTGCGGAATGACGCCATGGGCTCGATCCGCACGCCCTTTTTATTGGCGCTCACCGCAAGGTTGCCCTGGATGTTCATGACGTAACCGCCCTTGGGCACACCGTCCATGAAGCCCGCGAGCACCGCGTTCACCGACGCCATCTCGACGCGCTCGTCCGGGCCGAGGAACCGCCCGATGACATCGAAGACGACGCGGCGTTGCAACGGTAACGGCACCGAACCGAACCCGGGTCCAATAAGGCACGCGTTTCCGCCATCAAGCCACACCACGTGCTTGGCGGCAACCTCGTCGGCCATCGACGCCACCATGTCGTCTTCGTCGGCGATTAAGTTCATCGTACGGGCAAGGGTATCCCGCAAGCGCGGGTTGCGCTCTTGGGCACGCGGCACGATCTCGTGGCGCACGTATGCGCGGAAGCGGTCCGTGTGCTCGTTCGTGGCGTCTTCGCGCCAGAAAGCACCCGTCGCGTCGCGCGCGACCAAACACCCCGTATCAGCCCGATGCTCGATATAAGCGCGCAGCTCCTCGCGGCTACAATCGAGCAGCGGCCGTGCAATCTGGCCGTTTCGATATCGCATGGACCTAAAGCCACCTGGGCCGGTGCCGACGATCGAGCGCATGTAAAAGTTCTCGATGCGGTCGTCAACCGTATGGGCAACGAATATGCGGCCGTTTTGCGCTGGGCATTTTGCGCGAAGGCACAGCTCGGCAAGCGCATCCTGCGCTGCGGCATAGCGCTCGCGGCGCGCCACTGCCTCGACGTTACCATGCTCGGTTTCGGCAATAGACGCAATGTCGATCGAAACGCCTGTGAAATCGATTTCGAGCAGTTCGGCGAGTTTGCGGACGAATTCCTCGTCTGCATCGGCATCAGTCCCGCGCAGGCGATGGTTCACATGCAGCATCGATAGCGGGCCAATCGAGCCCTGTCGACGTAGCATCTCCGCAAGATAGGCCATCGCCGTGGAATCGGACCCTCCCGACACCATGAGCAAGACGGGGGTGTCCGCATCGACAAGGCCATGGGTCCGCAAGGTTAGGTCCACAGTGAATTCGACGTTGCCGCTCATGACGCATCGCCTCTTTCGGCGAGGGCCACGCTTTCGACGTGATCCGTGTGCGGGAACATGTCAACCGGTTGGATAACCCGCGTGACGTATCCCTTCGCTGCCAGGTAGCGCAGGTCGCGCACTTGGGTGTCGGGATTGCAGCTGATGTACACCACGCGATTGGGAGCAAGCTGGACAAGCGCTTCGAGGAACGCCTCATCCGAACCGGCGCGGGGCGGATCCAGCAGCACGACATCGGCATGCTCGCCCGATTCCGCCAATTCGCGCATGAAATCGCTGGCATCGGCCGTGACGAAGCGGGCGTTCTCGACGCCGTTGTGACGCGCGTTCTCGCGCGCGTCGCGAATCGCAGACCCGACCGAGTCAACTCCCGTCACCTGTGCGGCACCGCATTTGGCTGCCACCAACCCGATTGTCCCAGTGCCGCAATAGGCGTCGATGACCAGCTGTGTGCCGTCAAAGCTTGCCAGCTGAACGGCCGTATCGTACAGCACGGTCGTCTGCGTGGCATTCACCTGGTAGAACGACTGAGAGGAAATGCGGAAGCTAAGCCCGCACAATGTGTCCAGTATGAAGCCGGGGCCGTATAGGCGCCGCTCTTCTTGCCCCAGGATTACGTTCGTCTGACGCGTGTTGATGTTTTGCACGACAGTCGTGACGAACGGGCACTGTTTGACAAGCGCACGGCAAAACGCCTTCGAAGACGGAAACTCCGAACCGTTCGTGACCAAGGTGACCAGCACCTCGCCGCTCTCATGCCCGACGCGCACGACCACATGGCGCATGAAGCCCGTATGGCGGTCCTCGTCGTATGGCTCGATGCCGTGTTTGCGCATGATCTGGCGAATGGCGCGCACGACCTGCTGCGCTTGTTCGTTTTCCACGAGGCAGCCGTCGGTGTTCACCAGGCGATGCGTGCCTGCGACGTACATTCCCGTCAAGATTTCGCGACCGCCGTTCGGACCGCGCTTCCCCGGCGCAAACGGCGAGATCACCTTGTTGCGGTAGTGGAAGGGATCGTCCATGCCGATGATGGGCCTGATTTTCGCGCTTGTGAACTCGGGACCGGCGAACAGGTCGGCCATGCGCTCGTCCTTTGCGCGCAACTGCTCCTCGTATGGCTCGCCCACATGCTGACACGCCCCACATGCTCGTTCGACACCGCAAGAAAGGTTATGTAACATTTGCTTGACCATGTATTCCTTCCAATCCAAAACATGATACAACGGGGAAGCTAAAGGAACGAGACGAGGAGCGACCATGAGTTTTCTGATTCGCTGGGTTGTGACCGCAATCGCCGTCGGCGCAGCTGTCTGGATCGTCCCCGGCATCACGACGGTAGGCAACGACGCCACAGTTGCCGTTATCGTTGGCGCGCTGATTCTGTCGCTGATCAACATCTCCATCAAGCCGATCTTGCAGATACTGAGCTTGCCCATAACGGTGTTCACGCTGGGCATCTTCTACCTAATCGTCAATGCGCTGATACTTGAATTGGCCGCCGTGGTGGGAACAGGCCTCTTCGGCAGCGGCATCGCCATAGACGGGCTTGGCTCCGCCATCTTGGGCAGCATCGTCATCAGCATCGTGAGCGCCATCGTCAACAGCGTGTTGGGCACCGATAGCAGGCGGAATGGCTAGAACGTAGCCAAGCGCAAACAGCATGTATCTACGATAGGCTGTCAGAATTGGAAGAGGGGCGCTGGAAACAGCGCCCCTTCCCTTTACCGGGCGGCAGCATCGAGCAAATGCTTGAACGGCACATTGCGCCCGCTCTTGTTCAGCCACATCAGGTACCCGTACACGGCGTTGACCAGGTACGCGGCCCACATGGCTATCATCACGGGATCGCCGGCGACGCACCACAGCGCCACCGTGATCACGTCCACCACGATCCAGAAGAACCACTGCTCGGAATACCGCAATGCCATGAGCACGGTCGCGAATACCGACAACACCGTGCTCGCTCCATCGAGCATCGTCATGGCCCCGCCAAGTCCTTCCAACACGAAGTGATAGCCAACCGTGGCGATGGCCACCAGCGCGCATGCAGCTGCCAGCTGCAGCACACTGAGCGCCCGGGCCTTGACCTCGCGGCCACCCCGTTCGGCATCTTTATGCCGCGTCCACAGCACGAAAGACACGATGTTGGACGGCACGTAGAACAGCACGTTGAGCATCACTTCGCCGTAGTACTGGTTGTGATACGAAATGAACGCATAACCTGCCACGTTGACGAGCCCGAACACAAAACCGCTGCGCTTGCCCTTGGCGCACAGCACGACCGAGCAGATTCCGCAGAACGCCGCCACCAGGTCGATGACCGCGTATGCAACCGATTCGGCATCGACGACTATCACCGCGCCACCGAGCGCCAACGCGAAGAAGTACGCGGATACGCCCACCACCACGGCTATCATGCCCAGCTCGAACGGGTTGAAGCCGGCGAACCTTGGCGGAAGATTCGTCGTCGAGAAGCGCCCATCGGCCATGCGGTTATTCGCTTTCAACATCTGGTCCATTGCCCTGCTCCTTCCCGTCGTCGAAGTGGTATCCCAGTAGCTTCTGTATCTCGTACAGGGCGCGCTCGTAGTTCTGTCGATAATCCCCGTCGAGCGTGATCAGCTCGTATCCCAGGTTCTCGTAAACAACCCGCAGCATGCGCGCCTGCGCCTCACGTTGCGCCTGCAGCGGAGACGTGCGCAAGCCGTCGTCAACCCAAGGGACGGTGGGCTCCACGAAGAAGACGAGGTCCCACTCGTTGATTCGCGCAACTTCACGTGCAACCGGCAGGCTCCCGCGTCCTTCCAACACGTTCAGGTAGAACTCGGTGACGATGGCGTCCGTGTCGCACAGGGCGACCATGTTGGCGCGCTTCACGGCCTCGGCATCAGCCATAACCTGGGCGCATACGAACTGCGGATACTGCTCGGCCCCTGGCGAGGGCAGCCCCACCCGCTCGCAGGCGAGCTTTCCCTGCTCTTCGGTGAAGGACGTTCCCAGCGCCGCCGCCAATTTGCGCACGAGGGTGCTCTTCCCGCAGGATTCGGTCCCCGTAAACAGCACCTTCTTGTTCACCAGCTTTTGGTACTCGCGCGGGAGGTGTCCGTACGCCTCGTAAAACGGCATGCTGCGAATCGCCGTCGCCGAAATCGGATATCGGTTGCGTTGCTCGTCGAGAACCACGGGAGCAGCCCAGGGGTAAAACCGCTGGAAATTGGCGGAGTATTCGGGCTCGCTGGAGTAGGCGACGTCGAAGTGCCCCATCAGCTTCACCATGTCCTGGCACTCGTAGAACCAGGGATGCTTGCTTTCGCGGGCAGCGCGTTCGTTAGCGGGACGGCAGTCGTAGGACAACACCGTTATGTTCTCGAAGGGTGCCAGCTCGGCGCGTAGTGCAAGCTCGCGGACATGGGCGCTCAGGCTGCGCTCGGGAAAACATCCGCTGTAGTCTGATAGAATCCGCCGTTCTTCTTCGTCGTTGTGCATCAGCACCACGAACAGCTTCTCGCATTCCGAGGCGCATCGCAGGATGCAATCCAGATGCCCCCGGTGGAACGGGAGGAACTTGCCTCCGAAGAATCCCGCCCCGTACTTGCAGGCGTTTATAGACCGCCGCTGGTCTGTCATCAGCTCTTGCATGTTTGAGCCTTTCTGCCATTGGAACAGTTTTTCTACGGGTCATACGCGATGGCAGCGAACCTTGGACCCGACGATCGGCTTTTCTGTGCTTGCCTCCTTTCCGTTGCGGAAGGACCCTCGCCAATAAAGAAGCCCTCCCGGCAACCAAAACCGAGAGGGCTGGCGTAACTCAGCTATCCCGACGTTTTGGATGACAGTTTTGGTATCGGGACATAATTTGCGACAACGTCAAACATCTTGGTCCCGGCGGGCCGAACCCTTCAACCCGCAATTTTAAAATACGCCGCCCGCGATGGCGTTTCCACAATGTTCGCAACAGTTCACATGCTCTTAACACTGCATTCAAAACGCGCGCTGCCTGGTTTCCATCCCTGTTAAGGCCTTTCTGCCTCGCCCCGTCTCTGTTAGGACTCTTCTTGCCCAGCTTTGTCCCTGATGGCGCATTTTCTGCCTCGTTTTCATCTCTGAAAGGGCTGTTTTGCCAGAAGCGCGATTTCATGGCAGGTTTTCTTCTTACAGGTATGAAAAACTGGCACGATTCGGCGTAACCGAAATATGCTGCTTCGTATCATCGCAGCTCACAGGTTTGTAACCGCTCTGCAACTCGTCCCTATTAGACCGAAACATGACATGAAATCTGTGCGCAGACAGAATCGCATCAACAGGAATCAAATGGTCCTGAAACGTGTAGCGACAACTACTTGCCAAGCGGCAAGATGCCCGCCTTCATCATCAAGCTGACCAGCAGGTTGTACACCGCGTGCGCAATGGCGCACAACAGGAGCGAGCCCGTGTACAGGTACAGCAATCCCATCACAAGACCGACGAGGAACACGTACACCAGCATCAGCGGCTTGCGCCAGTACGCCGCGTGCATCGCCGTGAACAGGATGGTCGACAACACAATCCCGCATAGGTCCATCAGCGTGACGCGAAACAGGAATTCCTCTGCGAACCCGGCAGCTATGTAAATGATGACCAGGTCCAACGTGCTGTTTTCGCGCAAAAGGACATCGAGCTCGTCGATTTGGAACTTGTCGGCACCGAAGGCCTTCGACATACCCGCCACGATGCCGATGCAAACCGCTACGACCGCGATTGTCGCCAATACAGCCAGCACCGGGTTCGCGTCGGGAGACATGACCGGCACGAATCCGGGCAGCGCACCCTGCGGGTACTTCGGCAGCACCAAGAACACGTAGAACGGCAACGCGACCAACGCAAGCGCCAACTCGCCCCCTGCGAGAATCAGCGTGTTCACCCAATGCGGACGCGTTTGCTCCATGTTGCTTGCTCACCCCTTTCCCGCTAATGCGATTTTACGATACGCGCCTCATCCTTTCGCCCGCGAGCGCATGGCAGCCTCGATGGCGATAAGAGCGATACCAATCCATAAACAGCCGAACAACACGCCATGCGCGAACGTGAAAGGCTCGCCGAACATGAACACGCCGATGCACAACGCCAATGTCGGCGAAAGGTACTGGCAAAAACCGATCCACGTAAGCGGGATGCGGTTGGCCGCCTCGGAAAATAGCTGCAGCGGCAACCAGGTGAAGAAACCGGCCAGCACGAACAGCGCCATCAGAACCGCGCCGCCCTCGGTCCAGGCCATTGGCGAAACAGCCGTGACGGGCGTGAGCGCTTCCCAAACCCCCGGCATGAAGCAGCCGGCTATCAACGCGACGAGGCCAGCTGCCCCCGTGAAGGTCGACTCTACGGCCATGGCCTCAACCGACGGGTAGCCACCCCATTTCTTGACCGCGCCGTACGCGCCGAACGAGAACGCCAAGATTAGCCCCATTACTGGCACCTGGCCGTAGCTGACCGTGAACGTGACCACGCCGATAACCGCAAGCACCGTCGCTGCGACTTGCGCTGGCGACAGCTTCTCCTTGAAGAACACGAGGCCGATGAGAATGCTGATCAGCGGGTTGATGTAGTATCCCAACGCAGACTCGACGATATTGCCCGAGTTGACCGTGATGACGTACGTCGTCCAATTGACAGTGCACAGCACGCCCGCCGCCAACAGCGTCAGCACGGCGCACCGCTGCCTGAACATCAAGAGGAAGTGGCGCTTGGTCACGATGCAGAACACAGCCACGCAAACGAAGCACCAAATCATGCGGTGCACCTGCACGAGCGAGCTGGGCACCGCAGACAACAGCTTCCAGAAAATGGGCAACGTGCCCCAAATCACGTAGCATGAAAGCGCGACCAGAAGGCCTTTGCCGGAGCCTTGATTCATGGCTTGATTCGATTACGCTGGGCTTTCAAGCGCTAACCCTCGATGACCTCGACGAACTCGGGAAGCGTCAGGATATGGCGGGCAAGGCCGTCCTCGACGACCATGCCGGTGATCTTGACGCGAGTTCCTTCAACAGGATAGGCAGATTCTTCGGCGCCCTGAATGACGAACGACGTGCCTTTCTGCTCCTTGCCGTCGGGGCTGCTCTCGACGATGTTGTACGACATGCCCTCGGCGAAGTGCTGGACGTCGCCGTCAATCTGCACGACCTTGTCGTCTGCCTTGAAGTTTTGGATGTCTTTGGCAAGCGCTTCCATGCCGTCGAAGTCGCCGTATTCGATGGTTATGTCGACATTGGCCAGGTCTTCGGCGGTCAGGTTGCTCTCATTGGCCTCAAGCTCGGTTTCGAGCGCTGCCGACAGCGAGCTCTCGTTGAACGAGGCAGAGCTGGAGGTTTCAGAACTCGCAGCGGCAGATGCGGAACTCGCCGAAGCGCTTGCAGCGCTCGACGACGCGCCAGAGGTGCCTGTACATGCGGCAAGACCCATGGCCAGCACGGCAGCGCAAAGGGCAATCACTAGTTTCTTCATAGCTTCTCACTCTCCCGTTGTTAGTCCTGCCGGCACTCCTGGCCAGCCTTAACGACCACTTTACCTGCAAACTGACCTTTTTGGCTAGCAATTCGGGAGAAACGGCAGCTGGTAGATGGAAAGCGGTCTTTCGCCTTGTCGCCCGAGCCCCGTGGAGTATCATGTGCGCAACCAGTGCTGTCGCCGTAACGAAGGAGATGCCATGAAGGTCACGACAATCCTGTTCGAAGGGTTCGAGACGCTCGACGTGTTCGGCCCCGTGGAAATGCTCGGTGCTTCGAAGGGATTCGAAATCGCGTTCTGCTCGCTTGCAGGCGGCATCGTGACAAGTTATCAGGGCGTGCCCGTCGCGACCGAATCGCTGGAGGGCGTCGGCGCGCCCGAGGTGCTGCTCGTGCCGGGTGGTATGGGCGTATACGACGCACTCGAAGACGACGCCTTCATCGCGCGCCTTGCAGAACTGGCCGGTCGAGCAACGTACGTGCTTTCGGTGTGCAATGGTGCGTTCCTGTACGCGAAAGCCGGCGTGCTTGATGGCCGCCGCGCAACGACCTACAAAGCCCGCATCGACCGCGCCGAAGAGCTGTTCCCCAAGGTGAAATGGGAGCGCAACGCACGTTGGACGGTCGACGGCAACCTGTACGTGTCATCGGGAGTGTCGGCGGGCACCGACATGGCGCTGGGATTCATCGCCGACGTCTGCGGCCGCGAATGCGCTGAGAACACCGCGAACTACGCCGAGTACACGTGGAATTCCGATCCCGCAAACGACCCCTTCGCCCGTTAACGCGCACATGCTCGAATCCCGAAACAAGCTGATCGCCGCAATCGCGGTGAACGCGTTGGTCGTCGTGCTGGAAGCGGTTGCCATGGCGCACGGCATCCAGCGACATGGGGTGGCCGGCAACTTCGTTTATTACACGGAATGGTCGAACCTGTTCGGCGGCATCGCATGCGCGCTGTGCCTGGTGGAAGAAATCCGCATGCTGAAAAGCGGCGGCAATCAGCGCATCAGCCGCACGCTGAGCTGGATGAAATACGCCTCGTCGTGCTGCTTGCTCATGACGTTGTTCGTGGTTGCCTTCGTGCTTGCGCCGATGCTGAATTCGATTGGCCGACCCGGCTACTACCTGATGTTCGTCGACGGCGTGAAACTGATCACGCACCTTGGCGCCCCGCTGCTCGTGACCGGCTCGTACATCCTATTTGAAGCCGACCGCGCCATGACCTTGCAACAGAGCTTGGTGGGGTTTGCCCCCACGCTCGTATACGCGGCAGTAGCCTACCCCTGCAACATCACCCGCGTGTGGGACGGCCCCTACCCCTTCTTCCAGGTGTGGAACATGCCCATTTGGCAATCGATTGCATGGTTCATCGCCTTGTTCGTGCTGTCATTCGCGCTATGCCAGATTCCCCGGCTACTCAGCCGCATCGGAAGCCTTAACAACTGAGCCGTAAAGGAAAGGCGCTCGCGATTGCGAGCGCCTTGCTGGTCCATTTCGCGTTGCCAAGCTCGTTTCTGCTTGGCCCGGTTGTATTTCGCGTCGCCATGCGCGCCGGTACCGCACGCGTGTGCGTTGTACTTGGGCATCTGGTCGAGCGTGGCTTGCTCGGCCGTGCGATGCCAAACGGGCCCGTTTTTGGGAACGCGGGTTTTCTTCTTCTTGGGCATGCCCTTCACCTCCTTCCGCGCAGGAGGGATTCTACCGCATCGGCGTGGCCTTTGCGAACGAAGGGGAAAACCGTTGGCGCTACGACAAAAAAGCCTCGTTGACAGGCAAGTTCAGCTCTTGGACGATGGCGCGCAAGCCGTCGTCGGTAATCGTGTTGGGGAAATCCGACGATCCGCCGTTTAGCATGAGCGCCTTGACGTGAATGCCCGCCGCCTTCTCGATGGTGTGCATGAGGCCGAATGTCATGTCGAAATCGGGCCCGCTTGCAAACAGGCCATGGCTCGCCCAGATGCACGCGTCATACGTCTTCATCAACTCGCTCGTGGCACGCGCGATGTCCGCTCCGCCTGGCACCATCCACTCGACAACGCCCACGCCTTTCGGGAACACGATGATGCACTCGGTCATCGCCTTCCACAGCGCGCGCGTGAACTCGCGGGAGCTTAACGGCATGACCTTGGTCAGCGCGATGACGTTTTCGGGATGCGCATGGTACAGCACGCGGGACGCACCGCCCGTCGCTTGCATGCGCACGCTGTGAATCATGAAGTGGCTGGGAAACTCGCTTGTCGGCAAGCCGCCATCGCGTAAGCCCCACACGATGCGCCAGGCATCGCCTGCCCCGTTGATCTCGACGATGCCCACATTGTGCGCAACATCCAGCTGCACGTTGCGCATGAATCGCCCTGCCCCAGTCACGGCGAAGAAAGCGCCGCGCAGGTTGTCGGCTTGCACGCCCATGGGCATCCACGAGCTCGGTTGCTCGTAAAAGAACGACTGGCTCGATCGGACGTCCTCGTCGGTCATGCGGTACGTCAGGTTGCCGCCGTTGCGCTCGTGCCAGCCTTGCTCCCAGCCGTCGGTACACAGGCGCACGAATCCCTGCATGAATGGCAGCATTTCGACCGCAACGCCGGAAACCGTGCCCTTGACCGCCGCTACACCCTTGTCGAACATGCCCTGAAAGCTATCCATAACGTCCATGCGCGTGTCCTTTCGTTATTGCAGCTTCTTCCCTTGCCGTCGGGACTGTCACTCGAGCAATATGGCAACGATGCGGTTGCGCCGCGCACGTACCTTATGAACGCAGCTTGCCGGCAATGATTGCCGCAAACGAAGCGAGCAGAACCGAGACGACAACCGCCACGATGCCCATGATCACCCAGAATTTGGTCGGCAACGCGCAAATGAGCAGGCTGTCGAAGGGGAACTCCCAATTGCCCTTGCTGAAGAACAGTTGGTGGAACATGCTGAAGAAGCTATTGAAGTCGACGAAACCCCAGATGAGGAGCCCTATATACGATACGAGGATGATGATGCACGATGCCGTGAGAACACCGGCAAGCCACTTCTTGCGCCCCGTCACGCCTGTGAACACAAGACCTACGATGGCCACCGCCACCACGATAATCGCAATGGGGAACATGAAGGCCGTCAGGTTGTAGCAATCGTCAAGATGCGACATGACGTTGTCCGTATAGCAGTAGACCTCGGATGCTCCGTTGAACGCCCCCTTAAGCTGCTGCGGGTTCGAAAGGTCGGTCACGCTGTCGAGGTTCGGGAAACCGCTCGGGGTCTGCCCGCCATTCGCATAGATGGATTGCCGGTACTCGAAATTGACGTCGTAAATTGCTTTGTAAAGCTCGAGGTCGCTGTGGTTGCCAAACGAGTACTCGCGCGTCGCGTCGGCTACTTTAACCAGTTGCGTCCTGTTGAACGGCGACGTGGCATCATCTGAACAGCCGCTGGCTAGCGCGTGCGTCAGAGGCGTGAACGCGCAGACGGCAAGCCCGGCAACCACGAACGACACCGAAAGCGCAAGCGTCGTGATAATCGCGACAATGACGCGGAAGAACTTCATATGCTATCCCAACTCCTGATCGACGCTTTAGGCGCCTGGCGCTTGCCATTTGGCAAACGCCTGGTTAACGCCACATTCCGTTCCCATTATAAGCCGCAATCGACCCAAATGACGGCACTGGTAAGGTCGCCCATGGGCTGGCTGATGATGGGCTTGGGGCCAAGGCGGGCGAACACGCCGCCGAACTTGCCGTTGAACGTGTACAGGCCCGGCATGTTGTTGTAGAACGCGGTCTCGCGCGGGATGTCGGCGTCGTCGGCGATCAGCAGGTCGTTGCAGATGGGCAGAAGCTCGGTGCGGAACGGCGTCAGGTACGTCTGCACGAGGAACGGCGCGCCTGCCTTGCCGTTGCTGTAGCGGTCGACGATGTCTTCCCATTCTTCTTGCGACCACATCTGGCCCGCGAACACGTCGTGGGCACCGTACTGGTCGGTCGGCTTGATAATCCACGCGTCCTTGTTGGCGCGCACCTCATCGAGGTCGATATGCTCGTCGTCGAGGAACACCGTCTTGGGCACGTACTGGTCGACCAGCTGCAGCTCTTCTTCGGTCAGCATCTCGCGCGTTTCGGGCCAGAACACCGCGTCAAAGATCTGCTTGTCGTGCACGATGTGCCCGGCGAAGCTGCCGATGAGCGCCACGACGCCATCGCGCACAGCCGAAATCATGTCCTGGCTAGCTTCCCAGTTGTTCAGGATGTCGTTGGTGACCGACCGGCGCCATATGGCATCGATCTTGCGACCCTTCTTGTCGCGCAGCTCGCGCGCTTCGGGGTCGTACACCAAATCGCGTACGTCCTCGACCAGGCAGGGGTAACCGTGTTCGCCGAAATAACGCGAGTACACGCGGAACTCGTCGACGACGGCGTTTTCCATGAAGTCAGCGATGGCGAACGTCGGGTGCTCTACCTTGTTCTCGAACGTGTTATAGATGCGGATGAACTCTTCGACCCATGGGTTGAACAGGTCGCTGGTTTGCAGTTGGTGGCGACGTGCGAATTCCTGCATCGTTGCGCTGGGTGCCAGCGAGATGTTCAGCTCGCGGTCCTCGTTCATGCCAGACGAACCGTCAGCGTTCCATTCGCAGAAACCGCCAGTGAGGTCGTCCTCGTTCAGAAACACGTCGAAGCGAGCGAACGGCAGCAGTGCATCATAGCGCTGCGGAATCAGGATCAGCTCGCGCAGGCGCTCGTCGTAATCGAACAGCTCGCGATACGATGGGTCGTCGAGGTAACGGCGCATGACCTTCTCGCAGATACGATGCGACGTCTCGGCAAGCCATTGCATCTTGTCGTACGTCTCGCGGTCAAACAACCGTGGCACGAACGACGACTCCGCCTGAATGTAGTGCACGAGCGCTGTCGAGTTTTCCATATAGGCGAACGCGTTCTCGCGCCCGGGGATGTCGCCGTCGAGCGACGCCATGATCTCGAGGTATTCGTTCGTGTAGTCGGCGTTTTTAGTCATGGAAACTCCAATCCGTTGGTTTGGGGGAAGTGTAACACCTAATATGCGTCGGGACGGCGATGGTCCAAGACGGGCATGGCTGCACGCGCCTTGGCAATGTCATCTGGGTCGATGTCGGCAATGAGCAATTGCTCGTCGAGGCCGGCGGAAGCCAATTCATCTCCGAGCGGGCTGAACACGCAACTATGTCCTGCGTAATCGCGGCCTGCCGCGCCGAATGCGCGATCGCAACGCGAAAGGCCTGCGACGAAGAACTCGTTTTCGATGGCGCGAGCTTTTAGCAGGGCTCGCCATTGGTCGACCTTGCGCGGGCCATCGACCCATGCAGCCGGATACAGCATGATGTCGGCACCCGCAATCGCGGCGGCACGCGCCTGCTCGGGGAAACGCAGGTCGTAACATATGGCGACGACGATAGTGCCGAACGGTGTGGCGACGGGCTGCGCCAGCTCATCGCCCGGTGCGATCTTGTCGGATTCTTTTACGAAGTCAGTGTCGAACAAGTGCACTTTGCGGTAGACCGCCTGCTTCGTGCCTGCAGGGTCAACGACGATGGCCGTGTTGAAGGGGCGACCCTGCTCGTTCAGCTCGTTAGCGGTATACACCATCCACAGGCCATACTTGGCGGCGATGGCATCAACGCCCGTGCAGAACGGGCCGTCGATCGGCTGCGCTTGCGATGCGAATTCGTCAGCCGTCGAGTCGAACGGCGTCATGAGCGATTCGGGAAACACCAACAGGTCGACTTTAGCCTCTTTTGCACGTGCGGCCCACGTGTCCACAAGCTTCAGCACGTCCCCATCGGCTGGATGGCAACATTGCGCAAGTCCCAACCTGAATGCCATGCGTCTCCCCTTCCGTGCGGTCGGCATTTCGCTGCCTACCTAGTGAAAGCTCAGCAGCCCTCCAATTGATATGCGTTTCTATAAGAATATATCAAGCTGCGAGCCGATTTCCGTTTCTTGGGGTCGTTCTTCCCCAGACAAGATTTCCGCGTTCTGAAACTGTCGCTCTGTCATGACAATCAACCTCACGGTTCCCACCTCGGGACTGGCCGCTTTCTGCGAGCTAACGTCGATCGTATGACAGCATAAACGCAATTGAGAATCGAGCTTGTCAGAGAAACCTCGTTGCATGAGTATCCGGGTTTTTAGGCGCGGATAATAATATTTCGCTACGATGGCCGCCCGATACTTGACAGGATCGAAGGGAGAGACACGAGCGCAAGCCTTTCCGATATCCAGCGGCTTCGGCTTCGCCCGCCATTGCTAGCAATATGAGCTTGTGCACTTGAATTTGCAAACAAAAGAGCTTTGTGCGCCGTCGAAGCCTCGCCAGCCCCTCCCAAAACAGTGCACAAGTGCGAAATCCTAGCAACGATGACTTGATGCATCTGCGCTAATGAAGGTTTGACGATCTAGGTTATGGGTGCCTGAAAAACTGCTCAAACGAGTAGCGTGACTCCAAAGTAGTATATTTTGTTTCCTGGGAGCAGTGGATCTGTCATTCGACTCCCAGCTTTTAATGTTACCAAATGCCTTTTAATTGAGGTTATGGGCACTGGTAAGTAAGGGTATTTGAAGGGAAGGAACCAAACATGAAAACGATTGTGAGAATTGCCGCCTTGGCAATGACGGTGGCTCTGGCATTCGTGCTGACCGCCTGCGGTGGCAGCGCTTCGTCGAGCGCCTCTTCCTCGAGCGCCAGCGCATCGGCCGCATCGGCCGCATCGACCAGCGCCTCTTCCGCTAGCGAAAGCGCATCGGCAAGTGCGGCAAGCGCCAGCACGGAATCCGCAAGCGCCGCTACCGCCGATGCCGACACGTATGCCAATGAATTCTTCGCCCTGAAGTACAACCTGCCTGAGGGTTGGAAATTCGTTGACACGAGCGCGCTCAAGAACGCAAACGGCGTCGTCGCAGCTGCTTCCGAGAACGCCGAAGTCGACATGGCGGCCGTGAACGCCGACATGAGCCAGATTGTCGTAGTCGGCATCGAAACCCCGAACGACAAGACTGCCGGCATGACCGCTGAGCAATACCTGGAAGCCCAAGAAGAGCAGATTAAGGCTGGCCTCGGCGACAATTACGCCTTCACCAGCACGACCGGCGAAGTCACGTTCAACGGCATTGACCGCACGCTCCCCGCGCTTATCATGAACATTGACGTGAACGGTGCCAAGCTGGTCATCTGCCAGACTGTCGCCGAGAAGGACGGCGCTTTCCTCAACGCCATCGCCATGGGCGCAAGCGAAGAGGAAGTCACTAAGGCGTTTGAGGGCTTCGCGGCCATTACCGCGTAAATCAACGCTCACAGCGCTTACGCGAACGCTGCCCGAGGACATCGGGCGGCGTTCTTTTTTTTGCCGTCTTTTTGGCATTCCGCTTAGTTGCATTGCTGCCAAGGACCTGACAATTTGGGTTGCGGTTGCCTATAATGCCTGATGAGTGTTTTGCCATCCGAATCGGAATCTAGCCGAGCGGCGAAACGATCGCACCTGTCTTTCGACCTTCGATTAGTCGCCAAATCAGGAGGCCTGCAACAACATGAGCCAAGAGAACATGAAGACGCTGTCGCTTGCCTGCCCCTCTTGCGGAGGGAAAATGCAGCTGTCGGCGGACGAGGAAAAGGCCACCTGCCCCTACTGCGAACATGAAATGCTCATCGACAAAGACGAGCCCGCGCAGGAGGAATACGAGCGGCGCATGGCAAACGCCCGCGCCGACGAGGACATCAAGGATCTGCAAAGCAAGAGGCAGCGCAAGCGCCGGCTCATGGGCTGGCTCATCGCCATTTGCGTCATCGCGGCAATCTGTTTGGCCAACGTGTTCATCCCCGGCTCGCCGATGCACGAGCTCGCCTTCCCCCGCACGGCTGACCCGTTTGAGGGCGTAAGCGTCAAGTTTTCCGGCATGTCCGGCGAAGGCAAGGCAGATTTGCAGGTTTCCAATCGCAATGCCGCGGAGTACGCCGATGAAACCAAGTTCGAGGTTGCGCCCAACACCGGCCTGCAAAACGGCGACACGGTCACGGTGAAGGCAAAAGCCCCGCTCGGCTGGCGTTTCGAGCCTTCCGAAAAGCAGTTCACGGTCGAGGGGCTGACCACATGGGTGCTCAGCACCGATCAGCTGACCGGGAACAACCTCGCCGCCATCCACGCCAACACCGAGCGCCTCATCCAGGAAGACTGGGAGGACATCGTCTCCTCGTCGCTTGCACAGGATATGACCTGCACCCCCTACCGGATGTACCTGTTCGTTTCGGACGAGAAGACTTCGTATGAGCATAACGTGCTCTATGATGCGTACGAGGTAAAGGTCACGCGCGAAGACGGATCAGTGCTGACCACCTACGAGGCCTGCCGCTATGCCGACTTGAAAATCCCGGCAGACGGGGTGTTGACGGCGAACTACGGGGATCTTCAGGGCTTCAACTTTGGGTATAACCACGGATTCTCTTACACCCAATCCTTTTCGGGCTGGACTGATGCCGCCGAAATGGAAGCAGACCTTCGCCATGCTCGGGACGGGTATCAGCTGGTGGACTAGCTTCGGGTAATCCGGGCTCTTGGCGCCTCCAGCGCCGCACGAGGGCATGGCAAATGGTTGATTGTCTGACCGATTGCAACCCTGTCATTTGGAATGCAACAAAGCAGGTCTAGTGCTACGAAAGCCGCTAGCATCCAGGCCCGCGCTCGCCATCCTGACGCCCCTAATGCCACAAAGGAAGCCGTCCGGGGAGCT
>JAFWJU010000066.1 GCA_017511465.1 Eggerthellaceae bacterium | reverse complement strand
CCTGCGGATGTGCAGATGGTCATAGCGCCCATGGCGGCAGGCTTGATAACGCTGTTCGTGCTGCGTTGGCGCATCAACATCCTGACCATGGGCGACGAGGAAGCGTCGACCATGGGCGTGAACACGAAGCGCCTTCGTCTTGTCATCATCATCGCGGCGACGCTCATCACGGCGGCGAGCGTGGCTGTCACCGGCATGATCGGCTGGGTGGGCCTTGTCATCCCGCACCTGTCGCGCATGCTCATCGGCAGCGACTACCGCAAGCTCATGCCCGCGAGCATGCTCATGGGCGCATCGTTCCTGTTGCTCGTCGACGACGTGTCGCGCCTCATATCGACGTCCGAGATTCCCATCGGCATCCTGACGGCGTTCATCGGCGCGCCGTTCTTCCTGTACCTCATCACGAAGCAGGGCAGACGATGAGTGTATGCGTCGAACATCTCAGCTTCTCGTACGGGGCCCACGAGGTCCTGCGCGACATCTCGTTCGAAGTCGAGGAAGGCACGCTGGTCAACCTGCTGGGACCCAACGGCACGGGCAAGTCCACGCTGTTCCGCTGCATCTTGGGGCTGAACCGCGCCTACCGTGGGACGATTGTCGTCAACGGCAAGGACATCAGCGGGCTGAGCATCCGCGAGCGCGCCCGCGAGATGGCGTTCATCCCGCAGTCGCACAAGCCCGTGTACGACTACGCCGTCCTCGACGTGGTGCTCATGAGCTCGGGCGCCGGGGCAGGCGCGTTCTTCACGCCCAAACAGCAACACATCGACCGCGCGTACGAAGCGCTCGAACGCGTGGGAATCGGCTTCTTGGCAGATAGGCCCTACACGCGCATTTCGGGTGGCGAACAGCAGCTCGTGCTTATCGCGCGTGCGCTCGCGCAAAACGCGAGCACCATCATCATGGACGAGCCCACATCGGCGCTCGACTACGGCAACACCGTTCGCGTGCTGTCGTGCGTGCGCAAGCTCGCCGAAGACGGCCTGACCGTCATCCAATCCACGCATCAACCCGACCAGGCGTTCCTGTATGCCGACAAGACGCTCGTGTTGCACGAGGGCAACGTGTTGGCGTACGGTCCGCCGAAAGACACGATTACCGCCGAGCTCATCAGCAAGATTTACGGCGTCGAGGTCGAGGTGACCTCGTTGCACGACGACAAGATCAGGGTTTGCGTTCCCCTTCACGAATTGGAAAAGAAATAGCCGGAAACGGCTTATGAAGTGAAAGCCCCAAGCACGAGTGCGCGCGATTGCGCGTCCGGGCTCACGTGCACGGTTTCGCCCCAGCTTTCGAAACGGCCCTCGATGTGGGGAAGCAGCATCTCGCGCACGACCACGAGCGCATGCGGCATGCAAGGCGTGGGCCCGTCTTCCAAGATGGCCACGGCTTCGGTCAGCCCCTCGCCGCGTTCCAGCTCGAGTCGGCCAAGCTCGTCGATGACCAACAGCTGCGGGCCCGATTGGCCGCTCGCTGCGCGCAGCGAGGCGAAGTGCCCGTTCACGCGTTCGATGGCCTCGTCGCTTATGTGCCAACCCAGTTTGGCCTTGCCGCTTTGGCTGGCGGGGTCGTACGACCCCTCGGCTGTCGCCAGGTCGGTCCGCCGCGCGAAGGCGATGCGCTCGCCGCTTGGCAGCAAGATGTTGTCGATACCCAACTTTTCGAAGCCGTTCTCGTCAGCGCGGGGGAACGATTCGGGGTCGTTTCGCCGGTCGGCCCACACGCCTGGTGCCAGCGCACCGCAGGGCTGTATGCCCGCGCTTCGCAGGTCGTCCATCACATCTTCGAGCCAGCGGGTCTTTCCCGTTTGAACGCCGCCTGTCAGCACGAACAGCATGATCGTCCTATTCTTCCGAGGGTTGGCGTTTGCGGCAGGTGAGCACGCGGGGGCGGCCTGCCAGGTCCTCGACTACGCGCACGTCGGTGAAGCCGCTGTACTCGGCTTCGGCGGCAGCGTCTTCGAGGCACGTCTCGTGAAGCTCGCATGCGAATGCGCCGCCCGGTGCCAAGGCAACTGCGCACCAGTCGAGCAAGCGGCGGAACAAGGCCAAGCCGTCAGCACCGCCATCCAAAGCCAGCGAAGGCTCGAAACCGACCACCTCATGCGGCAACTCGGCCAAGACGTCGCTTGGGATGTAGGGCGGGTTCGAAACGATCAAGTCGAACGTTCCCATCAGCGCAGGGTCGATTCCCTCGCCAAGGTCGCATTCAACGACATCGACGCGTTCGCCAAGCCCCAGCTCGGTTACGTTCTCGCACGCAAGTGCCACGGCATCGGGCGAGATGTCGGTTGCAACCACGCGCACGTTCGTGTGCTCGAATGCCATCGAGCAGGCGATGCAGCCCGTGCCCGTGCAGATGTCGGCCACGAGCAGGCCGTGCTCGCGCGCTTCGGCAGCATCGGAATCCAGTTCGCCGCCCAGTTCGGCGTACTGGCGCAGCAGCTCGGCATCCAGCTCGTCTTGCGGCTTGGGGGCTGCGGGCAAAAGAGCCAGCGCCTCGCTCACGAGCACTTCGGTTTCGGGGCGGGGAATCAGCACGCCGGGGCGCACGTTGACGGCGATGTGCCTGAACGCCGCCTTGCCGGTGATGTACTGCAAGGGCTCGCCTGCACCGCGCCTGCGCGTCCAATCGCGTAGCACGCCGCGCTCGTCGGCGGTGAGGGGACGTTCGGCGTCTAGGAACAGCTGCATGCGCGAAACGCCCAGCGCCTCGCCGACGAGCCACTGCGCCGAAACGCGGGGATTCTCGTCGCCGTG
>JAFWJU010000065.1 GCA_017511465.1 Eggerthellaceae bacterium | reverse complement strand
CCATATCCCACGAGACTGTTTTAAAGCGGCTCTAGACCTTAGCGTTCGTCAATCGGCTTGTAGTCGCGCGAGCCGTGGAACGTCGCCTTGTAAGCGGGACGGATGATGCGCTTGCCCGCCACGATCTCCTCGAAGCGATGCGCAGCCCAACCGGCCATGCGCGCACATGCGAACAGGGGCGTGAACAAGTCCTCGGGGATGCCCAGCATCGTGTACACCAGGCCCGAATACATGTCGACGTTGGCGCATACGTCCTTCTTCGTCCCCTTCACGTCACGCAACACGGCGGGCGAAAGGCGCTCGATGCTCTCGAGCAGGCGGAACTCGCGCTCGAATTCGGACCCCTCGGCCAGCTGGCGGGCGAATTGCTTGCAGATGACGGCACGCGGGTCGGATTTCGTGTACACGGCGTGCCCCATGCCGTAAATGAGACCCGAATGGTCGAATGCCTGCTTTTTCACGACGCGCGTCAGGTAGTCGACGACCTCGTCGTCGTTGTCCCAGTCATCGATTTCGCATTTGGCCTCGGCTTGCATGGCGCGAATCTTGTGGTTGGCGCCACCGTGACGGCTGCCCTTGAGCGACCCGATGGCTGCCGCGTACGTGGCATATGCGTCGGTGTCGGCAGACGTCAGCACACGCGTGGTGAACGTGGAGTTGTTGCCGCCGCCATGCTCGGCGTGGATGCACAACATGATGTCGAGCATGCGCGCCTCTTCTTCGGTGAACTGGCGGTCGGGACGCAGCATCGAAAGAATGGTCTCGGCGGTCGACTGCCCGGGAATAAACGGGTGCATGATCATGCTGCCGTGGTTGAACCGCGCTTCCTTCGCATAATGCGAGAACACCATGATGCGCGGCAGGCGCGAGATCAGCGAGATGGCGGTGCGAATCTCGTGGTCGTACTCGCGGCTTTCGGCATCGACATCGTGCGCATACAGCGAGATGATCGTGCGCGCGAGCGTGTTCATGACGTTTTCCGGCGTGTCGCGCAGAATCATCGAAGCCGTGAAGCCTTCGGGAAGTTCGCGTTCCTCGTCGATGACGACTATGAATTCCTCGAGCTGCTCGCGCGTGGGCAACTCGCCCATCAGCAACAGGTAGGCCAGTTCCTCGTAGCGGAAACGGCGGGGGTCTTCCGGCGTGCCCAGCAAGTCGTACAGCTCGTAACCACGAATTTGCAACGATCCCTCGTCCGGCACCTTCACGCCGTCGGAAATCATGTAGCCATGGACGTTCGCGATGTTCGTGACACCCGCGAGCACACCTGTGCCATCTTGGTTGCGCAGACCGCGCTTGACGTCGAAGCGCTCGTAGAAGCTCGAATCAACCTGGTTTAGCGCCGTGAAGCGGTTGTACAGATCGAAGCCGTGTTCGTTGACCATTGACAATCCTCCCATATGAAAAAAGCCGTTCGGGGAACGGCTTTGAGCTTCGTGGCGCGCCCTGTAGGATTCGAACCTACGACGCCCTGATTCGTAGTCAGGTCCTCTATCCAGCTGAGGTAAGGGCGCGTTTAAGCAGCTTGCATATTGAAACACTCCCCCGCAGGCATGTCAACGCCCAGACCGCTCACGCTCACGGAAAGTTCACGTCGTGCTGCGAGAAGACGATAAAAAGAACGAGCATCGAGGTTGCCCTGCGATGCTCGCGAAATCCGACTTTGGCGTTTGATTATTATTTCACCTTTGCGCGCAGGCGCTTGGCCTCGGTTTCGAGGGCGCGGGCAATCAGCAACTCGCCCGGATCGTCGCCTTCGTACGTGTCCAGCAAATCCTGTACCGAGATTGCCCCCAAGTACTTCTCGAGGCTATCGGTTATCATGCCGTGCATTGTGCGGACGGCGGCGGCGGAATCGCTGACCTTGCGGCCTTTCTTCATCGGCTGGCGCACGTGCTTCAGGTCGCTATCGAATGCATTGATAATCTGCTCGATGGTGATGTCGGACGGATCCTTGGCAAGAACGTAACCGCCGTTCTTGCCAGGACGAGCCTTGATGAGGCCCGCATTGCGCAGACGAAGGGCAAGCTGGATAAGGTAGTCGCGGGGCACCGACATCTCTTCGGAAATTTCACGCGACGAACATGTTGTTCCCTTTACCGCCAAGTACATCATCGCGCGAACGCCGTAGTCTACCGATGCCTTCAACTTCATGGTTCTAACCCTTTCTTGCCTGCCTTGCACGCCAGACAAAGTGAATCTGTCGGCATGTGTAACGTGACAATTAACGTGACAATATTGGCAATTACTATAACCACTATTGTCCGCTTTCATGGAAAAAGTTGCAATACCCAAACGCTAATCAATTTACTCGTTCATAAAACTTTGTAGCTGCGTAATGCCTGAACAGGTGCCATACGCATGTTTTACCGAGCATGACTGCATTCCCATTGCATACAACGAGTTACCTCCCCTATAATAGGCAAACCGTTTATTTAAGCGGGCATGGTAGAGGCGCGGTTTTCATTAGTAGCTCCATGCATGCGGTCGGTTCCGCAGGAGCGAAAGGGGATGCCGCCGAAGAACGTCGGTTAGCCGAAGCCGACGTATCTGGGGCGCAGGATAACATCCTGCGAACTGTCGCTCATGCGGAGGGCTACCATGGCTTGCAAACTCGCCCTTGCGCGAGGCAGGTCATGGGAAACCGAGACCGCCAGGCGCAAAGGAGGGAACATGGAGTTTGTAGGCACGTTCTGGGCGCTCGTCCCGCCCATAGTCGCCATCGTGTTGGCGCTCATCACCAAGGAGACGTTCAGCTCGCTGTTCATCGGCATCCTTGTGGGCGCGCTGCTGCTGGCGCTGCAATCAGGTGATTTGCTCAACATCATTAACTATATGATCTTGGGAGAAATCGGCGAAGGCGAAGATGCCGTCGGGGTCGGTTTCATAACGGCGATCAGCGACCCATGGAACGCGGGCATCTTCATCTTCCTCGTGATGCTCGGCATCATGGTCGCCCTGGTCAACGTCGCCGGCGGCTCGGCCGCATTCGGCCGTTGGGCAGCAGAGCACATCAAGTCGCGTGTCGGCGCCACGCTGGCCACGTTCGTGCTTGGCATTCTCATCTTCATCGACGACTACTTCAACTGCCTGACGGTTGGCGCGGTTATGCGGCCCGTCACCGATGCGGAAAAGGTCTCGCGCGCCAAGCTGTCGTACATCATCGACGCCACTGCGGCCCCCATCTGCATGATCGCTCCCATCTCGTCATGGGCGGCTGCCGTTTCGGCCACGGCAAGCGACCTCGAAACGGGCGTCACGGGCATTCAGCTGTTCATCCAGGCCATCCCGTTCAACTTCTACTCGCTGCTGACCATCGTGTTCATCATCGGCATCTGCATCATGGGCTTCGATTACGGCCCCATGGCAAAGGCCGAGCTTGCCGCTTACCGTGACGGCGTCAGCGGTTCTCTGGGCAACGAGCAGCCCGTTGAGAAGAGCAAGGCATCGCTCGTCGACCTGCTGCTTCCCATCATCGTGCTCATCATCTGCTGCGTCATCGGCATGCTGTACGTCGGTGGCTTCTGGGATCCCGAGGCCGAGGGCTTTGGCGACATCATGGTGGCCTTCGGCAACACCGACGCATCGGTCGGCCTGCCTTGGGGCTCGATCATCGCTGTCGTCATTGGCTTCATCTACCTGCTGTGCCGTCGCGTCGTTTCCTTCAAGGAAGCCACCGCTTGCTTCGTCGACGGTTTCAAGGCCATGGTCCCGGCCATGCTGATCCTGACGTTCGCCCTGACGCTGAAGCTTGCGACCTCCGCACTCGGCGCCGACGTGTTCGTGCATGACGCGCTTGCCGGTTCGGCAGAAGGTCTGTACATGATGCTTCCGGCGATCATCTTCCTGGTTGCTCTGTTCCTGGCGTTCGCAACGGGCACCAGCTGGGGCACCTTCGGCATCCTGATCCCCATCGTCGTGGCCGTATTCGACCCGACGTCCGTGCTGCTGACCATCGGCATCTCGGCCTGCCTGGCCGGCGCCGTTTGCGGCGACCACATCTCGCCGATTTCAGACACCACCATCATGGCGTCTGCAGGCGCGAACGTGGACCACATCGAGCACGTGTCCACGCAGGTACCGTATGCGCTGACCGTGGCTGCCATCGCGTTCGTGTGCTTCATCGTGGCCGGCTTCACGCAGAACGCAGTCATCTGCCTGGTGATCGGCATCGTGCTGGTCATCGGCACGCTGTTCGTCCTGCGCAACACCGTGGGCAAGCAGTCGATCGAGGATCGCAGGGCTTTCGAGGCCTCCGCGAAGTAACCGCTGGCGAAAACGTTCTAAGGACGGCTCCCGTACTGGGAGCCGTCTTTTTTGTTGGGGCAAAAGGCTGCGAAACGCTTCCGACATGGTCGCCAGAAACAGCTCGCACTACTCGCTGTTCTGCCCCGCTTGTCGTGCACTTCCAGCAATTTTGTCGGACAGCTGCGCACTCCCCCCTCTTTGCGCCAGTAGAATCATGCACTTCCGAGATATCCGTCCATTTCCGAAATTTCACTGACAGATATTCACGAAGTGCTTGGAAATCGGGGTCCCTCATCGCGCACTTCCGAAGTTTTCTGCCCCAAAACGGGCGAATAGTCACGCACTTCCGCCAAACCTGTCATCGAAAAATTGGAAATGGACGGAATCGCCAGAAGTGCTCGATTGCCTGTCAGGAATACGGCGGAAGTGAATGCCAGGCAATAAGCCTCGTGACAAGATGCTTCGAAGTGCGCAGCTGGACACGATAAACGGGAGGCAGCACGCCGACCGTGCCGCCTCCCGTGTTGGACAAAGCGATTATGCGGGACCTTTCGCTATTGTCGTGACTTCTTATCCAAGCCGGCAATCTCGTCAGCTGCAGCACCCTCGACACCACGGCCTCCGGTCTGCGCGGAAAGCTCTTGACCAGCCGTGGCGGCTTCGAACGCCAGGTCGCCAGCGCCCTTGCGCGAAGGCGGATCGATCTGGAACACTTCGCAAGGCGTGAACGTGCTGACAAGCGGCACGACGATTATCGACAAGATCATGGCAAGCGCGCCGATGTTCAGCGGCGAACCAAGCGCGTTGCCCGAAATCATGTTGCCCGTGGTCAGGCACACGCCGATGGCAAAGCTGCACCACACAGCCGCCTTGGAAACCCGGCGCTTGTACAAGCCCCACAGGAACGGGCCGAGGAACGAGCCGGCCAGCGCGCCCCACGAGATAGCCATCAACTGCGCGATGAAGGGCAGCGAACCCTGCACCTGGATGATGCCGATGAATGCCGACAGCGCGATGAACACGACGAGCAGCACGCGCATCCACGTAATCTGCTTGCGCTCGGTCATATCCTTGACGACGTTGCCCTTGATCAGGTCGAGCGTGAGCGTCGACGACGACGTCAGCACGAGCGATGACAGCGTCGACATCGAAGCCGAAAGCACCATGACCACCAACACGCCCAGCAGGATATCGGGAATGTTCGACACGAGCGCGGGCATGATGGAGTCGTACACGATGGCGCCCGATGCGCTGTACTCGATGTACGTGGCAGCCGTGCTGGTCGTGGCAAGGCGTCCGAAACCGCCGAGGAAGTACGAACCGCCAGCGATGATGAACGCGAACACGGTGGAGATGATGGCGCCCTGCTTGATGGCCGGACCACTCTTGATGGCGTAGAACTTCTGCACCATCTGCGGAAGGCCCCACGTGCCCAGCGAGGTTAGGACCACAACGCCGAGCAAGTTGAATAAGTCTGGCCCGAAGAAACTGACATAGGCGCCTTGTAATGGAGTGCCTTCGGCGGGTATCTGCGACAGGCTGATGACGGCGTCGGAGAATCCGCCGTACCCGTTGAGCACCGCGATGATGACGGCGACGATGCCCACGACCATGACGCAGCCCTGGATGAAGTCGTTCATAGCCGTGGCCATGTAACCGCCGAGCACGACGTAAATCGCGGTGATGACGGCCATGAACACGATGCAGTACTCGTACGGGATGTTAATGCCGAACGCAATGACGATCAGGCGCGACAGGCCGTTGTAAACGCTGGCGGTGTACGGGATCAGGAAGATGAAGATGATCGCTGCAGCGGCAATGCGCAAAGCCTGCGACCCATAGCGCTTGCCGAAGAACTCGGGCATGGTCGTGGCCTGCAAGCGATGCGTCATCTCGCGAGCACGCGGGCCAAGCACCCACCAAGCCAACAGCGAGCCGATCAGCGCGTTGCCAATGCCTGCCCATGTGGCAGACAGGCCGTACTTCCAGCCGAACTGGCCGGCATAGCCGACGAAGATAACGGCGCTGAAGTAACTGGTACCGTATGCGAACGCCGAAAGCCATGGGCCGACGTTGCGGCCACCCAACACAAAGCCGTCGACGCTCGTGGACGATCGACGTGCGTAAATTCCGACGCCGATGGCAATGGCGACGAAGATGACGAGAACGACTATTTTCCAAACCATGGTGCTGTTTCCTTACTGTTCGAAATCGCTGCAGGATTGTCCAACGCAGACGAGCCAAGCCCGACTCGGCGCAGACTGCCCATGAAGGCGCGATGCCGCATGGGCAAAGCGGGTTTGCACACGTTTTTCCCGCAGGCACTAAAAAAGCACCCGGCGAAAAACCCGTGTGCTAGCAATATCGGAAGTAATAGATCGCGGTGTACGCGTCGTTACGACGGGACATGGGGTTCTGCGCCAGCATGCCGGCAGCAGCGTTCATACACTGCATGGCGAAGACCTCGCTCATGACGGCGCGCATGTGCGCCCCCGTGCGTTCGATATGTCCCTGCGGAATATGCATGTGCGACACTCTATCACAATAAAGTTTATTAGCAAGACCATAATTTGATTGATTGATTAATCGAACGAACGGGTTTATGCGCCAATTGCTCCTGTCCCTTTTGGCACGCCCCCGTCATCTATACTACGAGTATGGATGTTTACGATTTCGACGGCACGCTGTACATGGGAGACTCCACGCGCGATTTCGTGCTGTGGTGCGCCCGCCGCTACCCGCAGGTGGTGCTGACGCTACCGCGCACGGGCGTTGCGGCTATCGCGTGCTTCGGTGCGCACGCTATCGACAAGACGCGCTTCAAGGGCGTGCTGTACCGGTTCCTGCACGCCATTCCCGACGTCGAGCACGAAGTCGAACTGTTCTGGCAAGCCCACGAGCAAAACATCACGGGGCCTTGCAACGCGCAGCCGGGCGACCTCGTGATTTCCGCAAGCCCCGAATTCTTGCTGCGCGACGTGTGCGCGCGCCGAGGCCTTGAGCTCATCGCGTCGCAGGTTGATCCGCGCACCGGTCGCACGCTTGGCCGCAATTGCTCGAACGACGAGAAGATCGTCCGCTTACGCAAAGCCTATCCCGATGCCGTCGTTGACAACTTCTATTCCGATTCGCACGACGACGACCCGCTGGCGGGCTTGGCCAACCATGTGTTCCTGGTGAAAGACGGCACCCTGCACCCGTGGCCGCGATAGGACGTGGAACACCCGTCCCTTTGCTCACCAATCGCGGCGATGAGTGTTACAATTCTCCCCACTGTTTAGAGAAAGAGGACCATCATGCAAATGCAGTCCGCGCAATTCGAGGCAATTACCAAGCAGTTCGCGACGCTGAAGGAACGCAGCCCGTTCTATGCGAAGAAGTTCGAAGGCATCGACCTGGCCGACGTTAAGACGCAGGAAGACCTCGAGAAGCTGCCCTTCACCGAGAAAGCCGATCTGCGCGAGGCGTACCCGCTGGGACTGGCCGCCGTGCCGCAGGAGAAGATCGTGCGCATCCACAGCTCGTCGGGCACGACGGGCACGCCGGTCATCATCCCCTACACCAAGAAGGATGTCGAAGACTGGGCCATCCAGTTCGCACGCTGCTACGAGTACGCCGGCGTCACGCCTTCCGATCGCGTGCAGATTACGCCGGGTTACGGCTTGTGGACAGCCGGCATCGGCTTCCAAGCCGGTTGCGAGCTTTTAGGCGCCATGGCCGTTCCCATGGGTCCGGGCAACACCGAAAAGCAACTGCAGTTCATGATTGACATGGAAACCACCGTGTTCACAGCCACCGCTAGCTACGCGCTGCTGATTGCCGAAGAGGTCGAGAAGCGCGGCCTGAAAGACAAGATCAAGTTGAAGAAGCTGATCACGGGTTCCGAGCGTTCGGGCGAGAAAATCCGCCAACGCATCATCGAGGGGCTGGGCGTCGAGTATTACGACATCTACGGCCTCACCGAGGTATACGGCCCCGGCATCGGCATCAACTGCCAGCACACCCACGGCATGCACGTGTGGAGCGACTACGTGTACCTCGAGATCATCGACCCGCAAACGGGCGAGGTGCTGCCCGACGGCGAGTGGGGCGAAATCGTGCTGACCACGCTGCAGAAGGAAGGCGCGCCGCTGATCCGCTTCCGCACGCACGACTTGTCGCGCATCATCCCCGGCGAGTGCGCATGCGGCCACAACGAGCATCCGCGCCTCGACACGCTGACGGGCCGTTCCGACGACATGATGAAGATTCACGGCGTCAACGTGTTCCCCGCGCAAATCGAGGAGATCCTGGCCACGTTCCCCGAGCTTTCCAGCGAATACCAGATTCGCATCTCGCACTTGGATGGCCGCGACACCATGCGCATCTACATCGAGGCCAGCGGCTCGGTCGACTGGGCGAAGGCATCGAAGGACGTCGCCACGCGCATGCGCAGCAAGATCGGCTTCACCCCGTTAATCAAGATCGTCGAGCTGGGCTTCTTGCCGCGCAGCGAGAAGAAGACCAAGCGCGTCTACGACGAGCGCTACGAATAGACGCCTTGAAAATACGCGATACGAATGTGGCAGGCACCAAGCGCCTGCCACATTTTTTTAGAAGATTGCTTCGTCGATCGCCTTCAAATTCAGGTCGACGAATGCGGGCTTGACGCACACCTGGATGGCAGCGCGTAGGTCGTCGACACTCAGGGGAAGACGTCCGGTGGAAACCGCGCTTGCCAGCAGCACGGTGTTCAGGGCCTTGCGATTGCCCACGCGTTTCAGCAATGCAGCATCGGGGACAATCACCAGGCGATCGGGCTCGGCTTCGAACGCCCCGACCAACTGCTTGATAATGTGCGCGCCACGATACGGGTTAGGGCTCAAAGCCGCCGTGACCGGCTGAATGGCCGTCGTTGCGGTGACCAACATGCCGTCTCGCGAAAGGTACGGTAACACGCGAGCGCCTTCGGCAGGTTCGAACGCCACGATCATGTCGGCAGTCCCTTTGGCGATGAGCGGCGCGAACACTTCTTCGCCCTCGTTACCCATGCGCACATGCGAGACAACCGATCCGCCCCGCTGCGCCATGCCGATAGTCTCAGCCGTACGAACATGCCAGCCTTTTTCCTGAGCTGCTTGCGCCAGAACCTTGGCTGCGAGCACGGTTCCCTGCCCGCCTACGCCGGTCAGCATGATGTTAAGCATCCTGTCCTCCTTCCGCCGGCGATCCGGAAAGCGGAACCACGATAGCTTTGAACGGGCACACCTGGGTGCAAAGGTCACAGCCGTTGCATAGCGCTGCGTCGATGACGGCCTGACCGCGATCGCCGCTGCGCATGCCCTGTGCAGACGGGTCGAACGCAATAGCCGGGCAGCCGATTTCGGTGATGCACTTCTTGCATCCCGTGCATATTTCGGTATTGACGACGACAGGCACCTTGGGCTTGATCAGCTGGATGCAGGGCGATTCGAAGATGACGGCAGAGGGGCCCTCGAACTCGACGGCTGCCTTGACGGCGACGATTGAAGAGTCCTTGTCAAGCGGGTCGGCATGATAGACGCGCGTGAAACCGTTGGCGGTAAGCACCGCCTCGATGCTCAGCGGCTGGTTGCGGTCGCCCATCAACGTGATGCCCGTACCGGGATGCGGCTGACTGCCGGTCATGGCGGTCGTCGCGTTGTCGAGCACCATCACGGTGATGTCGTGCCCGTTATACGCAGCGTTTGCCAACCCCGTCATGCCGCTGGCGAAGAAGGTGGAGTCCCCCACGTACGCTATGGCCTTCTTGCCGGGGTCGACAATGGAAAGGCCCTGGGCCATCGTGATGCCCGCGCCCATGCACAAGCACGTGTCGATGGCTTCGAGTGGTTTGGCATTGCCCAGCGTATAGCAGCCGATATCGCCGCACATGACGGCGGGCGTTTTGCGGAGCGCTTGCTTGACGGCATAGAATGCGCCGCGATGCGGGCACCCAGGGCACAGCACCGGCGGACGCACGGGCAAGGTTTCGGGACTGACTGCAGGTGCAGGGGAACCAGCTTGCTCGGATTCGCCTTCAGACGATTCGCGAAGACGCAAGCGAATGCGACCGGACAATCCCAAGAAACGCTCGATGCGCGAAGCGATGTCGTCGACGTCGTTTTCGCCCCTATCGCGTGCTTCGTCGGTGAGCTTGCCGTGCACGGTCAGCGAGACGCGGTTGCGACCAGCCCAAGCGGCCAGAGCGTCTTCGAGCACGTAATCGAGCTCTTCGATGACGAGCACGTCGCCCAAGCCGTCGGCGAATGCCGCCACGGCATCAGCGGGAAACGGATACGGCGTACCCACCTGCATGAAGCGGTACGGCGGCATGTCAACACCCGCTGCTTCAGCGCGCTGATGCACCATGCGCAGGGCCTCGCGGGTATATGCCGCACTGATGCCGCCTGCCATGATGCCGAATGTCGGCGTGTCGCCGCAGGCGGTTATCACTTCATTGAACTGCGCGAATGCGGCTTCGGTCGAGAACGCGTGCGCCATCTGCGGCAAACGCTCGTTTATCTCGCCGTGCGCCTCGTAGGCGCGACGCGGGAAGATGATCCATGTGGACACGTCGCGTTCGAAACCCGCCTCGGGCGCTGGAAGCGCAAACGTCTCGTCCTGCACGTCGAAGAATGCCGATGCGTGGTCGACGCGCGTGGTCGGGCGAACGATGACCGGCGTATGGAAGCGCTCCGACAGATCGAACGCCTCCTTGACCATGGCGTATGCCTGCTCGGGCGTGGCCGGGTCAAGCACCGGCACCTTCGCGAATGCGGCGAACCTGCGCGTGTCCTGTTCGGTTTGGGAGGATATGGGGCCCGGGTCGTCGGCGACGACCAACACCAAGCCTCCGCGCACGCTAACGTAATTCAGCGACATGAGCGCGTCGCTGGCGACGTTGAGGCCCATCTGCTTGCATGTGAACAGCCCGCGTGCACCGGCCAACGAAGCCCCGAACAGCACCTCGAGCGCTGCCTTCTCGTTCGTGGACCATTCCACGTGCACATCGTGCGCTTTGCCGGCAGCATGCAGCCTGGCAACGGTCTCGACGATTTCCGACGATGGCGTTCCAGGATACCCGGCGACGACGCGCACGCCGGCTTCGAGCGCCGCATGGGCCATGGCCTCGTTTCCCATCAACAGTTTCTTTGTCATGTTTAATCTCCGATTATCCTGGTTGCGTTTTACGCCTCGGCCATCGCAGCTTTGAAGTCGATGATTTGCTGACGTGCGGCATCATCGCCAGTGCCGAGCATCTGCACGGCCAAAATGGCGGCGTTCTTTGCACCGTTGATGGCCACGCAGGCCACGGGCACGCCACTGGGCATCTGCACCATCGAAAGCAGCGAATCCAAACCGCCTAGGTCACTCGTCTTCATGGGCACGCAGATGACAGGACACGGCGTGAAAGCGGCCACGACGCCACCCAGGTGCGCAGCTTTGCCCGCCGCCGCGATGATGACGCGAATGCCGCGCTCATGCGCCGACGTAGCCCAATCATGGACTTCGGCCGGCTTGCGGTGCGCGCTGGCGACCTTCACCTCGTACGGCACGCCAAATTCGTCGAGCTGCGCCATGCATGCTTCCATCGTCGGCATGTCGGATGTCGAACCCATGATGATGCCGACTAGCGGCGTTTTCTCGTCTGCCATTTCGCTCTCCTCGATTGTCGATAGTCGAACGTGCTCATTATAGAAGAAATGCGGGCACCGCCCGAACGGGCAGTCGAGCACTTGCGCCATATTTGTCAGGGCAGCCGCGCACTTCCAGCGATTCTGTCGGGCCGCCCTGCACTTCTGGGTTTTCCCGACAGCGAAATCGAGCACTTCCCCCATTCCCGTCCATTTTGAGAATCTCGATGACAGATATCCCGGAAGTGCTTGGAAATCGGCCCCTGAGGCCGTGCACAGCGGGGCTTTCCATCCCGAAATAGCCGGAAAACCTCGCACTTCCGCACTATCTGTCAGCGAAAAAACTGGAATGGACCGATTTGCAGGAAGTGCTCGACTGGCGGCGAAAACCGTCGAAACTAACCGCGGCGGAAGCGCGGCACGATGGCTAGTCGGGAAGGCCCAGCTGCTTTCGCAGGTCGGCGAATTTGCGCTCCCATCCCGTGTCAAGTCGCAGGCGCTTGCCCGTGAGCTTGGCCAGCTGCTTGGCAACGCGAACAGACTCTTCGGGGCAATACAGCGCGCCCGCGTCGATCGGGTACACGTCCCAGCCGAGCACCTTCAGATCGTTGCGACGGCGTTTGTCTTTTTCCGCATCCCTATGGTAATCCTTGCCGTCGTATTCGAACGCAAGCTTTAGGTGGTGCGCGACAAGATCGAGGCTATACCTATCCTGACCCGTCAGATCTGCAAGACGCCCAGCCCTAACGTCGTAATTCATATAGGTGAAAGGCAGCCCAAACCCTCCATATCTGATTGGTAGCGTGGAAAGCACCCACGACCTGGTTTCCTCAGGAGAAGCGGAATTGCCCGTCACGTAACGCATTGCCCCCATTGCCTGCCTGCATCCGCGATGTCCCGTTGCCTTTTCAAGGTACTGGCGGATTTGCTTGGGAGTCGTCAGATAGCCCGTGCGATTGGCTATCGTCGCATCGGGAATTTGCAGGTAATAACGCGCGCACAGGTTTTCCGCTAGCGCAACGAGACTCCCAATGGGAAGATGGCTTGCAGCACGCAAGAACACGCATTCCGGCGAGGCCATGTACAGGCTTTCACGCAATTCGAAAAAGGATCTTGCGGGAAAGGGTCCAGACGCAAGTCGGCAGGTAATGCTCGAATTGCAACGACGCAGCGCTCTCTCCGGAACCAACAGCGTAACAGGACGTCCTCCATAAAGGGGATGGTTGGGGTTGATGGCTTTGCAGTCGCGCGAAACCGCCGAGCACCCTTCAAGAGGATTTGACCACACCGTATGTCTGGAAAGCCGCTTCGCGGCATCGTCGTGCAACAAGAAGAACTCGGCAGACGAGTCGCCTATCACTATGTTTCCCGCATGATCCATGCATGAAACAATACGCGGCGAATCTATCCACGCAGGCCTGAAACATGCCTCGAGCGCTCCTCGACTTACAACAGAGAACCTAGCTACAAGCGAAAACGAACTGTGAAAGTGGGCTGAATATACCGCTTAAACACCACCCGAAAGCCGAATCAACGTCCTGCGCGAAAAGCCTCGTTACGAATGCATAACGAGTATCAAACTCCCTGTTGTCGGGATTGCACAAATCACCTCTGAACAGGTAGCATGTGCAGCGGCGATTCAGTTATTCCTAGCGGCATAGGAAGGGAGCAGCCATGTCAGACGATACCTCCATGCTTCCCGAAGAAAACGCGGAACCTCGCCAGGTGTTCACCAATTTCGATCAAACGCCCGAAGGCAGGCGCGTTCTCGGCTTGGACCCGATAGAAGAGGAACAGCCCACGCGCAAGCATTGGTGGTCAAAGCCCGACGACAAGCAACCAGCGGCCGATGTCGGTCCGGCGAAAACCGTCGAGCGGCCGCCTGTTCCTGAAAGCATATGGACGAACTCGGTTGAAGGCGAATCGGACGCCCCCGAGCCAGCGCCCGCAGAAGAGCAGAAGGACGAAACAGCGCCAGTTTTGGCCCAGCAAGAAGAAGCCGAGCCACCTGAGGCAATTCAACAAGAGAATGCGCCCGTATTGCCTGCCCGCAAGTCAAACACGGGCACCTATGTGGTTGTAGCCTGCATCGTCTTGCTGGTGGCGTTCACCGTATTGGGCAGCATGCTGAACGTGGGAGACCACCTGTCAGACGCACACCCCGTCCTCGGCTGGGTGTTTTACGGCCTGTTGGTGGTCCTCGTAATCGTGGGCATCATCGTTCCGCTGATCAAAGTGGCGAAGCGCCCCATCTTCTCGCTGTACCAGCTTCGTGACGAACAAGGACACGCCAAGCGCCGGCGCTGCCAGATGCTCGTGGACAACCTCATTGCCAATGCAGACCTCACCGACGAGGAAGTCATCGAGGTGCAGGGATTCCTGCAGAAGGGCGACGAGGCGGACGACCTGCTCATCGACTTCTTCAACGAGCATTGCACGCCGAAGATCGACTCCGAGACCAAGCGCGCCGCCACCACGGCGTTCTTCATCGCAGCCGTAGCGCGATCGCCGCTTATCAGCATGGTCACGATGCTTTCGATTTGCTTGGACCTGGTCCGCAACATCGTGGAACTGTGCGGGTTCAGGCCCACCAACCTGGGATTGGCGCGCCTGTACACGCGCGTCATGATCAGCGCGCTCATCATCGGCGGCATCGAGGATTCGGACCTCAGCGACCTGCTTGGCCAGTTGATGGGCGGCGGTGCAGGCGCTCGTGCAGGCGGCATCGTTCTTGGAGCGACAGCCGAGGGCCTTGTCAGCGCGTTCTTGGTGTTCCGCGTTGGCGTCATCACCAAACGTTGGCTGACTGCGGCCGATGGCCCCGAGCGCATGTCCTCGATCCGTCGCACGTCGTATCGTGAGGCTCTTGCGCTCATGCGCACAAGCGGCTTCATGACGATGGTCGCCGACACGATGAAGGAAACGACAAGCAGCGTTGCCTCGTCGGCTATGCGGTCGGTCAAGGATGCCGCCAAGAGCAAAGTTGAAGCTGCGAAGTCGGCGTTGTTCATTAACTGGGACCAGCAAGAACAGTAGCATCGCCTAGTGGCGCAACCCCGCGCTGATGTCAGACTGCCGCTATACTGAACGGGAACAGCCGTTCAAGCATGACGATGCCTGGCAGGGGGGACCGCCATGAGAATCACGAGGCCCATGATTGTTATCGCCGTTTCGGCGATTACCTTGGCGCTGTGCCTAGCTGGTTGCGCGCCAGACGGTGCAAACCCGGCTTCTTCGAGCAGCGATAGCGCAAGCTCGGAATCTTCGAATGACAGCAGCGCGAACAGCCCCAACGCACGGAAGGACGTGACCGACGTGGAGCAGCTTCAGGTGCAGATGATCAGGAACGCAACAGCCGAAATCGGCGAGCAAACGGGCAACGGAGCATATGGCGAATACACCGACATCGTGCTCGAAAGCGACGGCTACGACCAGCTGAAGGTGGCGCTTGAAGCGCGCAACAAACAGGCTGCAGCGGCGATCAACGACAAGGTTCACGACCACGCCACCAATCCGGACGCCCAATCGACCACCGAGGGACACGAGCTTGACCTCCTCCTTGGCGGCGTAGACAAGACGGTGACGGCAGTCGACTTCATCAACTTCCTTTCCGCGGGAACGGTCACCCGCGCTGACAGCAAGCTTTTGTGCGTGCTCGAATCGGAAGGCTCGCAGCTTGACGGATGGGGCGATAAGGTCAGTTTCAGCTCGCACGTGTTCGACTCGCAAACGGGCGCCGAACTAACGCTGCAGGACCTTGTGTCCGACACCTCGCAACTGCCCGCAATCGTCGATGAGGCCATGCACGAGAAGTATTTCATGGAGGGCATGATCGAAGAGGACGAGGACGTGGCACAGGTCGTGCGCGACAAGATGGAGAATCCCGCTGAGCATGGAGCGCTCGCGTGGACGGCCGACTACCTGGGGATGAAGTTCTATTTCGACAGCAACGACTTCTCGTTTGCGAACGCGTACCACGGCATGTACGTGTCGGTGCCCTATGCAGAACACCCCGGGCTCTTCGCGGACGCATGCGCCACCATCCCCGACGATTTCATCGCACAACTCGAATACGATACGGTCTACGAGCTGCCGGGCGATGCGAAGGGAAGATCCGTGCGGGTCACACGCGCGCATCGCGAAGGGGCGCAGCTAGGTGTGCTCGGCACATCGCCCATGAGCACGAGCTCGGGCGCCGGCTGGACGTTCACCGTGCAAGTGGGCACTGGCACGGGCGACGATTTCGCTCCCGCGGGCGAGGCGTCGAACACGCCGTGGTTCTACGACATGTACCGGCAGGACTATATGCCGTGCCTCGTGTGCGTGGACGGCGCCTACTACCTGTACGGGTTCGGAGACCGCAATTCCGATGGCTACAATACGGCGATATATGCGCTCGATGATGGCAACGGCGCGCCGAAGCAGCTCGGCGAGCTTTCCGAAGGGTTCGTGGTGCAACCGACCTACACGCGTTGGTCGCTGCCCTGCAACCCCGCAGCGGTGACCATGGCCGACCGCGACTGCTTGGCAAGCTACGACCGCATACTGTTCGAACGCCCCTGCGCGATTGACGGCGCGACGGGAATGCCGACACCCGCGGCAACGGAACAGGATTACACCGCCCACACCGTGAACCAGGCGTACAAGACGCGCATCGGCGTAAACGCCGTGCTGATAGACGATAACGGCCATGAAGCCGAAAACGTGGTCATCGACGAGGACACGGTGCTCTCCCTTGAAGCGGGCATGCCACAAGACCATTACGACATGCGGTTGGAAGACGGGCGCTTGGCGCGACTCATGTGCGACGGCAAGACGCGCAAGATCGACGGCCACTACACCAACGACATGTTGACGATGGTGCCGGCCGCTTCGGCGGCGGAATCCACTATCGAGACGGGCGCCCGCCAGCGTCGGGTGTGGCATCACGGCCAGTACGTGCAGCTTGTTCCCGAAACCGGCAACATCGTCGGCATGGGGGCAATCATCGATTACGGCGACACGCCTTGGTGGGTAGCCGAGGAATTCGTGGGAACGTGGGTTGCAACCGAGGCAGATCGGGAACGTATCGCTGAATGGTATTCCGACGGCAATCCTCCCGATGACGGCACGCTGGAAATCCGCGAAGACGGCACCTTCGCCATGACGTTCGCTGGAACATCCTATGAGGGAACGCTCGACGCGACGCGCGGGTTCGGCGTTTACGCCGGAGGCGCGATGACGCCTGTCGATGGCGGGCACACCCAGACTGTTTGGCTCGATTACAAAACCTACGAAGGTGAGGAAAAGGGAACGTGGTCGCATATCGAGTTCCACGTCGACGGGCTTCCTTACCCCATGTCAGAGGAGGCGCCTGCTTTCGGGTGCTATTTCACGCGCGCGTCATAAGCCGCGCCACCCGAAAGGCCCGCTACCTCTCGCCCCACACGATATCGCGGTAACCCTGCGGGTCGGTATCGCCTTCTGTCGAAAACAGGATGACCTGGGAGTCCGCGCCTAAACCGAGGGCATCGCGCAGCTCGGCATAATCATCGTCCAGCATGATCGATGCCAGCACGCCCATGCCGACGGCGCCCGACTCGCCCGAAACGACTTGCGGGTCGCCCTTCATGGGCGCCGCAAGCATGCGCATTCCCAATGCCGACACCTCATCGGCGCAGCTGACGAACGCATTGGCATGGTTGCGCATGACCGCCCACGAGACGGTGCTCGGCTCCCCGCACGCAAGACCAGCCATGATGGTGAGCATATCGCCTTCGCAAGCCCGCGGCTCGCCATCCCCTGCAAGCGCGCTTTGGTAATGGCAATTTGCCGCATGGGGCTCTAACACCACGCATGTCGGCGGGTTGTCTGGGTACAAGCTTGCAAAGCACCCGATTACTTCGCCCGCAAGCGATCCAACCCCGGCTTGGACGAACACATGACTCGGGCGCTCGACTCCGGCTGCGCGCAGCTGGTCCACAGCTTCCGCAACCATCGTCCCGTACCCCTGCATGATCCAAGAGGGAACTTTCTCGTAGCCGTCCCATGCGGTGTCCTGAACGAGCACACCGCGATCGCATTCGGCCGCTTGCCTGGCAGCCAGACGCACGCAGTCGTCGTAAACGAGGTCTTCGATGGTGACTTCTGCCCCTTCGGCTTCAATATTCTTAAGACGGGCCTCTTTGGTGCCTCGCGGCATGCGAACGACGGCTTTCTGGTTCAGTTTCCGCGCAGCCCAGGCCACCCCTCGGCCATGGTTGCCGTCCGTTGCCGTGAAAAACGTGACCGGCCCAAGGTCCTCGAGCGCCTGAGGCGAGGTCAGATAACCGTAGTCGCAGTCGGACACGTTTTTGCCAACTTGTTCGGCAATGTAGTTGGCGATGGCGAACGAACCTCCAAGCGCTTTGAACGCATTGAGCCCGAATCGGTAGCTTTCGTCCTTGACGAACAAGCCCTTGACGCCCAGATGCTTGGCCATGTTCGCAAGGTTTGCCAGAGGCGTGGGCTCGTACTGGGGAAAGCTCGCATGAAACGCGCGGGCTTTGTCGATGTTTTCCCTCGACATGATGGAAAGCGCGCCGTCGTCGCCTTTCGACATGGTGTTGAGAACCCATTTCATCTTCGGCTGCATTGCGCCTCCTGACCTCGGCTGAGAATTGATTATACCCGCGAAAACACGGGGACGTTTGCGCCTTACCGAGCGTTCTTCCCGTACGCGAAATGGTAGTACGCCAGGCCGATGAGCGCGATAGCGCTGCAAGTCATGTACATGGCCGGATAACCCAGCGACCCGACGATGAATCCGAGCAAGAAGGGGCCGATGCCGCATCCGAAATCGCACAGCAGGTAGAACATCGCGATGCCCGGCGCCGCTTTCGTGCCTCCCGCCAAGCGCCCCACCGTCGCCAAGCCGGCGCTCATGCAGGTGCCGAAACCCGCGGCCGCGAAAACGCCCGTGCACATGAGCAGCGTCGGCGAAGGCGCAAGCGAGCAAGCGCCGCATACGAGCGTAGTTAACGCCGCGCACGCTATCGAGGGATACAGCACGGCATTGTCACCGCGACGGTCTTGCAGGCGCCCAACTGGCGGACGCAGGATGACAAGCGTCACGGAGTAGACAATGAACAAGCCTGCCGCCCATCCCTCCAGCCCAATGCTGGTGGAATAGGCATCGACGAACGAGTTGACCGACGAATACGAAAGCGCCACGAGGAACATGTAAAACGAGAACCTGCGCGTTGCCGGATCGAGCACCGATGAAAGCTTGAACTTGGGAACCTTGGCCATAGCAGAACGCGCGCCCTCGCTTGGCGGCTTGCCGGCCGAAAGCAAGATAGTCGCGGCAAGAGCCACCGCCGAAAGCGCTGTGCACACGATGTACAGCGTGCTGTATTCGAAGCTTCCCGAAACGAGCAAGCCGAACAGGGGCCCGACTCCCGTGCCAAGCGAGTTCGACAACATGAACCAGCCAGTTCCCTCGCCCATAACCTCGAGGGGGATGATCTCGGTTACAAGGGCGGGCATCGTGGTGTTGGCTATGCCGAACGATACGCCGTGCAGGAAACGGATGGCCAGCATAATCGGCAAGCTCGTGTCGCCGACGAAGTACGATGCGCAGCTGGCCAGCATCAGGACAATCGCTGCAATCGAGCTGCGCTTCAAGCCGATGGCGTCGGCATAACGCCCCGACAGTATGCGCGCAAACGCCCCACCCACGAGGAAAATCGACGCCACGAGCCCTGCCGTGCTGTCAGAGCACGAGAACGCCTGTATTGCATGGCGCACCATGGTTGTCATGAACAGGAAGTACACGCCCACCACGAGGAAATGCGCCACGAATAACAGCACGAAATTCGCCGACAGGAATCCCCGCCGCTTGTTTTGTCCCGTATGTTTGTCAGCGTTTGTCACGGAGATGCATTGTATCGCTAAATACGTTTACAAGGCACATGGGCATACCCGGCTGTTAAGCCGATGGCAAGCCCTCGGAAGGGAAAACGGATTTGGTTGCAGGTGCCTTACGCCAGCGTTTTGCCAAACCTGCTGAGTTTTGACCCCGCCGCCTCGTTCACGTCGGCGTAGCTGAGCGCCCCCGTGGGACAAATCTCCGCACAAGCCGGTTCGTACCCGAATCGCGTCCGAGCATAGCAGGCATCGCATTTCTGCATAGTGCCGTCGCGTCCAAAACGGGGAATGCCAAACGGGCAGGCCATCGCACATGCATGGCAGCCAATGCACAGCTCGCGTCGAACGATGACGGCGCCGCTTGCAATGTCGCGCCGCAATGCCCCCGAAGGACATGCGTCGAGGCATTCCGCAGCCTCGCAATGCAGGCACGCTATCGAGACGTGGACGATGCGCACCTCGTCGGCGTTCTCCTCTTCGACATGCGAGACATGACGGTACATCAACCCGTCGCCGACCACGTCGATATCATTTTGGTCCATGCATGCCACAGCGCATGCGTAGCAACCGACGCACTTCTGAGCATCGAAGCAGAGCGTCTTCTTAGTCATTGTCAGCCTCCTTCCCTTCAGCGGGAACGGGCTCGATCTTGCACAACGACGAGCGATAACCCGGGAATCCCGAAATCGGGTCGAGATAATCGCCGGACAGCAAGTCGTTTGCGTTCGCCTGTGGCCAGTCGTGGTACATATGCACATCGCCCACGCGCACCAACCGCGTCACGTGCGCGCGTACGGTGACTTCGCCATGAGGCGTGCTTATGCGCATCCAACTGCCGTCTTCGATGCCGGCCTGACGCGCATCTTCGGGATTGACGTCGGCATGCGGGTCGTAGCTGAGCGAGCGCGTCCACGGCAGGCGGAACGTCCGCGAATGCTGGTACATCGGAAGACGGGCCCCCAGGCCTAAAACCAGCGGGTACTCATCTGCCAAATCGGGGCTCGAGGCGGGGCTCAGCACCGGTTCCCTATACGAGGGAACCGGCTCGAATCCCTCGCCTTCGACTTCTGCGAGCAACGTCGATACGAACTCGACCTTGCCCGACGGCGTGCGGAACCCGCCATTCAGGTACTTGCGCTCTGCTGGCGGCTTCGCGTCGGGAACCCACATGCCCTCGGGATGCTTGTTCAGCTCCTCGACGGTCAGACCGCATGGCTCCAGCATCCATTCGACACACGCCTCGATCCCCGCTTCGAGCAAGTCGTCTCCTAGTCCCAACCGTTTCGAGAGCTCAGACAGGATCTGCACGTCGCTCTTCGATTCGCCCACCGGTTCGATAGCCGGTTGCGAAAACTGCACATAGCCCATCGGCCAGCAGCGGATTTCGCGACGCTCAGCCGAACTGCAAGCGGGCAAGACGATGTCGGCGTATTTGGCGCTGTCCGTGAGGATCAAATCGGCGTCGACGATGACATCGAGTTCGCACAGCGCGTCGATGAAGTCTTGCGAACCGGGCCACATGCGGTAGTTCAACCCCAGTGCGAAGAACGCCTTCAGCGGGTACGGGTCGCCCGTCCTGATCTGACGGGGAACGTCGCAGGCCTGAGCCTCGTTGCATAGGCGCGCCCATACGGGGAACCGCTTCGAACCGACTCGTTCGGGCATGTCGGAAAGCCTTTGCGCGCCCGTGAACTCGCGTTCGCGCGTGGGAAAGCCTCCGGGCATGTGCACGAGCGATGGCGGGTTCATGCGATTGCCGCCGGCGATGTCGAGGTTGCCTGTCAGGGCGATAAGGCAAAAGACAGCGCGGTAATTCTGCACGCCGTTCGTATGGTGCACGACGGGTGCGGCGCTGAAATGTATGCAAGCCGGTTTCGCCTCTGCGTACATGCGCGCTGCCGCGCGGATATCCGCCGCCGAAACCCCGCAGATGCCGGCAGCCTTCTCGGGCGTCATGTCTGCCGTGACCTGACGGTATTCCTCGAATCCAACGCTCCAGTTTTCCACGAAGCCCTTGTCGTAGAGCCCCTCTTCGATGATGACGTTGCCGAAGGCCAGCGCCAAAGCGCCATCGGTGCCGGGACGTATCTGCAAGAACACATCTGCGCGCTGGGCAATGTCGGTCACGCGGGGATCGACGACGATCATCTTCAGGCCGGACTCAATCTTCTTGTTGATGCCCGCAAGGTTGAGCCCCTTCGTCGCCGAGGGGTTGTGCGACCAGTACACGATGCAGCTCGTGTTCTTAAGGTCGGCGGCAGCGGGCGCGCCATATGTCAATTGCTGCGCCATGACCATTGCAGTTGCGCACGTGCTCGACTCGGTCATGTAGTTCGGCGACCCGAAATCCAAAGCGAATCGCATCAGGTAGGCGCGCGCCCATTTGGCATAACCCGAGAAGAACATGACCGATTCGGGGCCGAATTCTTCTTTGATCGCATTGAGCCGCGAGGCGATTTCGTCAAGAGCCTCGTCCCACGATATGGGCTCGAATTCGCCCGACCCGCGCTCGCCTACGCGGCGCAGGGGAGTCATGATGCGATCGGGGCTGTAGACGTACTGGCGCATCGCAGCGCCTTTGCTGCATAGCGTTCCGTGCGAATGCGGGGCTTCCTTCGTTCCTGCAACCTTGACGATCTTGCCGTCTTTGACGTACAGGTCGAGCCCGCATTGCGTGCCGGGGTCGCAAATCGCGCACACAGATTTTCGGATTTCGATTCCGGTGTCAGGACCCGGCACCTTGCCCTTCATCTTAAGCTCGAGGTCGTTCATCGGCTCACCTTTCCATTTGCCGCTTATACATACGAATTGAATATCTCGCGACGATATGCGCCTATTTCGTCGACGAGCACATCGTGCTTTCCATCTTGCGGGACGACCGCAAGGATGTTGAATCCCACCAGCTGGTCTGTTCCCGTTTGTTTCTCGTAGACGAACACGCACATCATTCCGTTTTCCTCGCGCACGTCGAAACACCGGCCCTCTTGTTCGGAAAGCGAGCCCGCCGAGGCGAACAAGATGTCGCGTACATGGATGACGTTCGATGGGATGGAGCCCGCGTACGGACGAGTTGGCTTGCGCCCTGCGCACTCGGCGGCGATGGCCGATCCCGCACAGCGTCCTTGGCGAACGGCGTTATGCCACAAGCCGATGATGCGCTTTTGGCCGCTGGACACGTCGAGTGCCTCGGCAACATCGCCTGCGGCGAAGACATCGGGGGCGCTCGTGCGCATGAAATCGTCGACGACAACGCCCTTGTGCATTTCGATTGACCCGGGCGCGACGAACGAGAGGTTCGGCTTCACACCCTGGGCCAATATGATCTCGTCGAACTGCTCGACATCACCGTCGTCGAAGCAGACCGAGCATTCGGGACAATCGGCGCTCTCTTCGACGTCTACGACCGTTTGCGACAGGCGCAGGGTCACGCCGCGATCTACGAGCAATTGCTCGAAACGCTCGGCGACCAGCGGATGGGCAGTGGCGCGCATGATATGGCCGCTTCGACCGAGCAATGTCGCATCGGCTTCGCGGTCGAGGCACGCTTCGAGCGCCTTGAGCCCTACCATCGATGTTCCCGAAACGAGAACGCGAACGTGAGGCCAGGCGATGAGCGCACCACGTAATCGCTCGGCATCCTGCATGGTTCGCAGCACATGGGGCTTATACGAATGCGAAGCAGGAAAGCCTGGCGCAATTGGCTGAGCGCCTGTTGCGATAAGCAACTTGGAATAACCGAGACACTGCCCGTTAGCCAGCTTAACCTCATGTGCCTCAACATCAATCGACTCTATGTGCTCATTTGAGCGCATATCGTCGATCATGCTTGCGACATCGAGGTCGGACCACGGGAAACACTGGTCTCGGGGAATCCGCCCGCCTACGTAATACGAAGTGAGCACGGGGCTGTACGGTTCGGGATCCGCGTCGGTCACTACCGTGAGCGGTCCGTCGTATCCGCTATCGCGCAATGCGCAAATGGCGCTGATCGCTGCAGCGCCAAAACCCAACACGACGACTGGCTTTGATGTGAAGCCGTCCCCCAAATTTCCCCCTCTTATGCGGCACCGTCATTATACCCGCGCCTATTAACGCCGTCGAAGCCAGAGGGGCATAGGGGGTGAGGCGAGAAACGATTTGCAAATGATTTGCACAGGAATGCCGCCCTAGAAAGCAATCAGGCCAGCCATTCAAGCGGCTGACCTGGTGTTTTCATGGTGGTCAGGGGGGGACTTGGGCGCTTGCTGCGCAAGCGCTGCCCTGCGCCCGCCTATCGGCGTGCTCGGGCCCGAAGGCGCCACTGGCGCCTTCGCCCTTCGCAGGGTTCAAGCCCCCCCCTGCGAGTTCCCCAAAACAAGAAGACCCCCGTTCTTGGGAGTCTTCCGAACTTGCATGGTGGTCAGGGGGGGACTTGGGCGCTTGCTGCGCAAGCGCTGCCCTGCGCCCGCTTATCGGCGTGCTCGGGCCCGAAGGCGCCACTGGCGCCTTCGCCCTTCGCAGGGTTCAAGTCCCCCCCCTGCGAGT
>JAFWJU010000064.1 GCA_017511465.1 Eggerthellaceae bacterium | reverse complement strand
TGAGATAGCGGGCACGCCGATGTTCGACGCCCCCATCGTGGGTTGCGCGAGTGCCGACGACCCGATGTTCACGCGCGTCAAAGCCGAAGACAAGATCCTCGGCGACACCTTCAGGCTGCCCGGCGATTGGCTTCCCGGCGCGCGTAGCGTCATCTCGATCTTCTACCCATTCTCGGAGCCGGTGCGCAAAAGCAACTGGGACAACCTTAGCGTACCGTCTGATGAATGGTTGCATGGCCGCATCGAAGGCCACGAATTCATCCACGCCACCGACCGCATGGTCGAAGGCTGGCTGCGCGACGCGGGCTTTAAAACATGCATCCCAGCGCTCGAGCCCTCGCTCGTCATCCACAAACGCGAACCCGAAGAGGCCGTCGGACGACCCCTGTTCGTCAGCAGTTGGTCCGAAAGGCACGTCGCGTTCACAGCGGGTTTGGGCACGTTCGGTCTTTCTGCGCACCTGATCACGCGCGTGGGAAAAGCCGGGCGGTTCGGCAGCATCATCACAACTGCCGACATCCAACCCACGCCGCGACCTTACGGCGACGACCCATATGCGTATTGCACCCGTTGCGGTGCTTGCACGAAGCGCTGCCCGGTCAACGCCCTCTCGCTCGAACACGGCAAGGACTACCAGGCATGCTGGGTATATATGGAAGAGACGAAGATCCGCTTCAAGCCGCGTTATGGTTGCGGCAAATGCCAACACATCGTCCCATGCGAAACGGGTATTCCTAACAAGCGATTCGAGGCCGTATGAAACTGAAAGCGTTCGACGAGAATTTGACCATCTGCAAGGTTGCCGGCATTGAAGGGCTTGACCTTTCCCGCGAGCTCACGTTCCTCTGCGTGACCGACGAGGAAGTCTCGCTCGTATGCCCCACTGCCTACACTCCCGAAAACGCAGTTGCACGCGAGGACGGTTGGAAGGCGTTCCGCATCGAGGGTATGCTCGATTTCTCGTTAAAGGGAATCCTCGCCCGCATCAGCAGCGTGCTCGCCGAGGCGGAAATCGGCATCTTCGTCGTATCGACTTTCAACACCGACTACGTTCTCGTGAAGTCGGATGATTTGCAACCTACGCTCGACGCTTTGGCACGCGCTGGTTACAAAATGGCATAGCGGCACATTGTCCTTCGGGAACCATTGGCAAAAATACTCAATATTTGCTACGGCCTTACACTGATTAGAACAGCATGAAAACCTTGGCCAGGATGAAGCCGATCAGGCCGCAGCACGGGAACGTGAGGACCCATGCCAGCACCATGTCCTTGGCGATGGACCAGTTGACGCGCTTGATGCTCTTCGACGCGCCCACGCCCATGATGGCCGACGTGGAGCAGTGCGAAGTCGAAACCGGCATGCCGGTGATGCTCGAGATGAACAGCGTGATGACCGTGCTGGTGGAAGCGGCGACGCCCTGATACTTCTCGAGCTTGACCATGTCCATGGCAACGGATTTGATGATGCGCTTGCCGCCCAGGAACGTGCCGAGCGAGATGGCGAGCGAGCACGTGATCATGAGCCAGAACGGGAAACCGGCTTGCTCGGCAGATTCCATGCCGAACGAAAGCGCGATACCCAAGATGGCGATGGACATGAACTTCTGCCCGTCTTGAGCTCCGTGCAAGAACGACAGGAACGCTGCCAGAATATCCTGCGTTGCAACGAACACGGGATTCGCCGAGCGGATGGGAATGCTACGGAAAGCCCATTCGACGAACCTGACCAAAACCCATCCCAAGACGAAGCCCGCCACAAGCGAGAACACCATGCCGTAGATGACCTTCATCCACTCGCCCAGGACAACGCCTCCCCAACCGTTCATGGCGATGGCGCCGCCTGTGATGCCGGCGATGAGCGAATGCGATTTAGACGCGGGAATACCGCGCCACCAACAGAAAATGCCCCATACAATGGCACCGATCATCGCCGCCATAAGCGCCATGAGCGCTTGGTGCGTGTCGCCTGAGAAGTCGACCATGTTGAACATGGTGTGTGCGACGGCGGTAGAAATGTACGTCATACCGACTAAGCCGATGAAATTGAACACAGCAGCCAAGATGAGCGCCTGCGTCGGCGTGAGGCAGCGCGTGGAGACAGCCGTGGCAATGGCATTGGGGGCATCGGTTGCACCGGATATAACCGTGACGACGAGCGAGAGGATGATGATTACAGCCAGCGAAGGATACGCGGCAACCTGACCGAGAATCGCGAACAAGCTGAGATCCATTGTTTTCCCTTTTCGGATAACCAGTGGGCTACTAATTCTAACAGGTATCAACCTTTGCAAGTGCGACAACACGTCACAGAATGGTTGTATTGCGCCATCTTTTTCTCAGTAATCAGCTTTTGAGCGCGCGAGTGGCGACCTCAAGCATGCGGATAGCCAAATCGTGGTAGCGGACCAGCAGATCATAAGGTAAGTCTTCACCAAGCACGCCGCGTTCCAGATCGGCGGGAAGCTCGCCCGTTTCGTCGGCCTCGCGATCTTCGAACCATTCCTGACTTCCGTAGTAGGAGGAAAGGACTTCAATCACTGGTTGTACAGCCTCGAAATCATCTAAATCCTGCTCAAAACCCAACAATGCAACGAAGGCATCGCCGAAGGCTGCCTCCATCTCGCTGATGCGGGCAATACGAACTTCAATAGCAGGATTTGCGGTATCGGCAGGTTGCATAGACGGCTCCTTATCAGACAACGTGTGGTGGCGATTCTCGTCTACCAGACGTGGGGCACAAGACGCCACTTTATGCGGGCCATGTACTCGCGATAATCGGGCAAGCCCTCCGCAAGCACGTGCTCCTCGTTGCGGATCCGCTTGGCGATGATGGGCAAATAGAACAGCATGATGACGAACGAGAACGCAGACCCCAGCACGATGGGCATCGACAGGAACAGCAGCAGTGTGGCGCTGTACATGGGATGGCGCACGATGCCGTACAGCCCCGTGTCGACAACGTGCTGGTCCTCCTGCACCTCGATTGTGCGGGACAAGTAGGCGTTCTCGCGCATGACCTCGGCGTACAACGCGTAGGCAGCGAGAAACACCACGGCACCGACCCACGATGCCCAAGCGGGCAATTCAGGCCACCCAAAACGGTGCCCGAGACCAGCCACAACGAAGGCGGCGACGAACATGACCGCCGACAACGCGAGCACGGATTTCTGCTCGTCTTCGTCTTCCCTTGCATCGAGGCGCTTGCGCAGCAGGTCGGGCGCCTTGGCCATCATGACCAGCCCGGCACCGAACATGGGAACGAAGAGGATGGCCATGAACAGCCAGCCGCGCCACCAGCCGATCGTCCCAGCGGGCACAAATACCAGCAACCCGACGATGACAGCGCCCAGCACGAACTTGGTTATGGCAGATATGAACAGCTTTCCGTCCACGGTCGCTCCATCATCCAAATCCATTCTGCTATCAGTGTAACCTCTGCGCTTGCAACGCCGGCGCAAGAAGCTCGCAATCATCGGGCGCTTATAGCTAATGCGTGCAATTCTGGATAGCCTTGCCACGGAACCCCGTATCGTGCAAGTCCCACGTTTTTATCCAGGCAATCAAACACTTCCAGATAAATCCTGCCTGCATGCTCTTCGAAGGGCACGCACTTCGCGTAATTCCATCCAAGTAATCAAGCACTTCCAGCAATTCCATCCATTTCCATTTTTTCGTGGACAGGTTTGGCGGAAGTGCGCGCTTTTTCACCCGTTTCGGGACGGTTATGGCGAGAAGTGCACAACAGAAGGGGCTGGTTTTCAAGCACTTCTAGGATTTCTGTCAGTGAAATTTCGCAGATGGACGAATAATTCGGAAGTGCGCGATTTCGCTGACACAAAACAGCAGAAGTGCGGTGCTGAACACCGCGAAAGGTTCTCGACGCACAAGCAAGCGCACAGTGGAGCGATGGCGCTAGCCGACCACGCTGCCGTCGGAAGTGACGCTGACCTTGCTGTTGCAGTACGGGCAGAAACGCGACATGCCAAGCGGCACGACGATGTTGGCGCCGCAATTGGGGCACGACACACCAATCGACGACATGGCGCCACTGGGATCGAAGTCGGGGTTCATCAAATCGTCTTCCCGCTCGATGCGCATATTGCTAATAGAATCGGGCACCAGAGCCGCCACGCCCTCGTGAATCTTTATCGAAACGGTTGCTCCGCGCGGATAACGCGCCGGGTCGACTTCGCCCGTGTTCACGCGCGCTTCGCGAATCTGCCCCGCCATCATGTAGCGCACGACCAACGTGATGCACGGCTGGCCGTTCATCATGATCTGGTAGTCGGGCTCGTACGAGTAAATCTTGCCCAGATATGCCGCGCCCTCGCGCAGCACCTCATCGCTGGCGTGCATGTTGTCGTATCCGATTTTCGCGAAAAGGCCGCCGATCCCGCAGAAAACAACGAGGAATATGACGCCGAACATCACCATCTCGTGCATGGGCGAGGCAATCGCCCCCACGATGGAGCTTCCGCCAATGAGCGCGCCTAACACGACGAACAGCATGCCCAGGTAAAACATCAGCTTTCCGGGGTTGCTACCCAATCCGCTTGCGCTTACGCTCATCTTCGCCATATCCGCCTCCCATATCCCGCGGTGTCGTTCACGTTATCAATGATAGTTCACCGAAAGGTGACCGGCTGCTCGATTTGCACGTTGACGTCATCATCGCCGTCATAAGTGAACTGGAAATACAGCGTGTTGTCCGGTCTTGCGCCTTCGGGCACTGCAACCTCGCAGAGCCATCCGTCATCCGTTTCACCGATGATGCGGCTTTCGAACTCGGTTGACACGAACGTGGATATCTTGCCGCTGTCGTCTTCCGATGCAGAGCCGATTACCTTCAAGCTCACGTTGCGAATCTGGTCCTTGAAATACGTGTGGTACCGCGCAACGACCTTGTCGTCCGCCACGCTTTCGATTTCGATGCGAGGTTTGATAGCCGACACGTCGCCGATGTAATACGTCGCGCCATCGTAGAACTTGCGGTAATCCAAATGCTCGAAGGGATCGCACACCTTGTCGAAGCGGTCGATGCCGTCCACCTTGACAATGCCCAAAGCGCTGTCGTTTCGTATGTAATACGACATCTCGCCGGCATGTGCCGCCGCTTCTCCCGAAACCCGGCATTCGGCAAAGCCGTCGCCCTTGTCGACGAAGCGCACATCGCCTTCCTTAAGCGTGACGCCTGCTGTGGCGCTGCTGACGTCTATCCCGTCGACTAGCTTGACGAAAACGGGCTTGAACCGCACGGCCTTGCAACCGCCCTGCGAATCGGGCTCGAACGAGACCGTGTAACGCAGCCCATCGTCGAACAGCGACAAGGCGTCGCCGCGTGCTTCGAACGTCTCGCGGTCGACCACGGCCAATGCCGTCCACTTCAAATCGACATAGCGGGAAAGGCCGAGGTAGGCGTCTTCCAAGCCATCGGCCTGCGCTTCGTCGTAGGCAACCGAATAGCTGAAACGACCCTCGCCGTAGTCCGCCCCGCTGTAGTAATCCCTGATGACAAGGGGCGGCTTTTCCTCTTGCAGGAAAGACTCGATATCGCCGTCATAGCGGGCGTGCCAGAAGACTCCCTCGCCCTCGCTCGTTTCGAAACTATCCTCGTACCCGACTGACTCCAACTCGATCGGCGTCAGCGCCCCGGGGATATCGGCGAGCTTGCCTTTCACGAAGGCACTGGCAGCCTCCTGAATTTCGGATGACTGCCGGTTGTCGCGGTACACGCCCTCGTCGTCGAGGTAGATGACCGAGGTTCCGTCCGACATGATGTATTCCATGCCGCTGTACGAATACCCGAACAGTTGGTAATTGCCAAGGCCATGCGACTCGGCCACCGAGGCTTTCCCAGTGTACTTGTCCTGATAATAGCGAACCGCCCCATCCTCGCTCGACTGCGGGTCATAGCTGTTGCAGCCCGCTATCGCGACGCACATACACGCAAGCGCCGCGATAACGGCAAGTGCGATGGCCCTCTTCCCCGTTTTCCGCAATGTCCTCATTGCACATCCTCAGCATCGATGACGGTAAACCCGCTCTGCAATAAAAGCTGCGCCGTCACGCCAGATCCGCGTACCAGCGTTCCCGTAAACGTGCCGTCGTAGCGCTGGTTCACACCGCAACTGGGACTGCGCGATTGCAACACGACCAAGTCGGGCTTTTCGCGCATGGCAATATTAAGGCACGCCGCGGCACCGGCGCGAAACTCCCGATCCACGTCTGTGCCGTCCCGCGTCATGACGACCCCGTCGCAGATTTCAGACGGCACGCGCGGAGTCGGCAAGCCGCCCAGCTGTTCGGGACAAACGGGAACCACCTCGTTGCCGGCCAGCATCCGAAGCACGTCGTCGTTCAGGTTGTTCCCACCGTCATATCGGCAGTTCTCGCCCATCAAGCAAGCGCTGACCATGATCTTCATGCCCGCCTCCGCAATCGTCCGCCGGCCTATCAGAAAACCCCCTGTTCGAACGCATATTATAGTGCGCAGCCACCAGCGCGGGCGACGCGCGCGAAATACGGCACGCAACTGTTGAACGGGCAGGGGAAATCGCGTTTGATATACTGCGAACTGACCTGAAAACACGAAGTCAAGCGCATCAGACCATGGTTGGAGAAGCGATGGCAACACCGGCAAAGCGCGCATATTTCATTGTGAAGAAAATCATCTCGATTGTCTTGATCCTGTTCATCATGTACATGTTCATCGGCTTCTTCCTGTGGTACTACGTCACGGCGCCGACGATTACGACCGAGGGCCAAACCGAGATTTTCAGCTACATCCAACCCTTCCTCGACTTCTTCAAGCCTTCTACTGACTTTTACGCATGGGCCTTCGGAAGTTACAACCAGATGGTTGGCGGCAAATAGCCAACACTCCAATGCGCAACGAAAAGCGCCCGGGAACCCGCAGTCCTCGGGCGCTTTGACGCTCTATGATCGCATCTTCTATTCGGGCGCCCCGCTCTTCCAGGTGGAAGGATCGTTCACGTACGGGACCATGCCCTCTTCGTGACCGCCGTTCTCGTTGAGACGACGCAGGAAGTCCCGCGTCTCGCGCGCCACGATGCCCGAAAGCGCCAGCAACGCGATCATGTTGGGAATGGCCATGAGGCCGTTGAAGATGTCGGCAATGGTCCACACGGCGGCTACCGTCATGTACGGGCCGATGAACACGGCGATGATGTACAGCCAGCGGTACACCTTGACGGCTTTCATGTTGCCGTTCGTCAGGTATTCGAGGCAGCGCTCGGAATAGTAATCCCAACCGAGGATCGTCGTGAAGCCGAACAGCGCCATGCACAGCATGACGAGGAAATTGGTCACGACCGCGGGCACGAACGGCAAGCCCTCGGCAAACGCGTACATCGTCACCTGCGCGCCCTCGAGGCCCGTGTTGCCGGCACCCGTCATGACCAGGGCAAGGCCGGTCATCGAGCACACGATGATGGTGTCGAGGAACGTGCCGGTCATGGACACGAGGCCCTGGCGCACTGGCTCGCGCGTCTGCGCGGCGGCGGCGGCGATGGGCGCGGAACCCAAGCCGGCCTCGTTGCTGAAGATGCCGCGCGCGATGCCTTTTTGCATGGCGATGATCATGGCGCCGAGCGCACCGCCGGCAGCGGCGCGAAGGCCGAACGCGCCTTCGAAGATTTGCACGAACGCGTCGGGCAGCGCCGTGATGTTGAAGATGATGACCAGCAGGCCCATGATCACGTAGATGACGACCATGACGGGAATGACCTTCTCGGCCACGGCGGCAATGCGGCGCAGGCCGCCGATGACGATGAGGGCCACGAACACGGCCAGCACAAGGCCGCCGATGACGGTCGCCCACGTGTAATCATTGCCGAATGCGCTGAACGCAATGGCGGCGCTATCCGGGTCGAAGAAGCCGTTAATCGAGCTGGAAATGCTGTTCACCTGCGCGAACGTGCCGATGCCCAGCAGGCCGACGCACACGCCGAAGAACGCGAACAGCTTGGCGAGCCATTTCCAGTTCTTGCCCATGCCGCGCTCGATGTAATAGAACGGACCGCCGAGCACATGACCGGTCTTCTTGTCGTAGCTGCGATACTTGACCGCCAGCATGCCCTCGGAGAACTTCGTGGCCATGCCGAACAGGGCCGCAACCCACATCCAGAACAGCGCACCCGGGCCGCCGGCCACGACAGCCGTCGCCACGCCGACGATGTTACCGGTGCCGATGGTGGCCGACAGCGCGGTGCACAAGGCTGCGAACGAGGTGACTTCGCCGCCAGCTCCCTTCTCGTTCTTCATCATGTAATGAAGCGCCTTGCCCAGCTTGCGGAATTGCAAGCCGCCCACGCGGATGGTCAGCCAGATGCCGCCGAGCAAGATGAGGCAAATCAGCGGGATGCCCCAAACCAGGTCGTCGACCGCCCCAAGGAAATCGTTAATAGATGCAAGTGCCGATTCCAATGCTTCCCCTTTCACATGCTGCGCCACACAAGGCGCACTAACACCCTTGCACTTGGTAACTCTGAAAAAGGGGGAAGAGACGCGCGGCAATATGCCGCGCTGTGTCGCCTCCGTCCGTTTGCCTGAGAGATTCAGCCCTCGCGGGCCTTGCACCTTCGGCACTCACTTAAGAGTTCTCCAGAGTTTTCTCCACCACCGGTCTCGAACGAGTCGATTCCGACGGCTTCGCAGAAAAGCGCAAGCGCCATTATGCGCGTGCCCACAGGCGAATGCAAGGGGAAATTTTTATATGACGGCAACCCAAGAAACGTGTGATGAGATATGACGCGATCTTAGGTGGCGCCTTATGCCAGCATGTCGCATGCCCACTGAACTGCGACCATCGAGCCCTTGGCCAGCATGGCCTCGTCGACCTGGTAATAACAGCTGTGCTGCGGGTGATCGGCGCCAATGGCGGAATTGTGGGTTCCCACGAACACGAACACCCCGGGCACCAGCTGCTGGTACTCGGCGAAATCCTCGCCGGCAAGCGTACCCTCGTACGAACCGACGGCCTGCTCGCCCAATACCTCGACGACCGCCTTGCGCGCAGCCTCGGCGCATGCCGCGTCGTTCACGACGCCGGGATTTCCAGGCTCCAGCGAAAACGTGACGTCGGCTCCTAACGCGTGCGAAACCTTGTCGGCCACGCGCTCGATGCCTTCGATCATGCTATCGCGCATGCCCTCATGCCACGTGCGAAGCGTGCCGGTCAGGTATGCCGAACCGGCTATTATGTTGCGCGCCGTGCCTCCGTGTATCTCGCCGACCGTGATGGCCGCGGGCTCGAACGGCGACGTGCGCCGCGACACGAGCACTTGCAGCGAATTGACGATCTCGGCCGCCACGACAATGGCATCCACACCCTTGTGCGGCATCGACCCGTGCGCGCTGACGCCTTCGATGTCGATGCGGAACCAGTCGGAATACGCCATGCGCGGGCCGGCTTCGCACGAGAAGGTGCCGCCTTCGACCTCGCTCCAGATGTGCGCGCCGTATATGGCGTCGACGCCGTCGAGCGCACCGGCGGCGATCATGTCTCGGGCGCCGAGGGAATTCTCCTCGGAAGGTTGGAAGAGCACGCGCACTTCGCCGCGTAGGCTACTGCGTAACTGATTCAGCACGCAAACAGCGCCGAGCATCATGGCAATGTGGCAATCGTGGCCGCATGCGTGCATGACTCCCTCGTTGCGCGAGGCGTAATCGAGCCCGGTTTGCTCAGTCACCGGCAACGCGTCCATATCGGCCCTCAGCGCGATGCGGCGGACGGGATTGCCCTCATCGTCATACGCGCCGGCAGCTTCTCCGCGGATGGTGGCGATAATGCCCGTACCGATGAATTCCGGCCGCCCGGCTGCCAACTCGGCGGGACGAGGCCCCTCCACGATGCGGTGGCTTATCCCCCACTCGTCGAGCTTCGAGCGCACGAACGCCGACGTCTCGACTTCGTGGGTCGATAGCTCGGGATGCTCGTGCAAATGCCTGCGCCACGAGACGATATCGCCTTCGATATCCGACACCAACTCGCGGATAAGCTCGGACAGCACTTCGCCTTCCAACTTTTTGAGCATGAGATACGGCTTCCGCTAGTCCTCTATGTTGTCAAAGGCGATGTTGTCATCGTACGTCGGCAACTCTTCGCGCGTCTCGTGCCAGCACTCGGTGGCGGGCATGCCCGGGAACTTCGACGCCTCGTACACGGGGTCGAGCCCCTTGGCCTTTTGCTCGTCGTAGTCCTTCAGTGCCGCAAACGCCCACTTGCCCAGGATCAGGATGACGACGATGTTGATGAAAGCCTGGATGCCCATGAAGATGTCGGCCAGGTTCCACGCCAGCGTCAGGTTCGACTGCGCGCCGAAGAACACGACGACGGCGCACACGATGCGGAACACGTACAGCGCCGGACGGCTCGTCGTGATGAACTTGAAGTTCTGCTCGGCGTAGAAGTAATTGCCGATGAGGCTTGAAAACGCGAACGCGAAAATGGCGACCGTCATGAAGATGATGCCGGCATCGCCGAACGCCGCCAGCATGGACTGCTGGACGAGCGGCATGTTGGTCAGGCCGTCGGCGGCACCGCCGAACGGCGTCAGTTCCATATTGCCCTGCACGAAAAGCATGATCATGACCGCCGAGCACGTGCAGATGAGGATGGTGTCGATGAACACCGACAGCGCCTGCACGAGACCTTGCTTCACCGGGTGCGAAACCGATGCCGCAGCGGCGGCATTCGGCGCGGAGCCCATGCCGGCCTCGTTGCTGAACAGGCCGCGCTTGATGCCCTGCACGATCATCGAGCCCGCGAAGCCGCCGATAATCGAGTCGAAATCGAACGCCTCCGCGAAGATGAGGCCGAACACGTCGGGCAACACAGCGGCGTTCATGACGGCCATGACAACGGCCAGCACCAGGTAGAGCATGGCCATGGCAGGCACGATGACCGACGTCAGGAAGCTGATGCGATGCGTGCCGCCGAACAGCACGAACGCGAAGATGATTGCCAGCATCAAGCCGATGACGAACGGGATGCGCGTGTCGAAGTAACCGGGCGCGCCAGCCTGGCCCATGACGGCTTGATCGTAGAAGTACTCTATCGAAGAGCTCATGTTGTACGTCTGCAGCCCGTTGAAGCCAATCGCAAAGCACAGGATCAGCGAGATGGCGAACACGATGCCCAACCAGCGCTTGTGCAGCGCCTGCTCGATGTAGTACGCAGGACCGCCGCGGAACTCGCCGTTGTCGCCGCGCACCTTCCAAATCTGCGCGAGCGTGGACTCGACAAACGCCGACGCGCCGTTGATCAGCGCCATGACCCACATCCAGAACACGGCGCCCGGGCCGCCCACGGCGATGGCCGTCGCAACGCCGGCGATGTTGCCCGTGCCGACGCGGCTGGCCGTGGACACCATCATGGCCTGGAACGACGAAACGCTCTTCTGCCCCTCGACATGCTTCTTCTCGGTGATCGACTTGAACATGTCCTTCAGGTGGGTGAACTGCACGCCTTTCGTGCGGATGGTGAAGTACAAGCCCGTGAAGATGAGCAAGAACACCAAGAAGTAGGTGTACATGTACGTATCGATCGTGTCAGTGATGTTGACGAGTTGTTCCATGTTCATAGGGGCCCCTTTAATCGGATTCACAAAGTATACCAAGTCAACTGCGCATCGCGTTTCAGGCTCGTTTCAGGAAAGGGGCCTATAGTGCAATCATCGACGAAAGGACAGCGTACCCCAAACGGTCCCGAGTAATCGAAAAAGCGGTGTCGTTCCCCTCCTAGACACCTTCCCATGAAGGGCGCCTCTTCCCCTTGGGCGCCCCTGCAAAAAAGGCGCGGCGCCATCCCCTCCCTTGGGCGTCGCGCAAACGAAGGAGGCGAGCGCCAGACTCGCCTCCTTTTTGCATTGCGTGTTGTAGCTGTGTTTTAAGCGTTGCGCTGCGCGTCGATGTAACGCGTGAGGTCAAGCATCTTGTTCGAGAAGCCCCACTCGTTGTCGTACCAAGCCATCAGCTTGACGAACTGGTCGTTCAGGGCCTTGCCGGCGCCCTTGTCGAAGATGGCAGTGTGGGCGTCGCGGCAGAAGTCCTGCGACACGACCTCGTCTTCGGTGTAACCCAGGATGCCCGCAAGCTCGCCTTCGGCGGCTTCCTTGATGGCGGCGCAGATCTCGTCGTACGACGCCGGGGTGGCCAGGCGAATCGTGAGGTCGGAAAGCGAGACGTTGGGGCTCGGGATGCGGATGGAAACGCCCGTCATCTTGCCCTTCAGCTCGGGGACGACCCTGCCGACGGCGTCAGCTGCGCCGGTGGTGGTGGGAACGATGTTGCCGAACACCGAGCGGCCAAGGCGCCAGTTCTTCTTGGGGAAACCGTCGACCGGGGACTGTGAAGCGGTAGTGGCATGGATGGTGGTCAGGAAGCCCTCGACGATGCCGAACTTGTCGTTGACGACCTTGGCGAGCGGGGCCACGCAGTTGGTGGTGCACGACGCGTTGGACACGATGTTCATGCTGGGCTCGTACTCATGCAGGTTGGCGCCGCACACGAACATGGGGACGTCTTCCTTTGTCGGGCCGGAGATGACGACGACCTTGGCGCCGGCGTCGATGTGCTTCTGGGCCTTTACGTGCTGGCGGTACTGGCCGGTGCATTCCATGACGTAATCGACGCCTAGGTTGCCCCAGGGAATCTGCGCCGCGTCGCGATACGCCTCGTCGGACATGACCTTGATTGCCTTGCCGTCAACGGTCAGGATGTCGGTCTCGTCGTCGAAATCGACTTCGCCCTCATAGCGGCCGTGAAGGTATCGTACTTGACGGCGTAGGCAATCTGCGATGCGGGGTGCCTCGGCGCGTTGATGGCGACAACCTCGATATCGTCGGACTGCATGGCCGCGCGGAAAACCAGCGAGCCGATGCGACCGAATCCGTTGATGCCAATCTTGATCATAGTGCCACCTTCCTAATGTCGACAAAATGCTTTCTTCGCGCCCGCCACGCCCCCTCTTGGACCAAAGACGCAGATTGAAATACAGGCACACTGAGAAGGTACATCATCAGGGAAAATAAAACTAGCGACGAAGCGGCCATCTCGGTCAGCGACCGATTCGAGCGGGTGACTGTCGCCGATATGGAACAAGCGCGAGGGGCGCGGGAAGCGGGCTCGTTCACGTATACTAATCGCGGCATCGGTTACTCGCGGCACGGGAGGACGCATGAAGCGAAGCGGTTTTTGCGACGGATGGGAATTCTCGCGAGACGGGGGCGACTTCGAGCAGGTCATCGTGCCGCATGACGCCATGTTGGGCAACCAGCGCGGGCCAGAAGCGCCGGCGCAGAGCACATCGGGCTATTACTATGGCGGGTCCTACCGCTACCGCAAGTGCTTCGAGCTTTCCGACGAACAGGCCGCGGGCACGTTGCTGCTGGAATTCGAGGGCGTGTACCGCGATGCGCGTCTGATTGTCAACGGCTTCGAAATCGACGTGCCGCCCTATGGCTTCGTCCCCTTCTTCGCGGACATCACGAAGCGCGTGCACGCAGGCCAAAACGTCGTCGAGGTGCGGTGCGCCAACGACGACCAGCCCGATTGCCGCTGGTATTCGGGTGCGGGCATCTACCGTCCCGTTTGGATATGGGAAGGCGGCGAGGCGCGCATCCAGCCCGAGGGCGTGCGCGTGACGACGGTCTCGGCGTCGCCCGCCACCGTGCGCGTCGAGGTCGATTGCACCGACGGCATGCCACACGTCAGCATACTCGACGCTCGCGGCACGGTTGTCGCCGAAGGCGAAGGCCGCGACGTGCAATTGCAGGTTCCCGACGCCCGCCTGTGGAGCGCAAGCCATCCCGATTTGTACCGCTGCTCCGTCGACCTGATCGTCGACGAGGGCGACGATGCCGTCATCGTCGACACCGCCACGTGCACGTTCGGCATCCGCACGTTGGAATGGAGCCCCCAGGGCCTGTTCGTCAACGGACGCGAGACGTTGCTGCGCGGCGGCTGCATCCACTGCGACCATGGCATCCTGGGCGCGGCGTCGTGGCCCGAAAGCGAGCGCCGGCGCATCGGCATCATGAAGGAAGCCGGCTTCAATGCCGTGCGCATCGCCCACAACCCGGCGCCCACGGCGCTGCTCGACGCCTGCGACGAGATAGGCATGTACGTAATGGACGAGACATGGGACATGTGGTACACGCGCAAGAGCGCCCATGACTACGCGCGCCATTTCCTGCACTGGTGCGACCACGACCTGCGCAGGCTGGTCGCCCATGACTACAACCATCCCAGCGTCATCATGTACTCCATCGGCAACGAGGTGGCCGACCCCATCAAGCGCCTGGGCGTCGACCTCGAGCGGTCGTTCGTCGAATTGCTCCACTCGCTCGACTCCACGCGCCCCGTCACATGCGGGCTCAACCTGACGATGATGATCATGGAGCGCGTCGGCAGCAACTGGTACGGCAACGAGAGCGGCGTGGCCGAAGCCGCTGCATCAGACGGCGCGCCGCGTGGCAGCATGCTGTTCAACCTGGCGGCGCAGGCATCGGGCACGGGCATGACCATGCTGGTCAACGCACCTGGCGCCGATAGGCTGGTGTCCCCCGCGCTCGACGCGCTCGATATCGCGGGTTACAACTACGCCACGGCGCGTTATGCCATCGACGCGCGCAAGCACCGCAACCGCATCATCGTGGGCAGCGAGACCTTCGCCCACGAACTCGGCGACAACTGGGACAAAGTGCAGAAGATTCCCAACGTCATCGGCGACTTCATGTGGGCCGGCTGGGATTACCTGGGCGAAGCCGGCGCAGGATCGTGGGCGTACACCGCCGAGGAAGCCGGCTTCAGCAAGCCATGGCCATGGCTTCTGGCTGGTTCGGGCGCGCTCGACATCTTCGGCAACCCCAACGCGCACGCGGCGCTTGCCGGCGCCGTGTGGCATGCGGCCGATGCGCCTTCCATCCAAGTGCGGCCCGTCAACCGCATGAACGGGCGCACGTACAAAGCCACCTGGCGCGGAAGCGACGCCATCCCCAGTTGGTCGTGGGCGGGTTGCGAGGGCACGATGGCCCAGGTCGAGGTGTACGACGGGCGCGCCGACACCGTGCGTTTAGAGCTGAACGGCGACATCGTCGGCCAGAAGAGCGTGCGCGACTACGTGGCGACATTCCAGGTGGAATACCGTCCGGGCACGCTTGTGGCGGTCGGCTTGGACAAGCAAGGCCGCGAGCTCGCGCGCAGCAGCCTGAGCACGGCCAGGGCGCCGTTCCACCTGTCGGTGAAACCCGAGCTGGCGCGCTTCGAGGCAGGCGGCATCGCGTACATCGAAGTCGTGATCGTGGGAACGAACGGCGTGGTCGAGTCGAACGCCGACGATCGCCTGGCAATCCGCGTCGAGGGCGCCGACCTGCTGGCGTTCGGCAGCGCCCAGCCGGCACCCACCGAAAGCTTCCTTTCGGGAACGTACACGACCTACCGCGGCCGGGCGATGGCGGTCATTCACCGCGCCGAGCCGGGCACGGCGCGCGTGACGGTGAAGGGCGACGCACTTGCCCCCGCGTCGGCACAGGTTGTATTCGCTTGATGTAAGGCCCCGCGCGTAGGACCTAGTGTTCCCAGTCTGTCAGGCAGGCGTCGAGCGCCGACTCGATGGCGGCGCGGTCCATGCCCTTGCCGATGAACACCAGCACGATCTGGCGGTCGCCGCACGTCGCGTCCCAGCGCGACATGATGCCGGGGTTCTGCTCGAGTACGCGCGTCTGCTCTTCTTCGGGCAGTGCAGCCACGAACTGGCCGTTGTCGATGAACGACCGCTGCTCGCCCGACTGCTCCAGCAGGAAGCACGTGTCGGGCTGCTGCGCGAACCACGTCATGCCCTTGGTGCGGATGATGGTCGCAGGCCAATTGGCGGCGAAATCCGCAAACGCATCCAGGTCGAACGGGCGACGGCGGGCGTACACGAACGTCGAGATTCCGTATTCCAACAGCTCGGGATCGCCGTGCTCGCCGGAATTCACCATGATGTCGAGCCAGGCAGCCGACTCGTACACGGCGTCGAAATCGAAACGCCCGGTGTCCAGCAGCTCGGAAAGCGGCACGTCGGCTTCCTCGGCCTCGATGATGACCGCGTCGCGCTGCAGGCTGCGGACGATGGCGCGCAGTTCCCTTACCTGCTCTTCGGACACCAGGTCGGTCTTGTTCAGCACGACGGTCGTGCAGAATTCCAGCTGCTCGATGATCAGGCTCTCGACATCGTCCTCGTCCAGATCGTCGGCCATCAGGTTGCGGCCGCCGTTGAATTCCTCAATCATGCGCGCGCAGTCGACGACCGCGACGATGTTGTCGATGACCAACGGCGCCTCGCCGTCGTTGACGCGCTGGTCGCAGAACTGCGAAATGGTGTAGGCGATGGGCATGGGCTCGCAGATGCCCGACGCCTCGATGATGATGTAGTCGAAATTGCCCGAATCGGCGATGCTGGCAAGCTGCTCTGCCAAGTCGTCGGCCAACGTGCAGCAAATGCAGCCGTTCGTCAGCGGCACCACGTTCTCGACCTCGGTCACGCCGCTTTCGCGGATCAGGTCGGCGTCGATGTTGACGGCGCCGATGTCGTTGACGATGACGGCGGCGCGGATGCCCTCGGCGTTCGAAAGGATATGGTTCAGAAGCGTCGTCTTCCCCGCACCCAGGTACCCGGTTACGAGAACGACCTTCACGAGTTTCTCTTCGCCCATTGCGCGTTCCTCCTTGGCTGAACCTGCAAACGCAACCCGCGGTTACACGAGCTTCCCGTTGCAGTGGTCGATCATGTGCTGCAGGATTTGCGCCGTCCAGCCGCGGCATTCCTTCTTGCGCGGGATAAGCGCGCCGTCGACGAGCTCTTGGTACGTGAACGTCGCCTGGTCGAAGCGCGTGACCTTCTTGGTTTCCTCGCGCGACAGGCAGCCCTCTTCGGTGCGGTACGGACGCAAGGCGCGCTTCATCCCCGGGTTGAACATGACGTGCGCGCGGTCCTTGTCGTCTTTGTAGACGACGACCGCCTTCGTCACGCCGATCTGGTTGGCCGCGAGGCAGGCGGCGTCTTCGATTGACTCAAGCGTGTCCAGCAGGTCTTGCGCCAGGTCGGCATCGTCGGCTGTCGCCGGCTCGCACGGCGTGGAAAGAAGCTTTTCGTCGTTTACCAGTTCCTTAATCATGAGCGCTCCTCGGTCGCAGTGATTGGCACATGGTACCACTCTGCGGCAGCGGCTCGCCAACCGCATACGCCATCGGCGCATTCTGATGTGCCAATCGCTCCTGTCCCCAATGGCACGCCCCTGGTGCATTTTTGGGTGTACCCTGTTGGCATGAGCTATCGCGAAGACGAAAAGCGCTGGAAGCGCATACAGGACATGCTGGCAGCCGAGGCGAGCGGAAAGACCCTGCGGCCCACGGTGTCGCAGCGCACGCTGTTCGGCATCCCCTCGACCATGGAGCAGACCATCGACCGCATCGTGGCCGAAGACGAGGAGGCGCGGCGCATGAAGCGTATTGAACAGCAGCTCGAAAAGCTATTGGAAACCGTGCCGGTCGAAGCCGGGGCGCAAGCTTTCGACGTGCCCGACGTCGTGGCGCTCGAGCGCACGATCGATGCCGCGGGCACTCCCCTCGCCGAGCTGATGGACCGCGCCGGCACCGCGCTTGCCCGACGGGTGCACGCCGCGCACCCCGAAGCGCGCGTGGCCGTGCTGTGCGGCAACGGCAACAACGGCGGCGAT
>JAFWJU010000063.1 GCA_017511465.1 Eggerthellaceae bacterium | reverse complement strand
CGAGCTGTCGGGTGGCGAGTACCAAATCGTCGTGCTGGCGCGTGCGTTCGTGCAGCAAACCGACACGCTGCTGCTCGACGAGCCCACCAACAACCTGGACCCGTCAAACCAGCAGGAGGTCATGCGGCTCGTGCGCAGCGAAGTCGATCGGCGCAACATCGGCGCCGCAGCCGTGATGCACGACATGAACCTGGCCCTGCGCCATTGCGACCGCTTCTTGTTCATCAAGGACGGCCTCGTCGACGCGTTCGGCGGCGCCGACATCGTCACGTCCGAGCAGATTGACCGCATATACGGCATGAAAGCCGACGTCATCGAGCACGCAGGCTGCAGAATCGTCGTACCGCTTTAGCAGAATCGGAAGAGGCAGCGCGCCTGCGCGGCCCAGAACGGAACGGACATGAACAAAGTCGCAACCTACTTCGACGAACGCGCCGATTCGTGGATCAAGATGGAAACGCACACGAAAAGTCCCATGCAACCGGCTGTCGCGGTCATGGCAGGCGTCGGCTTGGAGTCGCGCGTGCTTGACTTGGGTTGCGGCCTTGGCGTGATAATGCCCGTTTACCAGTAGCTCGGGGTGTCGCGGGCGGTCGGCGTCGACGTGTCCGAGAAGATGATCGAATTGGCGCGCGAACGCTGGGCCGACGAGCCGCGATTCGATTTCATCGCAGCCGATGCCGCCCAACTCGACCTTGACGAGCGCTTCGATTCCATCGTCATCTACAACGCGTACCCGCATTTTATGGACCGGGAAAACCTTGTGCGCACATGCCATCGTCTGCTTCTCGACGGAGGACGCTTCGTCGTTGCACACGGCGCTGGCAAAGACCATATCAATTCTCATCACGACGCGGTCGCTGCGGGAGTAAGCATGGGGCTAAAGTCGGCACGCGAGGAAAGCGTCGCCTGGGAAGGCCTCTTCGAAATCGACGCCATCGTCGACACGCCCGGTTTCTACGCATTCGCCGGCAGGAAAAAGTAGCAGAAGCGCACGCCAAAAAGAGCCAGATGCTTGGCACCTGGCTCATGATGGAACAAGCACAAGCTTGCTTTTTCGGTTCGTCAATTACCGGTTAGATCCTTATCGCTTCAAATGACAGGCTTTGGTAATTGATGGATTCAACGGTTAAACCCTTCACGGCACCTGCCAGGTCGTTAGTGTCGGGATTGTCGATGGCGCCATCGAACGTCACGCTATACGTGTACGGCAGCTTGGTTGCGCTGACTTCAGTCTTCCCGTCTTCCACAGACGCTTTATCGAACGTGAAGCCTTCGGCTGCGAGATCGGACCCCTTCTTGCCCACGAGCTTGTCAAGATCGGCTTGAACAGGTTCGCTGTCAACAAAAGCATCGGCCTGTTTCACCGCAAGGGGGCCCACCAACTCTTGAATCTTTGGGAAACTGGGCGCGCTCATGCCAGACAGCTGCTTGTACATATCCTCCGGCATGTCGGCCACAACGCGAACCCATCGCCCATTGTCCTTGAACGCATAGGCGAAGTATTCCTGGTTGTACATCGACATGTTGTTGCTGCTCGAAACCGCAAACGCGTCGGCAAGCGTTTTGTACGTGTCCGCAGGAAGCGCTTCCATGTCCACAGCCGCGGCCGCAGAAGCCGCAGAGGCCGCAGAAGCCGAACCGTCGGCCGATGCGGAAGCCGAAGACCCTCCTTGCTGGCCGCACGCGCACAGCGCTATCGCCATGATAGCCGCGAACAATGCGGCGATTAGAAACCTCTTCCTCATACCCAATCCCCTTCCCTCGTCTTATGCGCCTAAGCGCGTCATCGGTATAAGATTACCATTTCGCATAAATTTACAAGATGACTTAGAGAACGTTTTTGGGTTAATTGCCCCCCGTGGGCAATTAATTGCTACAACTCGATGCGACCGAACTTCGCAAGCAGCTCGGTTGCAGCAGTGCAGGCTTCGCAGTTGCAGTACTTCGCGCCCGCTTCCTTGCGCTTCAGCTGCTCTTCGAGCATGGCGGCAGCAGCCTCTTCGCCGAACATGCCTGCAGCGGGACCTTGCGCGAACGCGATGACGCCGTCGATGGACGTCGGGCGCCCCTCCATAATGTCGAGGAACTGCTTAGTTGCCTCTTGCACGTTGGCGTCGCTTTGGTCGTCTTTGACGGCTTTCTTCCAAGCCGAAGCGGCGTCCTTGGTCACCTGGGTGCTTGCAGAAGATACCTCCAGGATGTCTGCGCGCTCAGAGATGTAGTCGAACAATGCCTTTTCCATGCTGAACCTCCTAGTCATCGTTGGCACCTACACTCCGTAATCGTAAGGCTCGCCGCATCGCATGGCAAGCAAGCAGCTAAGCCCGTTCCCTGTCCAACAATCGTTTCGCTGGCTTTCCGCTCAACGTATGCAAATCAGCTCAGCATTTCCCCTATAATTATAGATCGTGCACTCCCCCATGACTTTGACCATGCGACCGTGCACTTCTGGCGATTCCGTCCATTTCCGAATTTTCACTGACAGGAATGCCCGAAGTGCGTGGGTTTTCAGCTGTTTCGGGACGGAAAGTGCTGAAGTGCACGATTAACGACCCCGTTTTCCAAACACTTCTCGAAAATCTGTCATCGGAATTTTCAAAATGGACGGAAAGGCCAGAAGTGCGGGAATTCCGCTAACAGAAAACGGCAGAAGTGCGTGCCCGTCAGACAGGAACGCCCGAAGTGCGCGGTTTCAAAGAAAGCGATGGCGGCAAACGTCTACAACCGCAGTTTGCGCAAGCCGTTGCTGATGAGGAAACCGCCGGCGGCAATCGAGATTAAGCCGGGACCGGGCAGCAAGAGCATGGGGATGCCGATTATGACAAGGCCGCTGCCGACGATGATCTGCGAAAGCCCGCCAAACATCGACGACGAGGGCCTGGCCGCGTAAGCGCCGCCGATAGTGCCCGGGCCATAAGCGTTGCCGGTGTACGCGTTGCCACGCGCGCCCCCGACGCCAGGTGCAGTCTTGGAGTCCTGCACCTGTACGCGAGTGCGCGAGGAGGAAATGGGCTTCACGTCGATGATGGGCTCGGTCACGTTCATGTCGTTCCTTCTTCGAGGTTTCGTCCGCAGTATAAAGTCGTTTTCCATAGTCCTCGAAAACGGGTGATGCGCCGATACCCCCACGTTGCCTTCTGGTTACCATCGTTCAGGTTCGCATCAGCTTTGCGTCGTTCACATCCTCATTTCCATCCACATTTCGGTTAAACCCGTATCGGGAAGCGACAGATCGTCGTATAGCCGGTCTTTGACATCGTTCGAGGGCGAATCGCCTTGCAGCCTGTTGTCGTCATCCGCGTTTGCTGCCCTCGTCAGTTTGTACAAGTAGCCCGTCTTTCGCTTGCCGAGCCTGTGAGAATACTCCCTTTCGTCCATGTTGCCTCCCACTGTCTCAAGCGTTTCCGTATCTCAAGGTCGACCACATGATGACTCTTCACCGCGGAAATGCGAGTACCACAAGATGGACATCAAAACCCAGCGCGTTGCTATTCGCGCCCATCATCTTGCATATGCTAAGCACGTTTGACGGCGTATCTCGCTATGCCACGACCAGCCCATGCGCTAGAATGTGGCGAGCACAACCAGCAGACATCTGCGAGCTTGAAAACCTGCACTTCGCTTACGGTCCACCGGAAAGGACTCGCATCATGAAGGTCTTGAAAATCATCGGCGTCGCAATCGGAATAGCCCTGGTCGTCGGAGGCATCTACTGCCTGATCACCCCCGTCGAAACCTTCGGCGCGCTTGGCTGGCTCATCGGCTTCATCATGATGGTCGAAGGCGTCAGCAGCGTCTTCACGTGGAACGAGCGCCGCAGGATCGGGTTCGCGGATGGCTGGACGCTTGCGGGAGCGATCATCTCGATCATCTTGGGCGCATTCGTCATCGGCAGTATGGCCATCCAGTTCGCCATCGATGCCTTCCTGGCGTACTTGGTGGCGTTTTGGCTTGTCCTCAGCGGCGTGGCGCGAATCGTCGCCGCATTCAGCCTGCGCAAGATTCAGCGAGCGGGAAACGATGTCGGCACCAATTGGGTTCTCCTGCTGCTGCTTGGCGCCTTGATCGTGGCCATGGGCGTAGCCTGCTTCCTGCACCCGGCGTTTGCGATGGCGGGCGTCGGCATTATCTTGGGCATCGCGGTCATCATCACGGGCTGCAGCATCGTCGTCACATCGGTGACGTCATAGCACCCGCTGGCATTACTTCTTGTCGCCGAAGAGGTAGCCCGCAACACCCATAAGATCATCAAGACCGATGCCGTCGCTTAGGTCGACGCCGGGAATGATTTCGTTGCCTTCGTTGCCGCGCAAAATCGTGAGCACCTGTTTTTTGGTCTCGGCATCGGCAGCGCGGTACAACTCGACAAGGCGCCTTTCGGTGGCGGTCACGCTCATGGACGATTTCGAGGCAGTCGAGGAACTTGTCGACGTCCTCGATGTCGAGGTCTTGGGCATGGCATCCAGCAGCGACTTCTGAGTGACGCCGCATGCCTTCGCGATGTCTTTCACGACCTGCTGGGTGGGTTCGGCCTCGCCGCGCTCGTAACGGCCGATGTCAGCCGCGGTGACGCCTTTCACTTTCCTGGCCAGCTGCTCTTGCGTCAGCCCCGCATCGGTGCGCGCGGCCTTTATGAGGTTCCCAAGCTTCTTGCCCATGACGACATCCTTTCGCAACGCCTTCACGCGCAGTGTAGCATTGGTTTAAGCGCCTTATGGGATGCCCGAGTGCCGGGGTGCTTGCAGGACGGCCTTGCAAGTCCTTTATAATCGGTCCATGAGATGCGAGAAATGCCATAGCGAGATTCCAGACGGAGCCGAACGCTGCCCGCATTGCGACGCCAAGCAGGCGAATGCGGCTGTCGGGTACGCGGCGTTCATCAGCTATCGGCATCTGCCGCGCGACCAGGAAGTCGCCAAGCAAATTCAGAAGGCAATCGAAACCTACAAGCTGCCCCGTGGCATCAGCATGCAAGGGCGAAGCGACGGGCGATTGGGCAAGTGCTTCCGCGACGAAGACGAGCTTTCGGCCGCGCATTCCCTTCCCGACCGCATCCTCGATGCCTTGGCCAAATCGAGCTCGCTCATCGTGGTGTGCTCGCCCGAAGCGCGGGACAGCGTCTGGATAAACCGCGAGATAACCGCATTCATCCAAATGCACGGGCGCGAACGGGTCTTCGCCGTGCTCGCCGACGGAAGCACCGACGAAAGCATCCCGATGGCGCTGCGAACGCAGGCGATGGTGCCTGGCAGCGCCGAGGTCACGCCCGCAAATCCCCTGGCGGCCGATTTCCGCCCGCAGGCGACCGACAAGAAACGCGACGAAACGCTGCGCATCATAGCCGCTGTCGCTGGGTGCAACTACGACGACCTGCGGCAGCGGAACCGATCGCGCACCATGAAGCGAGGTGCCGTCATCGCTGTGGCGGTCATCGTCGTCATCGCCGCGATTGTCGCCGCGCTCATCTTCGCGTCTTCCGCCCGCCAAGCCGCCCTCGAAGCCGAGTCGCTTCAACTGGCAGCCGAGTCGACCCAGCTGCTCGCCCGAGGCGACCGTTACGGCGCCATTCAGAAAGCCCTGCAAGCGCTGCCGCAATCTGAAGCCGCCGCTGACAGGCCCATCCTGCCCGAAGCGCGAACCGCGCTCGAAGACGCGCTGGAAATCAACGCTAACCCGAACTCCACATGGTGGGCGAGCTACGAGATCACGACGCAAGCACCGCTTGGCCTGCTTGGGAACACGCTAGCGCACAAAACCGACGAGGCGGCGCTGGCCGGCGCAATCGCCGTCAGCGACACAGGCGGGTTCTTCGCCATCAGCGACACGGCGGGCAACATAAGCACATACGACACGCTGACGGGCAAGAAGCTGGCGGATTGCATCATGCCCGAGGAAGCCACCCCGCTCGCCAGCGGGCTTTACACGCGGTTGATGGCCGCCACTGAGAACTACCTCGTCGTCACACATGGGGGCGAGCGGAACGTCCTTGCCTGCTTCGATGCCACGACTGGCGACATCGTGTGGTCGCAACTCGATGCAGGAGGCCCCTCGTTCGGCACGTCGTACGGCGGCGACCTGCTGAGCATGGCGTTCCCCCTAACCGAAGGCGGATACAGCGTGACGATTGCAAACCTCGCGACTTCCGAGACGTCTTCGGTCACAGTTGGCGACGTCGAGCGCGTCGACACATCATCGGCTTACTTCAACACGCCAGGCGATCGCCTGGGAACGAACTACGCCGCATTCGGCAACCGGCTGAGCAAGGTCGAACTCGATGGCGGCGAGCCCATCCGCACCGAGCTCGCTTATGCAAACGTGACATCCCTCAAGTACTTTAACGGTCTGATCGTTGCAGCATCCGCCGATCCCATGCCCGAAGACGGCATAACGCGCCGCTATGCAATCGAGGCGTTCGACGAGAACCTGAATCTGAAGTGGCGCCATGACGGCACCTTCGCATCGGAGATGATCGTCAACAACGGCATCACCTCGCTGTTAGCTGCCGAACCCGTCATATACGGAACCACCGAAGCCGATGACGCGGGCGCAATCGTGGCGAGCGTCGGCCGTAAAGTCCTCATCCTTGATGCGGCCGATGGGTCAATCGACGAAAGCGCGCTTTCGGGCCAGCTCACGTTCGACCAGTCAGTCGCTGACGTGTCCCTCGTCGTCGGAGTGCCAGACGATCCCGGGTTCATAACCGTCGCCTGCAGCAGCGGCATGGTCAACAGCATGCAGATAGTCGACGCCGCGCAAGACCCCAATGCCGACGCACGCCGCTTGACGCTTCCCTTCCCCATTAGATGGGCGCACGTAACGCATTGCGGTGACTACGAGGTGGTCATCGCCGTCCCGGCAGATGCCGACAACCGCATCGTCTCGTACCGCACCGACTGGTCGCGCGGGCAGGACACTGGTGGCGATTATTCGCTCGACGAGCTCATTGCCCTCGTGAATCAGACGCTTGCGGAAGGCGGCAGAACTTAGTGTCCCTGTCATTGGGCAACGAAGCGCATATCTCATAATAGAATATCGGTAGAAAAACTCATGGACAATCGTTTTGGGGGACCTGTCCAATGACAAAACCGAAGCCAAGACCCAAACGCGCTGTTGACGCCATCAAAGCGTCATTATCGCGCGAGGTCTCCAAGCGGCCCAATGGCTTAAAGCCCATAGAAATAGTCAAGGTTGCCATCTGCTCGT
>JAFWJU010000062.1 GCA_017511465.1 Eggerthellaceae bacterium | reverse complement strand
CGCTCACGCTTTCCGAGGAGAACAACTGGAAGGGAATCTTCACCGACCTTAACGAGCTCGACAAGGGGGAGAAGATCGAGTACAGCATTTCCGAAGAAAAGGTTGAGGGTTATCAGACCTCTGTCACGGGTAGCGCGGATGAAGGCTTTACCATTACGAATTCCCATACTCCCGGCAATCCCGAGCAACCGAAGGTTGGCAAGTCCATTTCGCCGAAGACCGGCGACACGCTGCCCTTTGCAGGGTTCGGCATAGCGATGGTGGTCGCCGCTGCGGTCGCCCTCGTCGCGAGGCGCAAGATCGGAGGCCGCGCTTAGCGGAACGCATGTGCGGGATGCTTAACAAGTCCCGCCCATAGCGCTTGATGGCAATGGGCGCCTGGCAAAAAAGCCGGGCGCCCATTCCTATCCAAGTGATTTTCTGGCGCCCCAGGGCCGATTCGAACGGCCGACACCCGCTTTAGGAGAGCGGTGCTCTGTCCCCTGAGCTACTGGGGCGCGAAGGGTATTGTAGCACCTCGGTCAGGCCAAAGGAAAACGAGGGGGCAAGAGAGAACTGCCCCCGTCTTTTCGGATAGCTTAGGAGTTAACCCGCAGAGCTGGCGCTGCTGCTGGGCTGCGGCTCGGGTTTTGCCTCGAACACGACCGACAGGCTCACGTCGTTCTGAACGTTGCTTATGGCAACGGAGTCGGTCGCTCCATACGAGTTGCCGTTAGAGTCTGTGACTTCCGCAATCTGGTACCCATCGTAGGCGGTGATGAAGAACGTGATGCTGCCGCCCTGCTGTACGCTTGAACTTCCAGGCGAAACCTCGCCTGCACTTGAGTTGTTGACGTATGCCGAAACGTTGTAGTACCTCACGCCAGTGCTGACGACGATGTTGACCGAGGAGCCGCTCTTGGCCTTTTCGTTAGCGGCAGGCGATTGGCTGATGACCAAGCCCTCGGCGACGTCACTGCTCGATTGGTAATCGACCGTGACCGTGAAGCCGGCGTTGGTCAGGATCGACTGCGCCGAGCCTTCGCCTTCGCCCACGACATTGGGGACAGCCGTCGTGTCTTCGCCGGCAGACAAGTAGTATGTCACCGTCGAATCCTTAGGCACCTTCTGACCCGCTTCGGGCGATTGCCTAACCACATGGTCTTTCTTGACGGTATCGGAGTGCTCGGCAGCACCCGCCTCGTATTTCAGACCGGCTTGCTTCAAGGCATTGCGCGCTTCATCGGCAGTCATGTCTTTAAGATCGGGCACCGTTACCTGCTCGATGCCTTGCGAAATGGAAAGGTTAATCTTGGTTCCCTTTTGCTGTTTCGTTTTCGCAGCGGGGGTTTGGCTGACGACGAGGCCTTCTTTAACGGAATCGCTGTACACGTACTCGATTGCACCCACAGCAAGGTCTTGCTCTTCGATGAGCGCACGCGCATCGTCGAGAGACTTGCCGGTTACGTCGGGCACTTCGATGTCGCCGCCGAACGAACAGCCCCTGCCGAGCAGCACGAACGCCAACGCTGCGATGACAGCCAAAGCGGCTATAACGCCTATGGCGATTGCCACGCCCTTTTTACTGCCCTTTGTCTGATCGCTTTCGTCGATGTAGTTGCGCTGATACACGCTGCCAGTTCCGCCGCCTGTGCCGGTTTGGGTCTGCATGACAGCCGTACGGTCGGTTTGGAGGGGCGCAATGGGCTCGATGTTGGGAATCGGGTCGGAAATAGCCTCGGTCAGCGCACCCGAGAAACCTGCGATTTTGACGGGACGCCCGGCAAGGAAATCGTTCAGCGCATGGCGCATATCGCGCGCCGTCGCAAAACGCTCGTTGGGGTTCTTGCTCATAGCCTTCAGGATGATGGCTTCGAAGTTAGCGTCGATGGCGGGATTGATCTCGCGCGGTGGCACGGGCGCCTCTTGCACTTGCTTGAGCGCCACGCTGACGGCATCGGGGCCGTCAAAGGGAAGCTGGCCTGTTGCCGCTTCGTACAGCACCACGCCAAGCGAGTAGATGTCGCTGGCGGGGGAAAGGTCTTTGCCCTGCGCCTGTTCAGGCGAGATGTAATGCGCCGTGCCCAAAACGGCCGACGTCTTAGACTTGACCGAGTTCTTGGCGCGTGCAATGCCGAAATCCATCACCTTAACGTTGCCATCAGGCTGAATCATGATATTTTGCGGCTTGATGTCGCGGTGGATGATGTCGAGCCCGTGTGCTACCGAAAGAGCTTGACAAACCTGCGAGCCGATTTCGGCAACTTTACGCTGGTTGATGGGACCGCGTTGTTGGATGGCGGTCTTCAGGTCGGACCCGCGCACGAATTCCATGACGATGAACGACGTGTCGGCGTCTTGGCCCCAGTCGTATACGTTGACAATGTAAGGGCTTTGCAGATTGGCAGCTGCAGCGGCTTCCTGCTTGAAACGCGCAACGAACGTGGCATCCTCGGCGTATTGGGGAAGCATGACCTTTACTGCGACAGTACGACCCAGAACATCGTCTTGACCCTGATAGACCTCGGCCATTCCGCCGATGCCAACTCGTTCGCCTATTAAATAGCGGTTGCTGAGCTTCCGCCCTGTCATGCTGCCTGCCACGTTTGCTCCTTTATGCTTCGTGCTCGTGTTTTTGCGGTGTTTTAAGTACACGAACCATTACCGTACATCATCCTACAAAAATCGTTTCATGTCATTACATTTAACGTGTTCTTACCCGATTAGAGCGCCCCTTTTGCCTGAAGTGCAGCCACGAGAACCGGTTGCGATCTCAGCGCTGCGTTGTCGGAATACTCGCTATCGACTGCCTGCTCCAGCACCATTGCAACGACAACTTGCGGGTCTTCGGCGGGTGCCATTCCCACGAACCAGCTATCATCGGCGGGTTTGCCGGTTTCGGCCGTACCTGTCTTGCCGGCAACGGTAACGCCGTCTATCTGCGCATATACGCCCGTGCCCCATTGCACGACGTCGATGAGCACGGACTTGACGCGGTCGGCGGTTTGAGAGCTGACGGCTTGCTGGAACGCGCCGGGAACAGCTGTGTAGCTGCGCTGGCCGTTGGCGTTGAAGACCCCCTCCACCATATAGGGATGCATGATGGTGCCGCCATTCGCTATGGCGCAACCCACCATCGCCATTTCGAGCACGGTGGTGAATGGGCCAATCTGCCTGTCGTCGTTGTAGCTGTTGACCGGTTGGCCGACGGCAGCCCAGGCGGTTTCCCACGTTGACATGGTGCTGGGGTCGCCCATAACCGATTCTGCCAGCGGTAAGTCGAAAGTCATATTCGTGTCAAAGCCAAAACGATCCGCTCCGCTGACGAGGGCTTGTGCGCCCATTTGCTCGCCGAGTTGCGCGAACACGGTGTTAGAGGAGTACGCGGTCGCTTGCGCCAATGTGATAAAGCCGAGGCTGTTGTTGTTGAAGTTGGTCACGGGTCCATTGCCGATCTCGATTTCGCCAGGCGAATCGAACACGGTGCCCTCATCAGCGTAACCACCTTCGATTGCGGTTGCCAACGTGACCATCTTGAATGTCGAGCCAGGTGCGTATTGCGCCTGCGTTGCGCGGTTAAGCAGCGATGTGATGCTATCGTCGGAAGCTGCCGCATCGAGGACCGCTTCGTAATCGGCGGCGTTGTATGTAGGCGACGAGGCCATGGCCAGGATGGCGCCGGTCTTGGGGTCGATGACCACGCAAGCGCCCGTGTATCCCGAAAGGGCATCCTGAGCGGCTTTTTGGATGTTGGAATCGATGGAAAGCACCACATCGTTACCCGGTTGCGTTATGCCCGCTTGCGAATTGAGGACATCAAGCCAGGTGGCGTAGTTCTGCTCGCCGGTCAACGTGTCGTTGTACGTGTTCTCGATACCTGACGTGCCGTATCTGGTGGAGTAGTACCCCACAACCTGCGATGCCAGATCGCCTGCCGGATACTCGCGGGCATATGTGCCGTCACCGGCATCGACGCTCTCGGCGAGGATAACGCCGTCCGAAGTCGAGATGGTGCCGCGCTTGATGGTGGCTTGCTTGGCGATGGTGTGGTTGTTGCCCGGCATGTTCTGGTATTCGGGTGCCTGGATGACCATGATGAGCGTGATATTGGCCACGAGCAGCACGAACAGCACCGACAAGATGATGAGAGCGTTCGTCAGGCGTTTGCCCAGGGCAACGCGTCCCAATTGGCTGTTGGCGCCGAAAGCGCCCGTGACGTTGGCCATTTCCTGGCCGACGCCCGTGCCCTCGTCGCCGCAGCGCAGCAAGAAGCCGACGGCGATGAAGCTTGCAAGCAGCGACGACCCGCCTTGGCTGACAAAGGGCAATGTAAGGCCCGTCAGGGGGATGAGCCGCGTGACGCCTCCGACGATGATGAAGGCCTGCAGCACGATGGTCGTGGTCAGGCCAACCGACGTCATGCTGCTGAAATCGCTCTTGGCGCGCGCTGCGGTCACATAGCCGCGGATGGCGAAGCTCAGGTACAGCAGCAAGACACCGGCTGCTCCGAGCAAGCCGCATTCTTCGGCTATGGCAGCGAAGATGAAGTCGCTCTCGACGACGGGGATGTTTTCTGCCAAGCCGCGTCCGATGCCCACGCCGAACAGGTCGCCGTCGGCCATCGAGAACAGGCCTTGCAGCATCTGGTAACCGTCGCCTTGCGGGTCGGCAAACGGGTTCAGCCAGTTGGCAACGCGCACTTGCACGTGCGTGAAGCCCATGTAGGCGCCCACGCAGCCAGCCGCCATGAGCAAGATGCCCACAACCAGGTAGAACTTCTTACCGGTGGCGACGTACAACATGGCCAGGAACACGAAGAAGAACACGACGGCGCTGCCGAGGTCCTTCTCGAAGATGACGATGAGCAATGCAATGACCCACATGATGAGCATGGGTGCAAGCGTGCGGATGTCCGGCAATCTGAACGGGCCGATTCGCCAGGTGAACACCGAAAGCATCTCGCGGTTGGCCGACAGGTAGCTGGCCAAGAACAGCACGATGACGACCTTCGCCAACTCGCCGGGCTGGAATGAAAGCGGGCCAATGGAAAGCCAAATGCGGCTGCCGTATATTTCGGTGCCCACAACGGGCAACAACGGCGAAAGCAGCAGCGCAAAGCTGATGACCATGAGCGTGTACTTGTAGTTCGCGAGCTTTTCCATGTTCCGCGAGAACGCGAGTATGAGGATCATGGCGAATACGCCGACGAACAACCAGATGACCTGGTTAAGAGCCAGTTCGGGAGCCAGTCGCGTAACAAAGGCTATTCCGATGCCCGAAAGCACGAACACGATGGGCAATATGGCGGGATCTGCATCGGGCGCGAGGAAGCGAATGGAGAAATGCGCCACGACGAAGGCTGCGAAGATGCCGATGGGAACGCCGAGCGTCGTAAGGCCCAGGCGTTCGCCCTGATTGAGCGCCAACATCGCGAACAGCAAGATGACGATGGGGGCTCCCACGCATAGCAATATGAGCTCGAGGTTCCTACGTGTCATTACGAGGTTCCCTTCGAGGCGCTGGAATCTGCGGCGCTCGCGGCTGACGATTCGGATGAAGCCACACTAGCGGCCGAAGTGACCTTTGCCGCGCTCATGCCGAGCTCGTCGCGGTAGGAATCGACGAGGTCCAATGCCTCGTCGACGCTGCTCACGCGCATGTTCTGAGATATTCTGCTTGCCGCCGAGGGAGAAAGCTTGCTAACCGGGATGTCAGTTTCCTCGACGAGCTCGGAATACGAGAAGCCTAGGACGTCGCCAGGCACTCCCCGGTACACGGCGACCATGCCGGTTTCGGTTTCGGCGAGATATGCCGTGTTATGCAGGTATGTGTAGCCGCCCCATGCCGCTCCGGCGATGATGCCGACGAGCAGCAACAAGACAAACGCGATGGATATTTTCGTGCGGATGGCGACGCGCCGACGTTTTTGGTGGGCAAGCCCTTCGGCGTCGGCGACTATGACGGTTATGTTGTCGTGACCACCCGCGGCGATTGCGCCGTTGACGAGCATGGTCGCGCACCGTTGCGGGTCCGAGATGCGTCGCATGACAGCTGCAATCTCGCTGTCATCGAGCATCGAATACAGGCCGTCCGAGCAAAGCAGCAAGCGGTCGCCGTCTTCGACGTTTATCTCGTACAAGTCGGGAACCGTGTCGGGATCGTTGCCGAGCGCGCGCGTGATGACGGAACGGTTGGGGTGGAAGCGCGCCTATTCTGGCGTGATCTGCCCAGCTTCTATCATGTTGGCCATAAGGCTGTGGTCGCGCGTCAGCTGAGTCAGCTCGCCGTTGTGAAGCAAGTAGGCGCGCGAGTCTCCGACTTGCGCAATGACCAGACGATTGCGTTCGAGGATAGCCGCCGTTACCGTGGTGCCCATTCCCTCGCGCCCTTGGCCTGCGATGGCGGCGTTGATGATGTCGCGGTTGGCTTCCTCGACGGTGCGGCCGAGCGCTTCGGCATCGGCGTGATCGGGTGCAAGCTCGCCAATCGTCGACACGGCGATTTCGGATGCCACTTCACCGGCGGCATGTCCTCCCATTCCGTCTGCCACGACGAAAAGCGGAGGACGCACGATAAGCGAGTCCTCGTTCTGCTCGCGTACGCTGCCGACGTCGGTGCGACTGCCGAACTTGGTAATCGACCCTCTGCGCGTGCGTTCGGTCGAGCGATATGCGCTGTGCTTGGCCATTTAGCTGCGCCTTACACGGATAGAAACGTCGCCTACGGTGACGACGTCGTTGTTGTTCAGGCCAACGGGATCGCTGATGCGTTGTCCGTTGACAAGGGTGCCGTTCGTGGAACCCAGGTCCTCGACGAACAGGTTTTGGCCCATGAGCGAGAAGCGGGCATGGCGTGCCGATACGTAACCGGCGCCGATGACGATGTCAGCACTGGGCGAACGGCCCACGATAACGGGTCCGCGCACGACGATGGACACGCCGCGAAGCTCTTTCGGGCCTTTTTCAACCGAAAGGTTCCAGGTGCGCTCTTTCTTTCGCTGTCCGCGAACCAGACCGATGCCCGTGCGCATGATGGCAAACAGGAACAGGTACAACAATGCGACGAACAAAAGGCGTCCGATGAGAAGTACGACGTCGATCAACTAATCCTCCTGAGGGTGGCGGCTGGAACAAGCCGAAGCTAGGTTAGGCATTAGATACCTTGCCCACCGGCTTATTTAACCAACGTGAACTCGAAGTCGGTCTTGCCGATGGTGACGACGTCGCCCGGATACAGGGGGTGCGAGGCGACGGACACGCCATTGACCAGCGTGCCGTTCATCGAACCGAGGTCGGTGATAACCCAAATGCCCCGCGTGTTCAGGCGAAGCTCGGCATGACGGCGGCTGGCATTGATGTCTTGCACCACGATGTCGTTGCCCGATTCGCGGCCGATGGTGACCAGCGTGCCGCCCAGATCGTAGGGGCGTTGGTACGTATGGTCGATCAGACGAGCGCGCACGGTGCGGCGGTTGGGGGCCTCGCCGCCGGCGAAAGCCACGGTATTGGGAGCCTGCATTTGCGGCTCGGGCTCGATGGGGGCGTCGTTGTATGCCTGCGGGATGTCCTCGGAATTGGCCTTTTCGCGGTAATCCTCGAAATCCTCGCTGTTGAAGGTGTACTCGCCGTAATCGATGGAACGGTCGATTTCTTCCTCGGGAACGTAAGGCAGCGGCGGCTTGGGCTGGGGCTGCGCAGGCGGTTCTTCGAACAGCTCTTCGGGCAGCTCGTATCCGTACGGGCCATCCCAGGCGTCGTTTGCGTATTCGCCTTGGAAATCGTCGTAGTCGAAGCTTTGCTCGGGCTGGCCGTAATCGTAGTTCTGTTGAACGGCTGGTTGCGGGCGGCGTTGCGGCTGCGGGGCTATGCCGTAGCGCTGCATTTCCTCGTCGCGCAGCTGCTCGATGATGGGAGCAGCCACCATCTCGGCGATGATCTCGAACTTACCATGCTTCAGGTTGTCGTCGACGATGAATCGCACGAGGGGACGTCCGTCCATCGCGAGGCCTTCTTGTGCGGCTTTGCCGCTCAGGTAGGTTTCGGTTTCGCCCGCGAGGGTCGGATAGTACCCGAACAAGCGCGCGTCGTCATCGGGGTTCACGAGTACGGTGTACAGCGTTGGCGCGTACTGTTTGCCAGCGCCGACCATCGTCTCGCGACGCATTTGCTTTTCGGCTTTCTTGGCAATTTGAACAGGGGAGATGGGGGCCTTCGACATCTTGCCGGCACCCTCGAAGGTGTCTTCCATCTTGCCTTCGAATTTCGAGAAAATGCCCATCGGTGCTCCTTTTTCGCTGCGTTTCGAACGAGTCGTTTCTCGTGTAGTGCATATATAGATGCATTATCCCGCTTTTCAGCCCCATATTTCAAGGTGTTGTGTTTTGAATCGCGATATCCACAACATCAAGACGATTTCGTCGGGTTTTCGCCTTAAATCGGGCGATTTCGTGATGGGAATCGGGGGAATTGCGCAGGTAGGGGTTCTTATATATAATGCGTAGCGCACTTTAAAGAGTGCTGTTGCCAACGTGGCTCAGCTGGTAGAGCAGCTCACTCGTAATGAGCAGGTCAGCGGTTCGAGTCCGCTCGTTGGCTCCACAAGTTTCAGGCTGGGATAACTCCCAGCCTGTTTTTGTTTCAGCAGCGGAAGTAAACGACTTGAGCCGAGTTCGCTGCTTATCTGCATTGCCATCTGTGGTTCATCTGTTGGGGAAACTGGACGATTCCGTGGAAATCATGGCAAATTCCTTTCCATTAATGTAGTAAGGGTTACGCTAAGCCGCGTGTATTTACCAGATTATTGGGGAGGACTGCATGAGCGACCGCTACAGCGACCGTCGTGACTCATACGAAGACTATTACGGAGACGAGTACTACGGGGACGAGCGTTACAGCCGCTACAGCGATGGGCAAGGACGTTCCGCGAGCACTGACCGCCGCCGCACGACGCGCACGAACAGCAGCCGGACAACCGGCAGCGCCGAAAACTACAGCCGTACGTACAGCGGGCAATCGGGAACATACCGTTCTGCCGGTTCGACCCGTTCGTCGAGCGGGGCAGGCGCGTATTCTGACGCGCGCAGCGCGCAGGCGAGCGCCGATGCTTCGCAGCGTCGCCGTACGCAGGCAAGCGCCAATACGTCGCAGCGCCATTCGCAAGCTGGTACGAGCGCCCGCCGCCAGGCATCGAGCGGAACGCAGCCCTATAACCCCGAAGCGTCAGCCGAGACGTATAGCCGTTCGGCTTACGGAAGGTCCGCATCGGGCTCTTCTGCATCGCATGCCCGCACGCGCACGCAGGGTCAGGCATCCGATTACGCGTCGGGACGCACGGTCGTTCCCGCCCAGCGCAAGCAGGCAGCTCACGGAACGTATGGAACGACGGGCGTCAAGTACGAGCCCAAGCGCTCGAATGGCAAGCGTAACGCCATCATCGCCGTAATCGTGGTGCTCGCCGTCGTCTTGGTAGGCGTCGCTGCTGCATGGGCGTACGTCAGCAACATCTCCCAGAACTTGCATGAAGGCATCGATCAGGAAACGCTTGATGCCCTCGAGCCGGCTTCCACCATGCCGACCGCTTTGGCTGACACTCCTTTCTACATGCTTTTGATGGGCGTCGATACGAGCGCCAACCGCGTTGCATACGAGGAAGATAGCGACACTTCGCGCAGCGACTCCATGATCCTCGCGCGCGTCGACCCTGTGAACAAGAAGGTGTCGCTCATTTCGATTCACCGTGACACGATGGTCGATTTGGGCGAGTACGGTGATCAGAAAATCAATGCGGCGTACCAGTATTGGGGTCCAGCCGGCGCCATCGACGCAGTGTCCAAGATGGCCGGCGTGCCCATTACGCACTATGCGTCCGTTGACTTCGATGGCTTCCGAGCAATCGTCGATTCTCTCGGCGGCATTGAGGTGAACGTGCCAATGGAGATTAACGACCCCGATGCCGATCCCGATTATGGTGACGGCCATCTCGATGCTGGTTTGCAGACTCTCGATGGCAAGCAGGCCCTTATCCTGTGCCGTTCGCGCCACTCGTACGATGAAGTTGCCGATGACGGCGACGTCATGCGCGCGGCCAACCAGCGCATGGTTATCGGTGCCATCGCCAAGAAGATCCTGGCATCCGATGTCATGACGATTGCCAGCACCGTTCAGACGATGTCGCAATACATCACGACCGATCTCGAGATATCCGACATCATCGGCTTGGTCCAGCTGTTCCAGGGCATCGACCCTGATGCTGACATCTACACGGCTATGGAGCCCACAACCAGCGCTTATATCGACGACATCTGGTACGAATACCTCGATGAGGCTGCGTGGCAGGAAATGATTTCGCGCATGGACCAGGGCTTGGCGCCGGTCAATAAGAACGAAGTTGACGACGCGACGGGCGTCATCCTTTCGACGGGCGGCCTCGACGCTCCGAAGGTCTAGCACGTGAAGTTCACGGTTGTCGCCGTTGGCAAGCTGAAAGAACGTTTCTGGGCAGACGCTTGTGGTGAATACCTCAAGCGTCTGCAGCCATATTCGAAGACTTCCGTCGTGGAAGTGCCCGATGTCGACCCTGCTCGTGCGGGCGGTGATGCTGCCGCCGTCGAACGCGAAGGCTCCTCTGTCCTGAAAGCGCTGCCCGATCGCGCCCATGTTATCGCCTTGGCCATTGGCGGCAAGCAGCGGTCGAGCGAGGGCTTGGCTGCGCACATCGACGAGCTGGGCGTTTCGGGCGTGAGCGAGATCGCGTTCGTCATCGGCGGGTCGTGCGGCTTATCTGCTGACGTGTTAGCGCGCGCCGATGAGACGCTGTCGTTTGGCCCGATGACGCTACCGCACAACTTGGCGCGTGTCGTGTTGCTCGAGCAGCTGTACCGTGCTTGCAAGATTTCACGCGGGGAACCCTATCACAAGTAAAGGGGACGATATGAGATTCGTGTCTTGGAACGTCAACGGGCTGCGCGCTATCTTGAAGAAGGGCTTCGAAGACGTGTTCGCCACGTTCGACGCCGACGTGTTCGCGTTGCAAGAGACCAAGTTGCAAGAAGGTCAGGTGGAACTGGACCTGCCTGGTTACCACGATTATTGGAGCTATGCCGAGCGCAAGGGCTATTCGGGTACGGCGGTGTTCTCGAAGCGCGAGCCGTTGCAGGTGCTGCACGGCCTTGGCGACGAATATCTCGATGCCGAGGGGCGTATTTGCGCATTGGAATTCCCCGAATTGTGGTTCGTCGACGTGTACACGCCTAACGCGCAAAACGAGTTGGCGCGCATCGACCATCGCATGCAGTGGGATGACGCGTTCCGCGATTTCTGCAAGGGCCTCGAAGAGGGAACGCTGCCCAACGGCACGGCAACCCAACCGAAGCCCATCGTCATGTGCGGTGATTTCAACGTAGCCCATCAGGAAATCGACCTGAAGAACCCGGGACCCAACCGGGGCAACGCCGGCTTTTCCGATGAGGAACGCGGCAAGTTCAGCGAGCTTGTCGAGGCGGGTTTCACGGATACGTGGCGTGCGCTGAACCCCGATGTTGCCGGCGTGTACTCGTGGTGGAGCTACCGCTTCAATGCGCGAAAGAACAACGCAGGGTGGCGTATCGACTATTTCCTGGTCAGTGACGAGTTGATGCCGCGTGTGTCAGGCGCTTCGATTCACGGGGAAGTCATGGGGTCGGACCATTGCCCCGTTGCGCTCGAGCTGGATCTTTAAGCCTGCTGAGCGTTCTCGCTGATTTGCACGCGAACTTTGTCGATGCGCAGGTTGTCCATATCAAGGACGGTGAAAGTGGCTTCGCGTCCGCTTTCGCTTACCACCGAAACCGTATCGGCTTCGTCGGGGATGCGGTCGAACAACGCTAGCAACAAGCCGCCGGCCGTTTCGCATTCCGACGCCTCCTCGGGCTCGAAACCTATTAACTCGACCACTTCGTCGACGGGCAACGAGCCATCGACCAGGTAATCGCCGGATGCCATTTCGACCACGTTGCCGTCGCCTTCATGCGTGTACTCGTCATGGAAACGGCCCACGATTTGCTCCATCACGTCGCTCATGGTGACGATGCCCGCTGTGCCGCCGTGTTCGTCGACGACCACTGCAATCTTGGTACGCTCACGCTGCAAAGTGCCCAACAGCTTGCCAACCGAAATGCTCTCGGGTACCGCTTCGATCGGGCGGATGCGTACGTCTTCGAGGCTTTCTATGTCCCCCGCCATGTACAAGTCCTTCACGTGCACGAACCCCACGATGCGGTCCTTGCTTCCGCGGCATACCGGATAGCGCGTGAACTTGTAATTGCGCACGAGCTGCAGGTTTTCCTCGAGCGGGTCTTCCAAATCGAGACACACGACATCGGTGCGCGGTGTCATGATGGCTTCGGCGTCCTTCTCGCTGATGTCGAAGATGTTGTCGACGAACTCGTTTTGCACCGGGTCGATAAGCCCGCTTTCGGTGCTCTCGTCGATGAGCAGCTTAATCTCCTCGTCCGTGTACACCTCGTGCGCTTGATCGGGGTCATGGCCAGCCAGCCGCACGGCACCGCGCGTGAGCGCGTTGAACAGCCACATGATGGGGTATGTGATGCGGTAGAACACCACGAGCACGCCAGCGGTGCGTAAGCACCAGTCTTCGGTCGAGAAGATGGCGAACGACTTGGGAATCTGCTCGCCGACGACAACATGCAACGTCGTCATCAGGATGTAGCCGATTGCGACCGAAACCGTCGAGATGGCCGCGCTCGACATGCCGAGCGGCGCGAGTATCGGGCTCACAAGCGCCGAAAACGCGGGTTCACCCAGAAATCCCAGCGCCAACGATGCCAGCGTGATTCCCAGCTGGCATGCGGCGAGGTAGGCGTTGACGTCGTCCGTCACCTTCTTCGCCGCTTTGGCGCCGGGCTTGTTATCGGCTAATGCCATTTCGATTTGCGAGGGGCGCACGCGCACCATGGCGAATTCGGCGATGACGAAGAACGCGTTCATCGCCAGGAAGAACGCTATAAGCAGAAATGTCACCGCTATCGGCATGTAAGGTTGCGCACCCCCGATTGGCCATATATCGCCACGCCGCATTGGAATGCGACGATGAACCTGCAAATTGTCTGGCAAACGATTATACTCAACTGCATAACCCAGTACGCTGGACGAAGGCCATCGTTGTAGAAAGGAAACCAAAATGGCAGACGAAGAGAAGAAGGGCCTCATTGCAGAGTTCAAGGAGTTCATCGATAAGGGTAACGCGATGGACATGGCCGTCGGCGTCGTTATCGGCGGCGCGTTCACGGCTATCGTCACGGCGCTGACCACCGATATCATCAACCCGCTGATCACGCTGCTGACGGGTGGCGTCGCGGGCGAGGACGGCGTGGCCATCCCGCTGACGATCGCCGGCTTCAACGTCGGCTCGTTCATTTCGGCCGTCATCAACTTCCTCATCATCGCCATCGTGGTGTTCGCGATGGTCAAGAGCTTCAACAGTATGAAGAGCGCTGGCGCCAAGCTGGTGAAGAAGGAAGAGGAAGTGGAAGCCGAGCCCGAGATGAACCCGCCCACATGCCCGTTCTGCCTCGAAGAGGTCAAGGAAGGCGCGACCCGCTGCCCGCATTGCGCTGGCGCGTTCGACGAGCCTGCCGCTCCCACGCCCGTTGAGGCCGAGGAAGAAGCCGCAGAAGAGGCTGCAGAAGCTTAAGTCCGCTTGACGAGCATTGACGATGCGCCGCCTGGCACGAGCGGGCGGCGCATCTTCTTCGAAATGGAGCAAGCCATGAAATGCGTTATCTCCGTGTTGGGCAAGGATACGACCGGCATCGTCGCCGAAGTGGCTGTGGCGCTGCGCGAGTGCGGCGCGAACATCGATGACATCAGCCAGACGCTGCTCGGCGACATCTTCTCGATGACGATGATCGTCACGCTGAACACCGACATCGCCGATTTCAACACGGTTCAGGAGAGCCTTCGTCAAGCTGGCGAGCGCATCGGCGTGCAGGTTACCCTGCAGCGCGAAGACGTTTTCCAAATGATGTACAAGATTTAGCTTAGCTAACCTTCACACCGCTGAAGGCCTCGGCATTGCGCCAGAGGACCTTTTCCAGTTCGTCGTCTGTCAGTTCGCAGTGCAGCATCTCGTTAAGCTCGTACGTGGGATCCCACATGGGGTAATCGCTGCCGTACATGACGCGGTCGGCTCCCCACATGCGGATGAGCTCGCGCATGTGACGACGACCTATCCACGCGAACGAACTCGACGCGTCCACGAACAGTCTCTCCGCATGGACAAGCCCCTCCTCCACCATGATGTCATAGCCGATGTCGTACGTGGCCCAACCCGATAAATGGGCTGCGTTCACTACGAGGTCGGGGAACGTTTTCATGATGCGTGCGAGCCTGCGAGGACTCGAATAATCGTAACGGTAGTCACCCGTGTGCACGACGAGCGGCACGCGGCCGGCTATGATTTCGTAAAAGTTCATCAGCCGAGGGTCGTCCATGTTCACCTGCTGCGTATCGGGATGTAGCTTGAACCCGTGCAAGCCCAGCGACAGCGCGCGGTCGACTTCGGCTTCCATGTCCTCGAATTCGTGGTGCATCGTCCCGAAACCGATGAACTCGGGATGGGCGCTGTTCTCAGCGGCGAGGAAACTGTTGATGGTGGGCACCGACTTTGCAGTCGTGGCCACCGAATGCACGATGAAGTGCGTGATGCCGGCAGTCTTGCAATGAGTCAGCAAATCGGCGGACGAGCCCTTTCCCGCCATCGAGGCCTCAACGCCATAGAACCTGCCGACGGCCTCCACCGCTTTAGAGGCGATTTTCTCGGGATAGATATGTGCGTGTGCGTCGACGATGGGCATATCGGCTCCTTTTTCGGTCGCCTGCGATTGTAGCGTACAATGTGGGATGCTAAATGAGGGCTTTTAGGATAGACAGTGATTCTCAACGACGAGCAAAACGACCGCTTCTTCGACACGATGGATTCGCTCTTGTTTTACGTGAACGAGCGTTTCCGGGTCGTGGAGGGCTTTTCACTTGATTTCGCGACAGCGCTTGACGATGTCAAGGGTTCGCTCGTGGCCCGCACGTTGTGGGAAAACGTCGAGATCATCGACGAGTTTGTGCGCGACAACCCGCATAGGTTATCGCAGCGTCATTTGCAAACGGCACTGGGATGGAAAAACGCGCTTCCCGGCCTGTACACGCTCGTGCGCTATCAATCGGGGCGTGCGGTGCTGATGGGCGAGGCGGGCGTGTTCTCGGTTTGCGGCGTGACGTACGAACTCGATGGCGAGATAGGCCCCGCGCCGGCGTACGTCGAACTGGTGCTTTTGCCTTTTGACGACCTCATCATTTACGACGGGTTCCTGCAAGCGTATGACACCGAGGGGACGCCAGCCGAACTGCAGCGCATCCAGGATGAATTCGAAAACCGCTGCGCACAAGGCGGCATTGCCCTGACGGGCGAGGACTTCTCGCAAAGGGCGCAAGTTTTTTTGGCGGCCAAGCGCGATAAGGAATTCGAGGACCTGTTGAATGGCGTTTCCGAGCAAGTTGCGCAAGAAGAAGCGCTGCCTGCGGGATTCCATCGAGGTGCGCTGGCGGGGCTTGCGCCAGAGGAGCGGGCCCGGCACAAGACGGTTCGACCCGTGGAGCGATCGCGCACCAGCGTCAATCCCCAGCTCGACGATGCTGCCTGGAGGCGTTGGAACCAGGCGCTCGATTGCCTGGACGCATGCGTGATCCAGTGCGGCGTGGCACGGGTCGACGATGCATATTCGCAGTATTGCTCGCTCGTATCCGACGTTGTCGACCGTCAGACGTTCGATGAGCTCATAGCCTCGTTGGCCCTTACTTCCGAAGTCGATTTCGGCACGTGGAAGTGCGATGGCGTCGATTACGTCGTGCATTACACGTTGACTCCCGACTATGTGGCCCAAGAGCACATGCGCCAGCAGCGGGAAACAATCCGCGGGTTGTTTCAGAATCGCGAGACGGGGGAAGTCGCCCTGGGGGTCTCTAGCTCGACGACCGCTCAAGGCGCATATGGAACTCCGGGCACCAGTCGTGTCGAGGCGGATTTGCCCACAGAGCTGCAGTGGCTCGAGCAGTACAAGCGAGGCCTCGTGGAATCGCAGGGGAACCTGCCTATGAAACCGCTTTCGCGCACCTTGCTAGAAAACGATGTGGTAGGCGAGCTGCTGGACGACCCGAGCGCGGTGCGTTTGCGCGATTATCTGGACGAGCGCGTGCCCGACGGGCAGGACGATCTGGTATTCGCCGATGCCGTCGTGTACGAAATGGCGCTTGCGGCTATCGAGTCCGGCAGCATACAAGCGCTGTTTTCCTATGCGATGGATTTGGGGCTGGAAGGGTGTTCGTCCGACCCCGAGCGCTTGACCATTTTGATAACAAACATGTTCAACGCCATGCCTTCATGGGAGAACAACGGGTGGTCTCCGCAGGAACTATATGAGCAGCTGACTGGCCGAAAGGTGTTCTACAACGAGGACGGCTCGGTCAAGAAGGTGGGGGCGGATGACCCGTGCCCCTGCGGCAGCGGCAAAAAGTACCGTGACTGTTGTGGAAAGTAGGGTTATGGGCAAGTTCACTGGCGAGCGGCGTACGCGCATCCTCTTCATCTGCCACGGCAACATTTGCCGTTCGACCATGGCGCAGTGCGTTATGCAATGGCTGGTCGATGAACGGGGAATGGGCGATCGTTTCACGATTGACTCCGCTGCGACGACCAACGAGGAAATTGGGATGCCCATCTACCCGCCTGCACGCGACAAGCTACGCGAAATGGGAATTCCCATCGTACCGCATCATGCTCGCCGCATCCAAGCAGGCGAGGATGCCGGTTGGGATTACATCGTGTGCATGGATGACGAGAACATCCGTCACTTGCGCCGCATTTTGGGTCCTGAGAACTGCTGGAACGTGCGCAAGCTGCTGTCGTTCTGCGGTGAGTCGGGCAGCGTGGCTGATCCATGGTACACGGGCGATTTCGACGCGACATACGATGACGTGCTACGCGGCTGCGAAGCGATGCTGGCGGAAATCGGATAAGGCGCCGTTTGGCCAAGGGCGCGTTTTGCGAACAGTGAATGTGTAGGGGTAGTGTTCGACCTGCGCAAAGTCTTGCGTATACGGGATGGCGGCTGTAGAATCAATCTTCGCCGCTTTGGTAGTCGAAGAAGCGCAAAGGCGGCAAACCCACATAGTGCGGGGTGGAGCAGTCTGGTAGCTCGTCGGGCTCATAACCCGAAGGTCGTCGGTTCGAATCCGGCCCCCGCGACCAAAATCAAGTCCCTGACCTGCGAAAACGGTCAGGGATTTTTATTGCGGGGGAATTTTTCG
>JAFWJU010000061.1 GCA_017511465.1 Eggerthellaceae bacterium | reverse complement strand
CCTGCTCATCTGCTTCCTCATAGGCTACTTGGCAGTCGCGCTGTTCGGCACGCCCGACATCATCATCGCGGGCATCCTGTTCGGCGGCAGCGTTTTCGTCTTCATCGTGTTCAGCGTCATGTACCAGATCATCGGCCGGCTCCAAGAGAGCAACGCCCGATCGGACGCGCTCTACGAGGGAATCCGCAACGAACTCGCTTCCCTCACCGAAGACTGCCTGTCGGTGCTGCGCGTCAACCTGACGCGAAACGAGATCGAGGAGCGGACGGGCAAGGTGCTTTCGGCAAAGGACCTTGCAGCGCAAAGCTACACGGAACTGCTGGCTTCTCGCGAGGACCGATTCCCGTCCGCAGCTAACTCCCAACACGCGCAGAATGCCTTTACCCGAGACGAGTTGCTGAAAAGCTTCGAAGCAGGCCAGGCGGAAGTCGAGGAAACGCGCTACAGCCTGCTGGAAGACGGACAGCCCTGTTTCGTGAAAACGCATGCGACGCTCGCAGTGCAACCGGGAAGCGGAGATGTCATCGCCTTCATCACGGAATCCGTCTGCAACGACGAGATGGTTAATGAAACCCTGATCAATAAGGCCCTCATCGGCCAATACGACGCCATCGCCTCGATTCTCGGCGGGCAGTACAGCGTGGTCATAGGAAACGTCGGACAGCAAGGCGATGCCGACGATGGCCAGGCGAATAACAGCGCGCCCTTGGCCTGCAGCTACGATGACTACCTGAACATCCATCTGGCCCCGTCGATTAGCGGCAGCGACGAAGACAAGCGTGCCGTGCTCGATGCCCTCCACGCCGAGCGCGTCGAAAGCGAGCTGGCCAAACGCGAACCGTACAGCGTGCCGATCGCCTTGTCGTCCGGCGATGAAGTGCGCTACAAGCGCTTCGACTTCTATGTGGTCGACCGGCAGGCGGAATTCTTCATCCTCCTGCAATCCGACACGACCGAAGCACGCCGCGAGGAAAGGGAGCGCAACGAGCTGCTGGCCCAGGCACTCAGCGAGGCGCAGCGCGCGAGCAAATCCAAGAGCACCTTCCTCTCGAACATCTCGCACGATATCCGCACGCCCATGAACGCCATCGTGGGCTACACCGAATTCGCCAAGAGAAGCGAAGATTCCGCCCAGATGCGCGAATACCTCGAGAAGATCGACTCGTCGAGCAAGTACATGCTCGCGCTGCTCAACGACGTGCTCGAGATGAGCCGCATAGAAAGCGGCAAATCGGAACTCGACCTGACCCGAGCCAGCCTGCCTGCCCTCATGGACGACGTATACGACCTGTTCGAACGTCAGATGGCAGAGAAAGGCATCGCCTACAGCGTCGATTCGTCCCAAGTCAGAGACGGCTGCGTGATATGCGACAAGACGCGCCTGAACCGCATGCTGCTCAACCTCGTTAGCAATGCGTACAAGTTCACGCCCGAAGGGGGCAGCGTCCAGGTGCAGCTCGTGCAGCTTGACAGCGCGCGCGAAGGCTACGGCTCCTACGAGCTTCGCGTGAAGGACACGGGCATTGGCATGTCAGAGGAATTCGCGCACAAGATATTCGACGCCTTCGAGCGGGAGAAAAGCGCCACAGCCAGCGGCATCGCCGGCACCGGATTGGGCATGGCTATCACGCGCAATATCGTGGACATGATGGACGGCACGATTGACGTTGTCTCCGAGCAGGGTCGCGGGACCGAATTCACCGTCACCCTCGAATTCGATCTGCAGGCGAAAGACCCTGGTGGCAATCAGCCGAGCAACCCATGCGAATCCCCGCACGAGCCCATGGATTTCACAGGCTTGCGAGCGCTGCTTGCAGAAGACCAAGTCGTCAACTGCGAGATTGCCGTCATGATACTCGATGGTTTGGGCTTCGAGGCCGATGTGGCCGAGGATGGGGCGCAGGCGCTCATGCAGTTGGCCAATTCCGAAGCCAGCCGCTACGACGTGGTGATCACCGACATACAGATGCCGGTCATGGACGGCTACGAGTTGGCGCAATCTATCCGCAAGCTGGATGACGCGAACCTTGCCCGCATACCCATCATCGCCATGTCGGCAAACGCCTTCCAAGAGGACGTGAAGGCATCGCGCGAAGCCGGCATGGACGCGCACGTCGCCAAGCCCATCGACATCGACGTTCTTTCCAAGACGCTTGCGGAAGTTTTAGCATCTACGCGCTAAGCCGCTCGAGCGCCTCGCGAACGCTTGCAAAAGCCGTACGCAGAATTGCGCTCACATAGCAACGTCTTCGACTTTATTAGCTTTTGCGAGCAGCGATGCGCCGAAGACGACCAGAATCGCCACGGCGACAATCGCCGTGATCGTCTCGACCGCAACCACGAGCGCCGGATCCATTTCCCCACCGAAGGTTGCCAGCAGCTGGATCTCGAGCAGCACGATGCCTCCAATCGATGCCGCCAGCGTCACGCGCTGAAATGCGTGGCGCACGAAATCTCCCTTGCGAAACAGATAGGTGTTGTAAACGGCAAGCACGGCTAAGACGATGGTGAGAATCGTGAGCGCCCATGCAAAACCTGCAGAGAGCAACATGAGCTCGTGCCCAATGACGTATAGGTACATGAACGACGCCATTGCAATGCCGACAATTATGAGGCAGACGCCGCATTGCCTCATCACGGTACGCGCTGATCGACCTTGGGGTCTTCCGAGGCAGAAGGCCATATAGAGGGTTATCAGGCCGAGGACCAGGAAGTAAAGCGACATCGACTGCGACCATGCGCTGTGGTTGGCGAAGCCGTTTATGCCGTTCATGATGGCAAGCACGAGGTTGACGCAAGCGCCGATGCTGTTGAAAAAAGACTCTCTGAACAGGTCATCACTGCCAAGGCGGCGAATTGTGCGTTTGAACCAGCCTTCTTCCTTCTCATCGTCTTTGATGGTTCCTGTGTCTTGCCTTGCCACATTCATCCGTTTCTCTCGTGAACCTGGAGCTCGAACCGACCGGATGCCAATGCCGACGGTGCGCCGCAGCCGGTATCCCATCGGCTCAACCATCTGGAACCTGATCGTATAACGCACAGATTATAATCCGTCCCACCCTGGATGGTCGATTTAGTCGGCTAAACCGAAATCAAGTACTGCGGGCGCCATTTCAACATGAAAACCCGTTGATACCAGAATATGAGGCGCATATACGGTTTTGGGCAACCGCAGACTTCAAATCCGAAACGCACGCCAGTGCGGCACGCGTGTCTACGATGCCGAGCACACGCTGGCAAAGCCCGATGGGTTGCACACATAGATGAGAGGCTTGTGGCCACATGCGGCTTCGACCGCCTCGAGGAAGGCTTTGAGCTCGCGGCGTACGTCCTCGGCTTGAGGCGGGTTCTGCTTTTTGTCACCATACCATTCCACGTCGACGGCAGGCCGAAGCGCGCGGATGGTGGGGTCGTCCCAAGATCTCTTGGCAGATGCGGCAAAGTTTCCAGCCTGTGTGGCACCTGGAGAGTCAAACGAGAAGAAATGGTATGCACCGAGGGAAATGCGGCTGTTCGAGGCTTGCCCGCACGTAGTCGCGAACTGGGAGTCAACGTGGGTCGCGCCTTCGGTTGCTTTGGCATAGACGAACTCGATGTTTTCGCGCGAAAGGGCTTCGAAGTCGATCGCTCCCTGATGCTCGCTTACGTCCACGCCCTTCACGCCTTCGGGAACGAAAACCATATTCGGATGTATGACTTCTGCCTTGACGCCTACGAACACTGCCGCCGCCAAGACCACGGCGACGACGACAATGACTGCTCCACGTTTCAGCATGAATGCTTCCAACCTATACATATCGGGTACTGCAGGTTGCTTGTGGGATCTATCGGAGCACCCGAGTTTCGGCAATGCGCCGTCAATTATAATCCACGCTGTTTGAACGGATCTTTATGGGTAGGATTCGCTCGCGTCAAGGCCGTGCCGCCTTCGGCGGCCGCTTCGCGGCAACCTTGACCCTCGCGCGAGCCATGACGGCTTTGCAGCATATCATGGCTGTCGAACCCCAGTCCTCATCCTGCCCGGAAGGTCGAGTAAACAAAAAGACCGCTGAAGCGGTCTTTGTGTTTACTGGCTCCCCGGGTAGGATTCCGTATTTTCCGCTTCGCGGAAAATCAACGTCTTCGCGCTTGCGCGCTCAGACCGTCGGCCTAAAAACAGCCCACTGGGCTGTTTTCTTAACGGCCTCCCACCTCATCGGTTCGAATCCTACCCGGGGGAATAAAACAAAAAACCCGCCGAGGCGGGTTTTTGATTTCATGGCTCCCCGGGTAGGATTCGAACCTACAACCCTCCGGTTAACAGGGAGGGCGGACTGGTTTAAATCCCTCTCAGGGTTCTCAAAAACGCCTTCGACATGTGGATGACCTGTGGTTTTTCTGTTCTGCGTTGTAACCGTTGTTCTGTGCTCTCAACTTCGCGGACGAGGCCTTGTATGTCATTTGTAGGTCGCTATGTTGGTCAAATGTAGGTCAACGCGGACCGACGGCAAACTGTGGAAAACACGAGCGAGG
>JAFWJU010000060.1 GCA_017511465.1 Eggerthellaceae bacterium | reverse complement strand
GCATAGCAAGCGGGCAAGACCGTCGCGTTGCCGCGGTGCACGGGTCCCCGCCAGATGCGCTGGTTCCGCGTGGCATCGCTCGACAACCTGCAGAAAAGCACGTTCGGCGTCGAGGAGCCACTGGCCGACGATGCTTCCGAGCAGTTGCTGTCGACGGGGGAGCGCATGGTCGCCATCGTTCCCGGCTTCACGTTCGATGGCAACGGGTACCGGCTGGGTTATGGCGGTGGGTTTTACGATACGTTCCTCGCCGATTTCGATGGCCCTTCATTGGGTTTGTGCCGCAGCGCCATGCGCGTCGAAAGCTTGCCTGAGCTTGGAGCCGTGGGCGAATACGACCTTCCGGTCACTGCCGTCGTCACCGATTAACCGATAAGACTTGTCAACAATTATGTGACGTGTGTCATGAGTTAGCATCTGCTCATTTGACATGCTGTGCGTTAGCATTATCCATCGTGATAACAATCGGGGCAAACTGCACGCTTCGAATGCGGTTTGGCACCCGAGATGACTACCGCCAGCAAGCAAGGGAAAAGGGGAAACGATGGCAACCAGCGTTACCGATGCGCGCATCAGCGACAAGGGCAGGGTCGAGCTTCAGATCTCGGTTCCGCCGACGGACGTGGCCAGCCTGCTAAACGAATGCGAAAACGAGCTGGCGCGTGAGGGCGGAATCATTCCCGATGGGCAGCGTTCCACGCTCGTAGCACGCTATGGCGAAGAGCGCCTGAAGAAGCTGACGCAGGAATGGCTGATGGACCGCATCGGCATCGAGACGTTTGGCGCTTCCGACACCCCGCTCGTGGGATTCCCGCAGTTCATCCTGGTCGAGGACGGGTATCCCGAGGGTCCGTTCGTGTTCCAGGCCGTGACGTACGCGCTTCCGAAAGGCAAGCTTTCTTCTGCCGAGCCGGTTGAACTGGGGCCTTCCGCCCGCATTCCGTCTGACGAATCCGTCGACAAGGCGCTGAAGTCGCTCATCCGCGCATACACGGCGCAACGCGTTTCCAGTGACGACCGCCCGATACAGCTCGGCGACACCGCCAAGGTCGACATCGAGGTCAGCGCTGGTGGCGTGCCCGTTACCACGTTCAGCAAGAAATCGTCCGCATTCAAGGTGGACTACAGCTCGATGCCCGCGTCGTTCATCGACCAGGTCGTCGGCATGCGCCCGGGCGATGTCAAGGAATTCACGTTCACCGTGCCCGACATCGAGGGCGTCTGCGACGAGGAAAGCTTCGATGCGAAGGTAACGGTCGAGGCGCTGTACTATGTCGACGAGCCCAAGCTGACCACCAAGTGGATCAAGAGCAAGTTCCCCGGTCTCGAGACCGAGGAAGACCTGCGCCGCGCCATGGCCCAAAACCTGATCCAGCGCGCCTACGGCATGCCGAGCAAAGAAGACGCCATCGACGAGGCCCTGTTCGAGCGTTTGAGCGCCGACATTCCCGACGAATTGGTCGACTTCGTGGTCGAAGGCGTCGAGCGCGCCGAGGCCAAGCGCATGCACGACCAAGGATTCGGGTTAGAGGAATACTGCGCTGCCAACGAAACGACGCCCGAGGAATTCAAGGCAAAGCTGCGCAAGACGGCAATTCGCGATATCAAGCTCTCCATAGCGCTCGATGCGTTGTACACTGCTAGGGAGTTCACATTGAGCGAGAGCGACCTCGATATGTTCTTCGACCACATGGCTCCGGGCCGTGGCGCCGAGATGAGGTACGGCTACACGATGTCGGGCCGCCTGTATCTGGCCGAAGAGATGGCTCAGCGCGGCAAGGCGCGCCGTTGGCTCAGCGAGACCGCCAAGCTGGGCAGGCGTTAGCAAGCGCGGGAAACGCGCGAAAGCAGGCTGGCAGAAGACCGGCAGCCTGCCGATGAAACGGGGACGCTCGCAACGGGGGAGATGCGAGTGGAACAGCAACGTCTGTGGACGCGGTCGTTCATCGTCCTGATGGGCGTTAACCTGTGTTCTGCCTTGTCGTTCTACCTCATCACGGTCAAGATCACCGAGTTCGCGGTCGACGCGTACGCCGTGCCGCAATCGCTTGGCGCCATGACGGTCACCGTGTACGTCATCTCCGCATTGTTGACCAGGCTGTTCTTCGGCAAGCGCATCGACAGTTGGGGCGTCAAGCGCGCGTTGACCATCGGCGCAATCATCAACGCCATAGCGATGGTGCTGTACCTGTTCCCCGCGGGGTTCGTGCCGCTCATCGTCGTGCGCGTTGTCCAAGGGTTCGCCTTCGCGCTGACGACGGGTTCGGCTGCGGCGGGCGCAGCGCTCATCATCCCACGCAACCGTTACGGCGAGGGAATCGGCTACTTCTCGATGATGCAGGCGCTCGCCACGGGCGTGGGGCCGTTTGTGGCCATTCTGCTGACCAACCTGTTCGGCGGCTACACGGCCATGTTCGCTGCAGCTGCCATCATCGGCGTCATCGCGGCTGTCGGCGTCCCGTTTGTCACAATTCCGCAGCCCGATGCCGAGCACCTTGAAGCGCACCACATACATGCGCACGGCATATCGTCGCTCGTGCAGACGGCCATTGTCCCGCTGGTCTCGGTGCTGTTCCTGGTGTACTTGGGATACTCGGGCATTTTGACGTTCGTCACGTCGTACGCCGACTGGCGCGGATTGTCAGATGCCGTCGCCCTGTACTTCGTCGTGTACGCCATCGTCATCCTCATAAGCCGCCCGCCGGTTGGCCGTCGAGTCGACCGCAAGGGCGAGAATTCGACCATTTACTTCTGCTTCGCGGCGCTGGTCGTGGGCTTCATCGTGTTGGCATTCGCTGTCAACGGCGCCCTGTTGCTGGCCTCGGCGGCATTCGCCGGGTTTGGAATCGGCGCCACGCAATCCATCGTGCAGGCCGTCATCGCGCGCGAGACGCCTCCCTCCGAAATGGGCAGGGCCAACTCCACGTTCTTCATGAGCATGGATTTGGGAACCGGCATAGGCCCCATTCTCATCGGCGCCATGATCCCGTTCATCGGCTACACGGGAAGCTACCTGTTCTTAGCTGTAATGGCCGCCCTTGCTGCAATCGTGTACCACTTCGCCCACGGTCAGCATCACTAGCAAATGCGCCAACGGGGACAGGAGCGATTGGCACATCAAGCATTTCTGGCGTTTTCGTCCACCCGCATCAAGCATTTCTGGCATTTCCCGCCATTTCCATTTTTTCGTTGACAGATTTGGTGGAAGTGCGCGGTTTGCCGCCCGTTTTAGGACAGTGTTGGCGGGAAGTGCGCGACTAAAGGGGCCGATTTCCGCGCACTTCGGGAATATCTGTCAGCGAAATTTTGGAAATGGACGGAAACCTAGAAAGTGCATGATTTCGCTGGCGCAAAACTGCAGAAGTGTGCGATGCGCAGACGAAAAGGACGGAAGTGCTTGATTTGATACGACTGATGCCCGATGCCGGCACACCGTTTACGCGAGTGCCCAGTACAGCATCTGCCCGATAATCACGATGACGATGACCAGTGCGACCAACAGCAGCGTTGCGATGTCCGCACCGTCGTCGCGGGTGATGTTGCGCGTGTCAATATGCGGAAGGGATTGCAGGTAGTCGCGCCGCGTGGGTGGTGTGGGCGGCGCGGGCGCAGCGGGTTCGTCAGCAAGCTTCACGGCGGGTTCGGCTTTCGCCTCGGCATCTTGTTCGGAAGCTATCTCTTCTTCCATCTGCTCGATCAATTCCATGAGCGAGGGCTCGTCGTCCCTGCGCGATGGGCCGAATTCCAAGGCGCTGGCATCATCTGCATCGGCTTGGGCGAGCGCCTGCTCGTCAGGCACGTCTGGCTCGCCAACCTCGGCGGAAGCCGCCGTGCCCTGCGTTTGTTCCGCGGGTTCTTCTTCGGGCCATTTGGCCAACATGGGCTTGCCGGTTGCGGGGTCAAGGACTTCGGCGACGTCGCCCGTCTTCATGTCGATGGCGTTGTAGCATCCCGTTAGCGCGTCGACGTACACCATGCGCCTCGTTATGGGCTTGCGCGTGCGAGCGTCCAGCAACGGCACGTGCTCGCCTGTTGCGGGGTCGTATGTCAGCAGATAGCCCGTTGTGCGGTGAACGAAAACGGGGCGCATGCCATCGCCGCCGCCGATTTCCTTCAAGTTGTCCATGCTGCCCGTTTCCCTTGCTTGCCGTTGTGTATCGAATGCTACACGAAGCGAGCGACCATGCTTCCCGCGAAGACCGCGGCCACGCAGAGCACGCAGGTGAGTACCGTGTATCCCGCCGCGCCCAGGTAGGCACCGTGTTGGATCATGTCCATCGTGTCAAGGCTGAACGCGCCGATGGTCGTAAACCCGCCGCACAGCCCGACGCGGATCATCAGCGACAAGTGCCCATCTGTCATGGCGCCGCGCAGCACGAGTGCCGCCACAGCTGCCAGGATGAATGTGCCAGTCACGTTGATGGCCAGCGTTACCCACGGAAACGACGTATGCGGCATGGCCGCCGTAATCAGGTATCGCAGAATCGACCCGATGAACCCTCCGGCACCGACTGCGAGACAGTTCCAAAGCATTTCGAAAACCTCCCAAGAAACGGGACAATCATAACGCTATTCCCAATGTCATGTGCGGTTTTCGTCGTGGGCGGATTCGTAACGGGCTCTTTGAGTCCAACGTTCGCACGTAGAACCCATTTGCTTCATAATCAACCGCATGATGAGCAAGACGCACATAGCCGTCGGAATGGCGGCGGCTCTGGCAATCGCCCCGACGGGCTCGCCCGAGGCATGCGTGGCGGCGGTCGTCGGCGGCAGCGTGGGCGGCGTCATCGCCGATTGCGACATCACGCCCAGCAGGGCGCACAAGGACGCGCTCATCGGCCGGATCATCGTGGTGGTCATCGCCGTTGCCGCGTTCGTTGCCGACCGGTACTACAACGCGGGTTTGTGCGATTACCTAATCGGCCATTTGGGTGTGGAATTGGTCGCGGGTATCGTGCTGTTCGCAGCGCTCACGTTCTTGGGCGCGCATACCGACCACCGCTCGTTCACCCATTCAATCGTCGCCATGGCGGCTTTCTGCTTTGCGGTGTACCTTATCTGCATGCCGCTGCTGCCTTATTTCGCCATGGGATACGCGTCGCATCTTGTGCTCGATGTAACAAACAAGCAGGACATCCGCCTGTTCTGGCCATTGCGCACACAGGTGAGTCTGCGGTTGTGCCGCGCCAAGGGCGTGACGAACACGGTCGTGATGATCGTCGGTTTTGCAACAACGGTCCTGCTGCTCGCTTACCGCTTGCAGCTCATCACGTTGTTGGTGTAGGCGAACGTGTCATAAATCCGTGTTTCGCGACACATTATCGTGAATCATTTCGCTAGTGTGTTCGTATATGCTTTAGAAACGAGAGCTAAAGGCGAGGAGG
>JAFWJU010000011.1 GCA_017511465.1 Eggerthellaceae bacterium | reverse complement strand
TCGTCACGCGGCTCGATGGCGGCTGCTCGTCGCCCATTGCAGCACATGCGCAGCTCGATGGCGATGCAATCGAGCTTCGTGGACTTTATTACGATGAGGACAATCAGCAGGCGCGTCGTGGTTGCGTGCGGGGCGCGGCGGCAGATGCCGTTGCCCTTGCGTGCGATTTGGCAGACCGTCTGCTTGCGGGCGAAGGAGAAGTGCTATGAGCTTGACGAAGGTCGGCAAAGTTTGGCTCGTGGGAGCCGGCCCCGGCGATGCGGGCCTGTTCACGCGCAAGGGCTACGATGTGCTGCAGCAAGCAGACGTGGTCGTGTACGACGCGCTCGTCGGCGACGGTGTGCTCGCCTGCGTGCCACGTGGTGCGCGCACGATTGACGTGGGTAAGCGTGCAGCAAACCACACGATGCGCCAGGAGCAGATCAGTCAGGTGCTGCTCGATGAGGCGCTCGCGGGCAACAAGGTCGTACGCCTGAAGGGCGGCGACCCGTTCATGTTCGGCCGCGGCGGTGAGGAACTCGAGCTGCTTGCCGAGCACGGCGTGCCGTACGAAGTGGTTCCCGGTATCACATCGGCGCTTGCGGTGCCGGCGTACAACGGCATCCCGGTCACGCACCGTGATTTCACCTCGTCGCTTCACATCATTACCGGCCACAAGCGCGCCGGCGCCGATTACGACATCGACTTCGAGGCGCTCGTTCGCACGAAGGGCACGCTCGTGTTCCTCATGGGCGTCCGTTCGCTTCCCGACATCATGGAAGGCCTGCTCTCGGCGGGCATGAGCCCCGACATGTCGGCTGCCGTTCTGCAAGAGGGAACGACAGCTGGTCAGAGGCGCGTCGTGGCCACAGTCTCCACGTTGGCTGAGCGCGCTGTCGAGGCGCAGATCGAAGCACCGGCCATCATCGTCGTCGGCGGTGTGTGCGCTCTGGCGGACGAGTTCGAATGGTACGAGAAGCTGCCGCTTTCGGGCTGCAAGGTAGTGGTCACGCGTCCTGCCGAGCTCGTGTCCACGATGTCGGATAGGCTTCGCAAGTTGGGCGCCGAAGTGCTCGACGTGCCGGCAATTGCGACCGTGCCCATCGAAGACAATGAGGCGTTGGCAAATGCTTTCGAAAACATTGCCCTTTACGATTGGGTTGTCTTCACGAGTCCTTCGGGCGTGCGCATTTTCTTTGACGAGATGCTCAAAGCTGAGGTCGACTGTCGCCTCCTCACGGGCGAAATCGCAGCGCTCGGGCAGGGAACGGCAAACGAGCTGCGCAAGCATGGCTATTTCGCCGACCTTGTGCCCGAAGGCGCGACGGGAGAGGCGCTCGGCGAAGCGCTTGCCGAAACTGCCGAACCTAACTCGCGCATTCTCATTCCACGCGCCCGCATCGGTAATCCCGAGCTCGTCGAGATTCTCGTTGCGGCGGGACACAGCGTCGACGATGTTCCCACCTATGACACCGTGCCGCTCGAGGGCGGCTTGATCGGTCTTGCCGACCAAATCGAGCAAGGGCGCATCTTCTGCGTGGCGTTCACCAGCTCGTCAGGCGTTCGTGCTTTTGCCGAGGCCCATCCCGACGTCGATCCAACTCACGTTTGCGCGGCATGCATCGGTGAAAAGACCCGTGCGACTGCCGAGGGCTTCGGCATGAAGACGTTCATGTCCGAACGTGCGACGATGGATAGCTTGGCCGCTGCCATAATGAGAGAATACGCTCAGAAGGATTAAAGCGCATTACTGCGAGGGTGCGTTGTCGACGCCCCATGGGAAGGGAAGGATTGACAATGGAACTGCTGCAACGTTCGCGCCGCCTGCGCGGCACCGAAGCGCTTCGCAAGATGGTGCGTGAGACGCGCACCGATGCGTCGTCGCTCATCTACCCGATGTTCGTCTGCGAGGGCACGGGCGTCAAAGAGGAAATCACCTCCATGCCCGGCCAGTACCGCTGGTCACTCGACCGCTTCCCCGAGAAGCTCGAGGAGCTTGCGGCTGCGGGCGTGACAAGCTACATGCTGTTCGGCATCCCCGATGTGAAAGATGAAGTCGCATCGTCTGCATATGCTGAAGACGGCATCGTGCAACGCGCGGTGCGCATCG
>JAFWJU010000059.1 GCA_017511465.1 Eggerthellaceae bacterium | reverse complement strand
CTCAACGAAAAGCTTTCCAACACGACGACACGTATGGGTGACTGACGCGCCATCTGTGCGTTGCGTGCAAAGACGCAAACCGATACTTTATCAGCCGTGAACTGCCAAGTCAACTTTGGAATGTGTGCGTTTGGTGCGCCTGAGCCGGATGGGAACGGCATTGGGCGAAGTGCTTAGCGCCTACTTGTGCGGGATATTCAAGATTCCCGCGAAGAAGCTCATGAAGCTGAGCTGGACGCCGGTGATGACGAGCGTGACGGCGGGTATGACGAGGCGCATCATCTGCTCGGGAGACAAGTCGTTGAAGCCCGTCCCACCCCATGAGACCACTGCCGCGATGGACAGCGCGATTCCGATGAGCACCATCGCGACGCCCCCGACCAAACCGCGCTCCAATGAGAAGCGCTCGAGGAACCCCGGCATCTTTGTCGCGGGAATGTAGCCCGTCGTCTTTGCGTATACGCGCGTTAAGTATCCGTACGAAATAGCCGACACGCCAAGGATGACGAATGCCGCGAAGTACATGAGCGAATGCACGCTGAACGTAACCGGGCCCAGCGTTATGTCGGTGAACAGCAGGGGGATCATCCCTATAAGCCCCACCACCAGCAGAACGGCGCCGGGATAGAAGAACAGCCAGTTCGGCGAATGCATAAGCAGGAACTTTAGATGACGCCAACCGTCATGCCAGCTGCGCAGATGCGGCGGACGCGAGCGGCCGTCCTTCTTCAGGGTCGTGGGCACTTCGGCAATGCGAAGGTGGTGCAGTTCGGATTGCACTACCATTTCGCTCGCGTATTCCATGCCCGTTGTCCTGAGGTCGAGCGCCAGCATCGATTCGCGGTTATAGCCGCGCAAGCCGCAGTGGAAATCGCCAATCGAGGAGTTGTAGAACAGCCGGCCAATGCCCGATAGGACGGGATTGCCCAAATAGCGATGCAGCGGGGGCATGGCGCCCTCTTCGATGCCGCCGGCGAAACGGTTGCCCATGACGAGGTCGTATCCCTCGCGCAGCTTGTCGACGAATGGCTGGAGGTGCAGGAAATCGTACGAGTCGTCGGCATCGCCCATGATGACGTACGTTCCGTACGCCGCTTTCGTTCCCGCGATGAGCGCGGCTCCGTAACCCCGTACGGGAACGTCGATAACGCGGGCTCCGCACGAACGGGCGATGTCCTGAGACCCATCGGTGCTTCCGTTGTCGGCAATGAGCACCTCGCCCACGACACCCGACTCCTCGAGATACGTCATGGCCTTGCGGATGCACGTTTCCAATGTCTCGGCCTCATTGAGGCACGGCATGAGAATCGTCAGCTCAACACTCGCTTCATTCATCAAATAACTCCTGACACACCAGTTCGATGGCATCAATAATACTTGATTCCCGCAACGTTATCGCATTCCCACTGGAAAAAGCTTTATAAGATATCATGCTAAACAGCTGCAAGGGACGATTGCGCGGACACGATGCCGCATTTCTCGGGAGGCTTTGACGTGACCGGCACCAGTATTACGACACTCGCGAGGCATAAACTATTTAGAACCATTGTGGCATTCTCGGTTTTGGCGGTTTCGACAAATGTTCTCGCGCATTATCTACAATGGCAGCCAGAGCCCCTTATCTGGGCCGTTCTCTTTGTTCTATCATTTGCTGCATTCTTGAAGTGCCCGAGTTTCAAGCCGAAAAGTCGAGTGGCCATTATTACACCGGGCCTTTACTCAGCATTGCTTGATTTGAGCCTGTTACTCGGATACCACATAGCGCTTGATGCGCCGTATCCGACTATTAATGGCAAAATCTACGCTGGTCTTTCTTTTGAAAACACCATCGCTCAATACTCGTTTATCGACCTGTTTGCAGTACTCGCGATGTTGCCTTCCTTGTTCATGTTCTCGTACGCGATTTACGCTTTTATCGCCGAGAAGAACGCATCGTCAAACGTTTCCCGCTCTCGAGCAGCAAAAAGCCTACCTCGTGTAAACCCAGCTTCTTTCATCGTGGGTGTTGTTGTTTTAGTCCTTCTGTGGATACCTTACCTTTTGACTTATTGGCCTGGATTGCTGTTCGGCGATTCCCTGGTTTCGCTACGACAGGCTCTTGGCATGACAGCGTGGGACAACCATCATCCCGTTGCTTTCACTGCTTTTATCAGCCTGTGCATGAAGGCTGCTCATGCATTTAATCTTGACAATACTGCTGGATGCGCCATTTATTCGTTTTCGCAAATGCTTTTTCTGGCATGTTGCTTTTCTTACACTGCACAATGGCTAGTTTCCCGCGGACACCTGCGCCCCTTGTGGGGCGTAATCGTTCTGCTCGGATTCGGACTGACACCTTTTATTGCGATATACAGCATAGCTATGTGGAAAGACCCCGTCTTCTCCGCTGCCTTAATGATGATGTCCCTCATGCTGTTTGACATTGTTGAGACAGAGGGCAATATCGTATATGAAAACCGACTTTGGTTACCCATGTTTATCACGGCAGTGCTAATCGTTTGCCTCCTTCGAAGCAATGGGCTTCTTATTGCCATTGCTGTCTCACTTGTTTTATTGCTCATGTCTTTTAAAAGAAGTGAGGGATACCGTGCCATTCCTCAAGCGAAAACCGCATCCGTCGGTGCTATTGCAGCTCTGGTAGCAAGCCTTCTCTTTCTTGGTCCCATCTCCTCTGCCTTGCATATCGAAAAGGTTGGGTCGAGCGAAGGAACGGGCATTCTTTACAATCAGATGGCTCGAGTAGTCGTTTTCGAAGGAAATATGGATGATGCGAACGAGCAGTACTTGAGCTCTCTGCTTCCCATTGAACAGTATGAATCCACTTATAGGCCTTGTTGTTTTGATAATCTTAAATACGCATTCCAAGATAATGGCGCCTATTTCGGAATGCGGTCATTACTGTTGAACTGGTCGTCAATGCTGGTCAATAATCCTTCGCTCTATCTTGAAGCATGGGAACTGCAGACCTTTGGATTCTGGGCAATTAACCAACCTGAACTCGCCTCATATCTCAATATTGCTGGAGGCGTTCCTAGAAACACCATCGACGAAGAGCCCTACTCAAGCCAATTAGAGAACGAGTTCGAAATTGAGGCTGCTTCGCAGCTTCCTGGCGATGCGTCGTTTTGGCGCACAATTTTCGTCCAAGATATGTGGACGCCTCCTTCTGGTTTTTTGTTTTGGATTTCGCTCTATCTCATTTGCTTATGCTTCATAACAGGAAAGCGAAAATGGGCGCTGCCTCTATTGCCGACGCTTTTGCTGTTCTTGAGCATGTTCATCGCAACGCCGATTGCCTACTGGCCCCGTTACGTTGCCGCAGCCTATTTCCTCGTGCCGTTCTTTGCGCTTCTCTTCTACTTGCTGCTGAAGCCAAGCAGCGCATCCCGTCGCAACGAACACCGTCCTCGCAAGCGCGCCAGGTAAGACGGTTTCCACGGTTTCTCGCCGCGTTATAGGCTAATGAGCCTCAGCCCAATTGGGACCATGGGACACATCGGCGATGAGCGGCACCTTGAGTTCAACGGCGTTTTCCATGACGTCTTTCACCATGGCGCTGAGGGCGTCGATCTCGTCAGCGGGAACCGAGAAGTCCAGCTCGTCGTGCACCTGGATGAGCAGTTTCGCCTTGAAGCCATAGGCCACGAGCCGGCGTGAGACCTCGTTCATCGCCACCTTGATGATGTCGGCTGCCGTGCCCTGCATCGGATGGTTCATAGCCGTGCGCTCGCCGAAGCCGCGTTGGACGGCATTGCGCGCCGCGAGTTCGGGAATATGGCGACGACGGCCGAACATGGTTTGCGCATAACCTGCTTCGCGCGCCTTCTCGACCGTTTGGTCAAGGTACGCGCGCACGCCGGGATACGCCTCGAAGTAGCGGTCGATCATCTCCTTGGCCTCGTTCATGGGAATCTCGAGGCTCTGAGATAAGCCGAAAGCCTGCTGACCGTACACGATGCCGAAATTGACGGCCTTGGCGCGGCTGCGCATCTGCGACGTGACCTCCTCGACGGGCACGCCGAACACGCGGGCGGCCGTCGATGCGTGGAAATCGGCTCCCGAATTGAATGCCGCCACCAGATGCTCGTCGCCCGAAAGGTGCGCGAGCAAGCGCAGCTCGATTTGAGAGTAATCCGCCGACAGGAACACGTCGCCTTCGTTCAGCGGCCCGAAACACGAGCGGATCTTGCGCCCGAAGTCGGTGCGCACGGGTATGTTCTGCAGGTTGGGGTCGGATGACGACAGGCGCCCCGTCGCCGTGACCGTTTCGTTGAACGACGTGTGCACGCGCCCATCGCCGTATTGGCGCGCGATTTGGGGCAATGCGTCGATATAGGTGGATTTGATCTTCGCGAACTCGCGATAGCGGATCACGACAGCCGGCAGCTCGAAATCAAGCGCGAGCTTCTTCAACACCTGCGCATCGGTAGAGTAGCCACTCTTGGTCTTCTTTCCGTGGGGCATGCCGAGCACTTCGAACATGATATGGCCGAGCTGCTTGGGCGAATCGACGTTGAACTCCTCGCCCGCCAATTCGAAGATGCGGGATTTCAGCGCATCGATTTCCGCTTGCGCGCTTTCGCCGAGCTCGGCAAGCGCCTTCGCGTCAATGGGCGCGCCGTTGCGCTCCATGACCGTCAGGGGGCCGACGAGCGGCGCATCGATGTCGTGGTACACGCTTGCCGTGCCGTCTTCTTCGAGCTTCTTGGCAAGAAGGTCCGCAAGTGCGCGGACAGCCTGAACCTCGACGGCAGCCTGCGCCCTTTCGTCCTGCGCTTCGGGCAAGGCGGCGGCAAGATACGCTTCGACTAGGCCGTCGAGCGGGTATTTGCCAGCGGACGAATCTAGCACATAAGCCGCAAGCGCAACGTCGAACAGGTTTGCCTGCAAAATCTCGCTTTCGGTGAGCAGGGCGGCTTCTGCCGAATCGACGGGATACACCTCATGGAGCGCTGCCTTGGCATCTTGGGCTGCAAACGCACCCTGCTTGACGATGCGCGCAAACGTCGCAAGGGCATCATCGCCGTCGATGAGGCCCACACCTTGCGACGTGGCGACGGCCAACGTGACATCCGACCCGAACAGCGATTCCTGTGCGGGTTTCGAAAACACGACGCTGATGCGCTCGCCTTCTTCGATGGCCGCATCGACAAGGGCCAACGCATCGGCACCTTCGACCGCTTCCTGTACTTCGAATGCCGCCGCTGCGGGAGCCTTGCCCTCTTGCCCGACAAGTTTAAGCAGCTTGTCAAGATGAGCCGAGAAGCGAATGGCTCCAAACGCCTGAGTGACGGCCTCGGTTTCGAATGACGGCCATGCCACTTCGTCGACATCGAGGTCGAAATCGAGGTCGGTCACGATGGTCGCTATCTTGCGGGACAGAAACGCCAATTCGCGGTTGTCGCGGATATTCTCGAGCTGCTTGCCTTTCAGCTTGTCTAGGTTCTCGTACACGCCTTCCATCGTGCCGAATTGCGACAAGAGCTTTTGCGCAGATTTGGGGCCGATACCCGGCACGCCGGGGATGTTGTCCGACGAATCGCCCATGAATCCCAGGTAATCGGGAAATTGCCCGGGCGTGATGCCGTATTTCTCCTGAACGGTTTCGGGATCGTAGATGACGACGTCGGTGATGCCCTTCTTCGTGGTGACCACGTGGGTAAGGTCCGTGACGAGCTGGTTCACGTCCTTGTCGCCCGATACGAGAAGCGTCTCGTAACCGCGTGCTTCATCGCGAGCTGCCACCGTGCCCAGGATGTCGTCGCCTTCCCACCCCTGCACCTTGACAACGGGTATGTTCATCGATTCCAACAGGCTTTCAATGACGGAGAATTGGCAGCGCAGCTCATCGTCCATCGGCGGACGCTGGGCTTTGTACTGCTCGAGCGCCTCCATGCGGAACTTGGGCTTGCCCGCGTCGAAAGCGCATACGATGCCATCGGGTTGGGCGATTTCGATGAACTTGAACAGCATCGAGCAGAATCCGAATACGGCATTCGTCGGCGTGCCGTCAGGTGCGTTCATCGTAGGTGGCACGGCGTGGTAAGCACGATGCATGAGCGAGTTACCGTCGATTACGGCGATTTTCTTAGGCATGAGACGTCCTTTCCCGTTATAGAAAGTATAAGGGAACGAGATGACATACCGCGCCTCGCGCCTTACAGGGAAAGCTGTAGCGAGGTTAAGCCCGAGGAGCCGAGAAATCCACTTCCCTGCCTGCTCTTGGCAGGGAAGTTAGTTCGAGGCGACGAAGCGTCGAGCGTAGGCTTTCCCCGTAAGGCGCGAGGCGCATAGCATGAAATGTCAGCGTGTCGCTACGAACTCCAAAGGTAGCCGACGCCGCGGACGGTTTCGAGGCGCTGCGCCAATTCGGGTCCAAGTTTGGCGCGGATGCGACGTACGTGAACGTCGACAGTGCGCGAACCGCCATAGTAGTCGAAACCCCACACATGCTGCAGCAATGCGTCGCGCGAGAACGTATGCCCTGAATGACGCACGAGGAACGACAGCAACGCGTATTCGAGATAGGTGAAGTCGACGGGCTCGCCCGCCACGGTGACCTGATACGTAGCCAGGTTAATCGTCATGGTTTCCACGGTGATGACCTCGGCGTGGCCTGATGGGCCATCATCGCGCAACAGACGGCGTACGCGCGCCGAGCATTCATCCTGCCCGGCTCCGTGAACGACGAAATCGCACGGGACAAGCGTCGGCAACTTCAACGAGCCCACATCGGACTCATTGGCGATGACAAGAAGCGGGCAAGCCTGGTCTTCGGCAATCTGCAGGATATCGGCCAAGTTATCGCCTGCCGTCCCACGCGACTCGAAGATGATGAGGTCGTGGTTCGTCCCCGGCGCCAACAATTTCTTGATCTGCACAGTCGACCCTGCGGCGATGTCGACGTCGAATCCGCTGAGCACTTGCTGGAACTTGTAGGCGTTATCGAGCGAATCGGCTATGAAAACGACCTTCTTGCGCATTTACAGCACCGCCAAGTATCGATCGAGTTCCCATGGGCTGACATGGCGCAGGTAATCCATCCAGTCGGCGCGCTTGGCCTCGACCAGGTACGAGTGGATGTGCTCGCCGAGCGTTTCCTTCATGAGGTCCGAAGCGGCGAACAACTCGACCGCCTCGCCAAGGTTGGCAGGCAACAGCGACAAACCCGCATCGGAGGCTGCATGGGACGAATACGTGAGCAGGTTCGTGTCTTCGACAGGTGCCGGCGGCTCGAGACCCTCCTTGATGCCGGCCAGACCCGCCGCCAACATGACGGCAAATGCCAAGTACGGGTTCGCCGCGGGGTCGGGGCTGCGCAACTCGATGCGGCATGCATCCGGATTATGCGGGCGATAGCCCGGCACGCGCAGCAACGTGGAGCGGTTCGTGCGCGCCCACGACAAGCATGCCGGCACTTCCCCGTTGCCGATGATGCGCTTATATGAGTTTACATACTGGTTGGTAACCAGGCAGAACTCGGGCGCATACTTCAGAATGCCCGCGATGTAGTGCTTCGCGAGGTCGGAAAGGTTGTAGCCGAGCGGGTCGTTCTCGTCGAAGAACAGGTTGTTGCCATCGAAGTCGACGAGGCTCTGGTGCACGTGCATGCCGCTGCCCGGCGCATCGATGAGCGGCTTGGGCATGAACGACGCGTACACGCCGTGAACGCGGGCGATTTCCTTCACGACCAGCTTATGCGTCATGACGGCATCGGCCATCGAGAGCGCGTCGGTGTAGCGCAAGTCGATCTCGTGTTGCGAGGGGCCGCTTTCGTGATGGGAGTATTCGACGGGAATCCCCATCTTCTCGAGCGCAAGCACCGTGTCGCGGCGAAGATCAGACGCGTAATCGAGGCTGGTCAGGTCGAAGTAGCCACCGCGGTCAAGCAGTTCGGGAGACTCGGGAGACCTGAAATAGTAGAACTCGAGCTCGGGCCCGACATTGAAAATAAAGCCCTCATCAGCCGCTTTGTCCACCATGCGACGGAGCACCTGGCGCGGGTCACCTTCAAACGCCGTGCCATCGGGCAAGCGGACATCGCAGAACATGCGCGCCACGGCGTCTTGCGACGGACGCCACGGCAGCACCTGAAACGTTTCCGGATCGGGAAATGCAAGCATGTCGGATTCTTCGGTTGGGCTGAACCCGGCCACGCAGCTGCCGTCGAAGCCCATGCCCTCGGTGAGCGCCGCCTCGATTTCGGAAGGAGACACAGCGAATGACTTGCATGCACCCAGCACGTCGGTGAACCACAGGCGGACGAAATGCACGTCGCGGCTCTTGATGGTCTTCATCACGAAATCGAGTTCGGGGTTCATGCGGCTTTCCCTTCAGTTTGCAGCACAGTCTCTTCCATGATTGTGATACCTTACCATGACTGCAACGGGCAACAACGCTCATGCCAATTCACGTAGTTTTAACGAGTTGGGCAAACAGGGCGTCTCGTGAAAGACGGGCTTGAGCCCCTGTCACTTGCCTTGCGCAGCCTCTTGCTCGACGTAAATGCCCTCTTGGTTGAACACGGCGGTGAACGTACGGGCGAACACCTTTGCGTCCATGGCCAAGTTCATGTTGCGCACGTAATGTACATCGAGGGCCAGCCGGTCATGCCACGGAAGCGAGTTGCGGCCGTAGACGGCTGCATAACCCGTCACACCCGGTTTCACGGTAAGCTTCAGCACTTCCTCGCCCTTGTACAGCTCGGTCTCGCGACGCAAATCGGGACGTGGGCCCACAACGCTCATATCGCCTTTCAGCACATTGAGGAACTGGGGTATTTCGTCGAGGCTCGTCTTGCGCAAGAACGCCCCCACGCGGGTCATGCGCGGATCATCGGCGCCGTTGTACGTGGAACCGTCCTCCATGACCAAATCGGGCGCGTTCACCTTCATGGAACGCAGCTTGTACATCGTGAACTCTCGTCCGCCGAGCCCCACGCGCGGGGCGTTGTAGAACGCAGGGCCGCCGTCTTCGAGCTTCACGGCTGCACCACATACAGCAGTGACGGTGCCGACGATGGGCAGCGCCGCAAGCCCGATGGCCACGTCGAGGGCTCGCTTGGCGAAACGAGGGTAGAACCCCGACGGCATGCACGACTGATCGTATTCCCGCTGCACGCCAGCAGCGGTTTCCACGGTTGCAGCGATAATTCCCGAAGTCGCAAGCGCGCCTAACCCGATAGCCAAACACGATGCCGCTGACACCAAACCCCCGTGCTTCTTGCCCATGCTATCGCAACCCTTCGGCCTCGAGCGCGCGTTTTGCATCGCAGAACACCTTGCAGATGAAGTCGACGTCTTCGTCGGTGAGCTTCGTGTGCAGGGGAAGCGTCACTTCGTTTTCATATTGAGCGTACGCGTTCGGGTAGTCGGCGATGTCGAACCCAAGATCCTTGTATGCAGTTAGCAACGGCAAAGGCTTGTAATGCACGTTGCTGGACACACCCGCCTCGGCCATGCGCTCAATGAGCGCGTTGCGAAACGCCGAAGTACGCCCGTTCAACCTGACCATCATGAGATGGCCGCTCGAAGCGAACCCGCCGGCTGCAGGATCGCCCTCGTAGTGGCGCAGGATACTGACATCCTCATCCGCGAGGTTCTTCTCGTAACGCGCAACCATGTCCTTGCGACGTGCCAACAGGCCGGGATAGCGCTCGAGCTGCGCAAGTCCCAATGCAGCCAAAACGTCGGTCATATTGCACTTCCAACCGGGGAAGGCTATGTCGTATTCCCATGCCCCAGCCTTGTCTTTTGCCAACGCGTCCTTCGTCTGGCCGTGCAATGACATCAGCATGACCTGCTTGTAGGCCTCTTCGTCGTCGAACGCCCCCGGCTTCCACGTAAGAGCGCCGCCTTCTGCCGTCGTGAAGTTTTTGACGGCATGGAACGAGAATGCGGTCAAATCGGCCACTTGGCCGGCGTTCTTGCCATGGTAGACAGCGCCGAGTGAATGGGCGCCATCGGCCAAAACGGGAAGGCGCGAGAAGCGCGCTTGAGTCTCGTTGGCTGGCGACCATTTGGGAGCAAGGGCGTCGAGCGCGTCGAACAAGCGGTCGTAATCGATCATGCGGCCGCCAATGTCGACGGGGATAATGGCGCGTGTGCGGTCGGTAACGAGCCCTGCCAGCTTCGAATAATCCATCTCGAACGAATCAGGGGCGACATCGCATAAGACCGGCGTGGCGCCCACATGGCAAACGCACGATGCCGAAGCCGTATACGTGTAGGCAGACGTGATCACTTCGTCGCCCGGACCAATGCCCAGCAAACGCAACCCGCATTCCAGCGCCGCCGTTGCGGAATTAAGGCACGCAACCTTGTTCGTCCCAATGTAATCGGCAAGCTCACGTTCAAGCTGCTTTGTCTTGGGACCGGTTGTGATCCAACCGCTCTGCAGCGCCTCGACAACCAAATCGATTTCCGCTTGTGTGATATCGGGAGGCGAGAAGGGAATCATGGGTGCTCCTATAGCCTTGCGTTTCGAGTAGGTTTATTGGACGTCCTGGGCAAGCGGGGTCATATCGAAT
>JAFWJU010000058.1 GCA_017511465.1 Eggerthellaceae bacterium | reverse complement strand
GTTGTTTACTTCCATTGCGCTCGCAAGGGCATGAAGGTCGATCTGTTGGCATCCGACAAGCGCGTGTGCATCGAAGGCGACATCTTCCTCGGCTACGAAGTGGAGACGCATGGCATAACGACGCGCTACGAGAGCGCAATCGGCTTCGGGGAATGCAAGGTTGTCGAGGACGACGCTGAGATTCTCAAAGGTCTGCAGCTGATCTGCGAGCACTGCGGTTTCGAAGACGTGCCGCTCGACACCTGCTGGAGGCTCTCTGCCGTGCGCATCTATCGCATCACGCTCGACACCATCACGGGGAAACGCAACTTGCCTGGCAGCGAGTAGCGAGCATTCCAGGCTATCCAACAGCTTAGAGTAGTTCCCTGAAACTTAAAGAGCCCCTCCGCCAGGCGCAGCACGGCAGAAGGGATTAGCATGCTTAGCTGGGGAAATGTGCCTTTCCTTACTCCCACTCAACTGTCACAAGGCAAGTTTCCACTCTTAAACGACCTTATCGTATCGTGCTCTCCCGTGTAGCCGCGTGCGCGCACGTGGCGTTTCGTTATTGGGGAGTATTTTGCCGAAGCGCCTCCGAGGGTGTACTCACCTGTACTCACCGCTGAGTACACTTTTTGTACTCACCCCTCGGGGAGTAGTCACAAGACCCTCGGGCAGTGATTAAAACCGCAGGTAGTTATTGGGGAGTATTACTCACTTTTGGGAAGTGAGTACAGATTGGGAATGTACGAACAGCGCACTCTACTCGCAAAGGTAGAACGACGGGATGAGATCGTGGCTGACGTATTCGTTCCCGTATTGGAGTCCCGTCGCCCTTTCCGCGGCGATATATTCCTTGATTGCATCGAGCGTCCACGAATCAAGGCCGTCTTTCCAGAGCTTCGTTTCGGCGTACATGTACTCGGAATCGTCTGGATCCGCATAGCCGCCGCTTCCCACGGATCGGTGCTGCTGCGACTTCTTGCAACGGTCCCACCAGAGGATGGATGAGACCCGGCCACCCTCTGCGAAGAGGACGTCCAAGAATGATTCCCAGTCCTTGAACAGATACTCTGAGCAGAAAGAGTGCTTCTCTATGTATTCCTGAAGTGCCTCGGCCATGTTTTATCCTCGTCGCACATCCCAATTGAGCTCAAACGCTAGACTCTGCTCGTATGGCATTATAGGCCGAAGGCATACGGCCGGTGCCAAACCGTGGTAAACGATGCCAAGAGAAGCTAAGCGGTGCTACTTCGTGCGTCACTCCCACTCAACGGTTCCAGGGGGCTTGGGGGTGACGTCGTACACAACGCGGTTCACACCTGGGACTTCGGCGACAATGCGGCTCGAAATCTTCCCGATAACGTCATAGGGGAGTTTCGCCCAGTCTGCAGTCATGGCGTCGGTGCTTTCAACTGCCCGGATAATAACGGGACGCTGGTAGGTACGCTCGTCTCCCATGACGCCAACGCTGCGAATATCCGGCAACACGGCAAAGTACTGCCAGCACGCATGCTCGCTGTTCCTGTCTCCGGTTTCCTCGAACAGCCTCGCGTTATATGTATCCAATTCCTCGCGCACGACAGCATCAGCGTTCTTCAGAATCTCAAGTTTCTCTGGCGTCACATCGCCGATGATGCGAATTGCCAAACCAGGGCCTGGGAAGGGTTGACGCCAAACGATGTGATCTGGCAAGCCGAGTGCTGTGCCCAGCGCGCGTACTTCGTCTTTGAAGAAATGGTCCAAAGGCTCGATAAGGTCGAAGGACACGCCATCGGGGAAGGGGATTAGGTTGTGATGGCTCTTGATGGTCGACGCCTTGCCCCCGGTCTTCCGTGCGCCGCTTTCGATGATGTCGGGATAAATCGTGCCTTGCGCAAGGTATTTGACACCATCGAGTGTCTGCGCAACCGTGAAGAACTCCTTCCAAAACTGCGTCCCGATGATTTTGCGCTTCTGCTCGGGGTCGGTTACGCCTGCCAGAAGCTTTGCATACCGCTCCTCGGCATGGACGTGAACAAAGTCAACGTCGAACTGTTTCGTGAACACCTCTTCGACTTCTTCTGGCTCGTTCTTGCGCAAAAGCCCGTGATTCACGAACACACACGTCAGTTGCTTCCCGATTGCGCGAGCGCAAAGGGCGCCGACTACGCTCGAGTCAACACCGCCAGAAAGGCCCAGAATCACACGGTCGGTGCCGACGCGACTGCGCACGTCATCCACAAGCGAGTCGATGAGGTTGTCCATGCTCCACGATGGCTCGAGCCCGCAAATGCCGAACAAGAAATTCGATAGCATTTGCGTGCCGTACGTAGAATGGCGCACCTCCGGATGAAACTGCGTGGCGTACAGGTTGCGGTCAGCGCACTCCATCGAAGCGACGGGGCAAACCGACGTGCTCGAAGTTATCGAAAAGCCTTCGGGCACCATCGCAACGGAATCACGGTGGCTCATCCAAACCGTCTGCTCTTCGGGGGTTCCCTCGAGCAAACGCGACGGTGCAACGCGCGTTATAGCTGCGGGACCGTATTCTCCGATATCGGTGTGTCCGACCATGCCGCCCAGCGTTTTGGCCATGATTTGCTGTCCATAGCAAAAGCCGAGAACGGGGATTCCCAGATCGAAAACAGCAGGGTCGGGTTCGGGGGCGTCCTGCGCATACACGCTTGCAGGGCCACCGGAGAGGACGATTGCTGAAGGCTGTTCGGCCAATATCTCGTCGGCAGGCGTGTCGCAGGGCAATATTTCCGAATACACCCTCAGGTCACGTACGCGCCGTGCTATCAGCTGCCCATATTGGGCGCCAAAATCAAGGACGATTACCTTCTGCTGTTTGTCCTGTGTAGCCACGCAAACTCCAATCTTTTGCAAACGCGATGATGATAGCATCACGGAATTATGATTATTGAAATTCTTAAAGCATTGTTAATCGGCATCGTCGAGGGCGTCACCGAGTGGCTCCCCATATCATCGACAGGCCACATGATCCTGGTTGACGAATTCGTCAAGCTGGACGTGTCGGACAGTTTCCTTGCGCTGTTCCTTGTCGTAATACAAATTGGCGCCATATTGGCCGTCATAATCATGTATTTCAACAAGCTGAACCCGTTTTCGCCTACCAAGGACGAGGTTGAGAAGCGCTCGACCTGGCGCTTATGGGGCATGGTCATCATCGGCTGCATTCCCGCGGCTGTTGTGGGATTGCTGCTTGACGACTGGGTGAACGAACACTTTTACAACAAGGTCGTCGTTGCCGCCATGCTTATCGTGTACGGCGTTGTGTTCATCTTCCTCGAGCGTCGCAACAGGGTTAGGCTCGAGAACATGATGCACTCGCGCACGAGGCGGGGCAGGGGCATGACCAAAGAGCAAGCCGAAGACATGCTGTTCCGCGTTCAGACGGTCGACGATATCGACTGGAAAACGGCATTGAAGATCGGCTTGTTCCAGTGCCTTGCCATCATCCCGGGCACGAGTCGTTCGGGTGCAACCATCATCGGCGGCATGCTGTGCGGATGCTCACGCACAGCCGCCGCAGAGTTCACCTTCTTCTTGGCTATACCAATCATGCTGGGGTGGGGTCTTGTCAAAGCCATCAAGTTCATATTGGCCGGCGTTGCCATGACCATGACCGAAATCGTCGTTTTGATCGTTGGCGTGGTCACCGCCTTCATCATGTCGGTTATCGCCATCCGTTTCCTCATGGGTTACATCAAGAAGAACGACTTCGAGGTGTTCGGCTGGTACCGCATCGTCGTTGGCGTTTTGGTGCTGCTCGTGTTCCTGCTTGAAGTTGTCGGCATCCTGGCGTAAACGGCTTTTTAGTTACGGCAAATCGAAAGGATAGGACTATGTCCGAAGAGTCTAATCGCGCGATCATCGAAGAGCATCGTGCCGAAATCGACGAGATTGACCGTCAGATTGTGAAACTTCTCAACGAGCGCGCCCTGCATTCGCTGCAGATCCGCGACCTGAAACCCGGGGCGAAGATGGGGCTTTACGACCCGCGCCGCGAAGAGGAGATCATCCAAAGGGTGGCAAAGGCGAACAACGGCCCGCTGTATAGCGAACACTTGCGCGAGATCTACACGGCTATCCTCAAGGTGATGAAGGAGGCCCCCTCGCTATGAGCAAGAAGAAGTACCCGAAGCTTCCAGACCTCGGGGCTCGCACCGACGAGATAACCATCTTTGCCGGTCCGTGTTCGGTGGAATCCGAAGAGCAGTTCGACGAAGTTGCCAAGACGTGTTCGAAGCTTGGGCTTCATTGGGTTCGCGGTGGAGCCTTCAAGCCGCGCACCAACCCGCATTCTTTCCAGGGTCTTGGCGAAGAAGGCCTCAAGATCATGCACGCTGGCGGAAAGAAGTACGGCCTGAAAACGCTGACGGAGGTAATGGATTCAGAGCACATAAGCTTGGTGCAGCGCTATTGCGACGGCATTCAGGTGGGTGCGCGCAATTTCCAGAACTTCAGCCTGCTGAAGAACATTGGCATCGCCACGTCAAAAACCGGAACCATGGTGCTGTTCAAGCGCGGTTTTGCCGGCACGATAGCCGAATGGCTTGCGGCAACCGAGGACATCACGCAATGCGGAAACGACAACGTGGTGCTCTGCGAGAGGGGATTGCGTACGTTCGAAACAGCAACGCGGTTCACGCTCGATATCAGCGCCGTGCCCGTAATCCACAAGCAGTCGTTGTTCCCGATCTGCATCGACGTGTCGCATCCTGCTGGGCAACGTGACCTGGTCCCTTCACTCGCGAAAGCCGCCGTAGCCGCAGGTGCGGATTCGCTGATGATAGAAGTGCATCCTGATCCTGCAAGCGCATTGTCAGACGGCGCGCAACAGCTGACTCCTGCTCAGTTCGAGACGCTCGTGGGAGAGCTGCGTGAGCTCGCCGCCGTTTTCGGGAAAAAGATCGTATAAAGCGCGATTTGGTTTAAAAACACGCGATTTGGAATGCCCTGCAATAACAGGGCATTTGTTTTGCAAGGAGTTTTCGCATGTGAGGCGCGTTTCGTCTTATACTTTAGCGCTGACACTTGAGTGCCGCTGAAGCGGTCGAGAAGAACGGAAGACGAATGCTAGAACTTAAGAACATTGTGTTCGAGGTACCCGTCAAAGAAGGCTCCTCGGAGATGAAACGAATCATCGACGACCTCACGCTGACGATTCCAGATGACACGTTCACAGTCATCACGGGTCCTAACGGCGGAGGAAAGTCGACGCTCGCCAAGCTGATCATGGGCATCGAGCAAGTGACAAGCGGACAGATTATTTTGGACGGGCAAGACATAACGGGGCTTTCAATAACCGAACGCGCCAATTGCGGCATCGGTTACGGGTTCCAGCAGCCGGCCCGATTCAAGGGCATGAAGGTGAAAAAGCTGCTTGAGATAGCAGCTGGCAAGAAGCTGCCGATGCTCTCGTGCAACGAGTATCTTTCCAAGGTCGGTTTGTGCTCGGCTGACTGGCTGACTCGCGAAGTCGACAAGAACCTCTCGGGCGGAGAGGTAAAGCGCATCGAAATCGCGACGATGCTCGCCCGCGACCCCAAGCTCGCCATTTACGACGAGCCAGAAGCGGGTATCGACTTATGGAGCTTCGATCGCCTGACCGAAACGTTCCGCTCAATCCACGATGCAGGCAACGGACGCTCGATCATCATCATTTCCCATCAAGAACGCCTTATCAGGCTTGCGGATAACATCGTGCTATTGCAAAACGGTAAAGTCGAGGAGATGGGTTCGCCCGAAGATATCATGCCGAAACTTGGTCTTGCCCGCAGAATGGCATCGGGATGCTCCCTCACAGAACCCACGCGCCTGCACATCACCGAGATTCCGACTACCTGCTAGGAGATAAAAATGGCAGTTGACCTTTCTCCCATCGACGAGAGCCTGCTCGCGACAATTGCAAACATCCACGGTATGCCCAAGGGCGCCTTCAACATTCGCCGCGACGGACAGCTCGTCGAGCGCCACAACTCTGCATACATAGAGATTTCGACCAAGACCGACAATCCCGGAATCGACATCAAGGTAAAGCCCGGTACGAAGGGCGAATCGGTGTTCATCCCCGTCATAGTGACTCAGTCGGGCTTGAAGGACGTCGTGTACAACACGTTCTACATCGGCGACGATTGCGACATCGAGATTATCGCGGGCTGCGGCATACACAATTCGAGCCATGCCGCCAGCGAGCACGACGGAATCCATTCGTTCCATATTGGCAAGAACTGCCGCATAAAGTACATCGAAAAGCATTACGGCGAAGGCGAGGGCACGGGAGAGCGCATCCTGAACCCGACTACAAACGTGTACATGGACGAAGACTCGTTCTGCGAGATGGAAATGATCCAGTTGCGCGGCGTCACGTCTACGGTTCGCGAAACGAATGCCACTATTGGAGCACGCTCGAAACTCGTCTTGACCGAGCGCCTGTTGACGCACGATCAGCAAACAGCAGAGTCGAATGTTGTGATCGAGCTCGAAGGCGAAGACTCGAGCGTTCAGATAATCTCGCGCTCAGTTGCGCAGGACGACTCGGTGCAAATCTTCAATCCGCTCGTAGTTGGTAAAGCTGCTTGCCGTGGTCATGTGCAGTGTGACGCCATAATCATGGGCAATGCGCGTGTTAAGTCCATCCCGGGTATCGAGGCCGTTTCGCCAGACGCGATACTCATGCACGAAGCCGCTATCGGCAAGATTGCCGGCGAGCAGATCACGAAGCTCATGACGCTTGGATTGAGCGAAGAGGAAGCTGAACAGGAAATCCTCGACGACTTCCTAAGCTAACCGTCTTCAAAAGCGTATTATGGTAGTTTGACATCTGGTTTGGATGCCTCGTCCAAGCTGCGTTGAATCATGCATAAGGCGCGAGAAGGTGACAATGAGCGAAAACAAGAGCAATCGCAAGGAGAAGATAACCGGTGCGCAGGCCGTCATAGCCTCTTTGGAAGCTGAAGGCGTAGAAATCGTTTTCGGATACCCCGGTGGGCAAGCGATTCAGATGTACGACGCGCTGTTCGATTCCCCGCAGATTCGCCACGTGCTTGCGCGACACGAGCAAGGTGCCGTGCACGAAGCTGACGGCTATGCCCGAGCGACTGGCGGAGTCGGCGTCGTCATGGTGACAAGCGGCCCAGGCGCAACGAACGCTGTAACGGGCATTGCCACGGCTTATATGGACTCGGTACCGCTCGTTGTCATCTCGGGGCAGGTTCCCCGCTCTGTCATCGGCACCGATTCGTTCCAGGAATCCGACATAGTCGGCATCACCATGCCCATCGTCAAGCATAGCTACCTCGTGAAATCCGCTGACGAGATTGCACGTACGATCAAAAACGCATTCCACATTGCGAGCACCGGGCGTCCGGGGCCCGTGCTTGTCGACGTGCCGTCCGATGTCGCAGCCGAAAGCGTCGTGTTCTCATACCCCGACAAGGTGAACATCCCTTCTTACAAGCCTACGTACAAGGGCAATGCCAAGCAAGTGCGCGCTGCGGCAAAGCTTATAGGGGCCTCTATGAAGCCGGTGTTGTATGTCGGTGGGGGAGTCGTGGCTTCTGGCGCTTCGGATGCCGTGTGTCGTCTTGCTCGCGAGTATAGGATTCCCGTCGTGACAACGCTCATGGCAAAAGGCGCTATACCCGCTTCTGAACCTTTGAACCTGGGCCCTGTTGGCATGCACGGCTCCAAGTACGCCAACATGGCGCTTAACAAGTCCGACCTCATCATCGCCGTTGGAGCCCGGTTCTCGGACCGTGTCACCGGCGATCCGGAAAAGTTCGCGCCTGATGCGAGCGTCATACACATCGATATAGATCCTGCAGAAATCGGGAAGGTTCGTGCTGCGCAGGTGCCTATCGTCGGCGATGCGCGCATCGTGACAGAAAGCTTGCTCGAGGTCATGGAAGCACACGAGATTCGTCCTGACACTGACCGATGGGTTGACGAGGTGTTCGCATGGCGCGATCGGTATCCGATTCTCGAGCGTGGTGCAGATGCGTACCCGGGGGAAATCGTTCCCGAAGTAGCGCTGCAGATTCTTTCAACGATGCTCGACCCGCACAACTCGATAGTGGTGACGGAGGTCGGTCAAAACCAGATGTGGGCTGCGCAGTTCGTCAACCGCGAAGAGCCTAGGACGTTCTTGTCCTCGGGTGGCTTGGGCACGATGGGTTATGGATTGCCAGCTGCTATCGGCGCTGCTATCGCGTTTCCCGAAAAGCAAGTCGTGCTCATTGCGGGTGATGGATCGTTGCAGATGAACAGCCAGGAAATGGCCACGGCAGCAGTAAGCGGCGCTGCCGTGAAGGTTGTCGTGCTGAACAACCGCGCGCTCGGCATGGTGCGTCAATGGCAGAAACTGTTCTACGAGGGCCGGTATAGCGCTACCGAGTTGGAAGACAATCCCGATTTCGTGAAGCTAGCAGAAGCATATTCATGGCATGCGGAGCGTGTCGAGAAACCTGAAGAGGTTCGCGCTGCTTTCGAGCGCATGCTGGATTCGGACGTTCCGTATCTGATTGACATGCGCATCGGCCGGGAACAGAGCGTGTTCCCGATGGTGGCTCCTGGCGCAAGCCTCGCAGAGGCAATCGGCGCCGTGGGAAACAGAAGCTAAGGAGTGTGCGATGAGCCAGGAAAAACACGTGCTGTCGGTTCTCGTCGAGAACAAATCGGGTGTCCTGTCCCGCGTCATCGGGCTTATTTCGCGCCGTGGCTTCAACATCGACTCATTATCAGTCGGCCCGACTGAAGACCCGACGCGCTCTCGTATCACGATAATCGTCGACGCCGACACCGAATCATACGAGCAAATCGTCAAGCAGCTGAACAAGCTCGTTTGCGTTTACAAATTGCAAGACCTGACCAATGACGCCTACATCGAGCGCGAACTCGTGCTGTTCAAAGTAGATGCGCCCGCGGAAAAGCGAAGCGAGGTCGTCGAGGTTGCAAACCTCTTCCGGGCGAACATAGTTGATGTCGGCGCAAGTTCGCTCACCATCGAAGCAACGGGATCGCAAAGCAAGCTCTTGGGTCTTGAGGAATTACTGACCGCATACGGCATAAAGGAAATCACCCGCACGGGTAAAATCGCCATATCCCGAAACTCCAAAGAAGCATAACGTCGCGTTTGGTACGATAGCACTGTTGTTGCCACCGTTCGGAAGGATGCGGTCATGCAGAAGAAGGTGCTCATCACCGAGGATATCGACCCTGCAGGCATTTCGGTTCTCAAAACACGCGGTCTTGATGTCGATATAAAACTCGGCCTTGACGAAGAGGGGCTTGCGGCATGCATCGGCAACTACGATGCGCTTATAGTCCGATCTCATACCCAGGTTACGCGCAAGGTCATCGAAGCTGCTGATAAGCTCAAGATAATTGGCCGCGCAGGCATCAGTATCGACAACATCGATCTCGAGGGCGCGACAGATCGCGGAATAGTGGTTTGCAACGCCCCGAATTCGAACATCATGTCCGCTGCAGAGCATGCCATGGCCCTTATCTTGTCGTGCGCACGCAACATTCCGCAGGCCAACAGCTCGATGCATGCTGGTCAATGGACGCAGAACGAGTTCATGGGCTGCGAGCTGTACGAGAAGACGCTTGCCATCTTCGGCCTTGGACGCGTAGGAGGGCTCGTCGCGCAGCGCGCTGCCGCATTCGGCATGAACCTCATCGGCTATGACCCGTATTGCAGCAAGGAGCGCGCTGCAACGCTTGGCGTCGAGATGTACGAGGATATCGACGACATGCTGCCGCTTGCTGATTTCATTACCGTCCATATGCCCAAAACCGCTGAGACGACCAATATGTTTGGTGCCAAGCAGTTCGCAGCTATGAAAGACGGCGTCATCATAGTCAACGTTTCGCGCGACGGCATCTTCGATGAGAAGTCGCTTGCTGATTTCATCGCCGCTGAGAAAGTCCGTGCAGTAGGTTTCGACGTGCTTGAAAACGAGCCATGCGAAACATCGGCGTTCCATGAATTCGATAGCGCAATCCTTACACCTCATATCGGCGCTGTAACGGTCGAGGCCCAGCGTCGCGCCGGCGTGCAGATTGCAACGTTTGTTGCTCAAGGCCTCGCAGGGTCCCTGGTACCGACGGCCGTTAACATGTCGCATGTGCCGCCAGAGGTCATGGACAAGTTCGGCCCTTACATCACGGCCGCACGAATGCTCGGTCGCATCGTTGCTCAAATCGAGCCCGATATGCCGCGCAGACTCGTTGTGACGGCTCGCGGAACGCTTGCGGGCGCCGATGTGAACATCCTGCTGGCCAGCGTCCTCAAGGGCGTTTTGGCGTACAAGAACGTCGGCGCGGTAACCGGCTCGAATGCAATCGCGGTCGCTCAGCGCCACGGCATCGACGCGACATGCTTCACGCATGTGAATGCATTCGGGTACGACTCGTCGCTCACGTTAGAAACAGCAGACAACGCTGTTACGTGCACGTTGTACGGCACTGACCGACCTGCACGCATCATTTCGCTTTTCGGATTCAGCTTCGATATCGAACCCGCAACGCAGTCGATCATCTTGCGTTACACGGATGCGCCAGGACGCATGGGCATTATCGGCACGATTCTCGGCAAGTCGAATATCAACATCACGACAATGCAAATAGGCAAACGCGAGGATTCCGATAGCGCCGTTGTGTACCTGAACATCGAAGGCGATGTGACCGAAGCCGTCATTCAAACGCTACGTGACAGCATCGAGGGTCTCGAAGACCTCTGGTATATCACGCTCTAGCGTTAAGGAAGACGTATATCGCATGCGTCATAGGGCGCTTTGTTGTGTTGAAGTTACGATATAACTGGTGCTACTAGCGGCTCGTATGCTATATTTTGCATGTTAACGGCAACGTTGGCAAAAGACCATAACTTTCTACGGAGAAAGTGGGCTTGTCCCGCTTTCTTTTTGTATGAGGGTACGATGTACGAAAGGCGGGCGCAAAAGCGTGCTCACGCATAAGGAACAAAGCTTGCTCGACGCTCTCGAGCCGCGCGCAGTGGCTGAGGGTCTCGAGATCGTCACGCTCGAGGTCGTGGGCGCCAAGAAGGCTCCTACGATTCGAGTGTACATCGATACCGACCACGGCGTCGGTTTCGATGAGCTCTCGAGCGCGCAATCGTGGATGGGCGACCTCATGGACGAGATCGACCCGTTTCCTGGCGCGTATACGCTTGAGGTTTCGTCTCCGGGCATCGATCGGCCGCTTCGCACGCCCGAGCATTTCGAGCGCTTTGCTGGAGAGAAGTGCATCGTCAAGACGACTGCTCCCATTGATGGTCGCAGTTCGTTTTCCGGCGAGCTTTTGGGCATGAAAAACGGAAACGTGATCGTCGACGTCGACGGTACAGAATACGCCATCCCGCACGAAGCGGTCAAAAAGGCAAATGTAAAAGGAACGTTCGAGTTCAGGTCATAGGAACGAAAGGAATTGACGTGGCAACTTCGCAACTGATTGAGGCGCTGCAAGAACTGGCTCATGAGCGCAAAATCGACGAGTTCTACCTCATCGAGCGTCTGGAGGAATCGCTGGCCAACAGCTACCAGCGCATTCTCGACCTCGAATGGGATGCGCGCGTCACGATTGACCGCCAAACTGGCAAGATTTACGTGTACGAGCTGGTACCCGTTGGAGACCCGATCGAGGTCGTAGACGAGGAAACCGGTCTTGTCACCGAAGAATACGAGGAATTCGAAGAGCGCGATGTGACGCCGGCAGACGTCAGCCGCATTGCCGCACAGAACGCCAAGAGCGTTATCGCCGCCATCGTGCGCGACGCAGGCCGTCAGTCTATCTTCGAAGAGTTTGCCGGGCGCGTTGGCGACCTGGTCACTGGCACGGTTCTGCAAGGCACGCCTGACTTCACGATCATCAAGATCCGCGAGGGCGTCGAAGCCGAGCTTCCGCACTACGACCAGAAGCGCTATCCGAACGAGCGTAACGAGCGTCCGAGCAACGAGCATTACCGCCACAACCAGCGCCTCAAGGTGCTTATCATCGAGGTCCGCGATCCTTCGAGCGACGCACCGCGCGCACGTGGCGACCAGCAACGTCCGTCTATCGTGGTCTCGCGCACGCATCCCGACCTGATTCGTCGTCTGTTCGAGATCGAAGTTCCCGAAATCTACGATGGACTGGTCGAGGTCAAGTCCATCGCCCGCGAACCAGGTGTGCGTTCCAAGGTTGCGGTTTCCTCGCGCGAGATGAACCTCGACCCGGTTGGCGCCTGCGTCGGGCCCAAGGGCAGCCGTGTGCGCATGGTGGTCGAAGAGCTTCGCAACGAGCGCGTAGACGTTATCCAGTGGAGCGACGACCCGGCCACCTACGTGGGCAATGCGCTTTCGCCGGCTAAGGTCAATTCTGTCACCATCGACGAGGAGAACCACTATGCGACCGTCGTCGTTTCCGACGACCAGCTTTCGCTCGCCATCGGCAAAGAAGGCCAGAACGCCCGCCTGGCTGCTCGCCTGACGGGCTGGCACATCGACATCAAGAGCGCGTCGTTCGTCGGCGCCGCCCTTGTGGATGATGATTTGCTGGGTGTCGAAGAAGTCGAGGAACAGTCCGAATTCTGCGCATACACGAGCGAAGACGGCGTAAAGTGCCGTAACCATGCTCGTCCGGGCAGCCGTTTCTGCGGTATTCATTCCGATCAGGAGTAAGTACGGGCAATGACCGAGGTAAGGCAAAAGAGAGCACGCACATGCGTGGGCTGCGGCAAGCAGTCCACGAAATCAGAGCTGTTGCGCCTTGTGCGCACGGATGACGGCGTGCTGTTTGACCCGACTGGTCGTAAATCGGGCAGGGGCGCTTATGTGTGCTCTGCCTCATGTCTTGTTAATGCTTTCAAGTCCCGCAAACTCCAGCGGGCTTTGAAATGTGGAATAGAACAGTCCGAAGTGGACCAAGTCATTGCCGACATGTCGAAGTCGGCACTGGCATTATAAGGAGGGAACATGGCAGGCATGCGCGTTTTACAACTTGCCAAGGAATACGGCCTAAGCAACAATGAGATGCTCGAAAAGGTCGTGGAGCTGGGAATTCCAGCTAAAAGCGCCGCGCGTCCGCTCACTGATGAGCAGGTAGCACAAGTGCGCGCTGCACTCGGCGACCCTGCCGCAGCGAAGGGCGACGAAGACGGCAAAGTCGAGCGTCCTCTGTCCAAAGAGGAACAAGAAGCCAAGGAACGCGAGGCTGAAGAGGAACGCGCCCGCCGCGAAGCCGTTGAGAAAGAACGCGCCGCCCGTGAGGCGGAACGCGCACGCCGTGTTGCCGAGCAAGAGCCCGAAGTCGTTGAACGCGATCAGCAAGTCGAGAAGCGTCCTCGTCGCGTCGTGGCAGAGAAGAATCCCTTCGCAGGCCTTGAGAGCCAAATCGAGAACGAACGCGAACGCGTTGCGCGTGAAGAGGAAGAGGCCCGTGCAAAGGCCCGCGCCGAGTCTGTAGCCCGCGATGTCGCCAAGAAGCAGGCTGTCGAGGAAGCTATCCGCCAGCGCGGTGGATCTAAGAAACCCGTAGCAGCCGTCGAGGAAGAACCGGTAGTCGAAGAGCCCAAGAAGCAGGCGCCTGCAGCCACTCCGGTGAAGTCGAAATTCGATTCGCTTCTCAGCCAAATCGAAGCCGAGAAGAAGCGCATCGAAGAGCAAGACACGAAACCTGTCGAAGAGAAGAAGCACAAGAAGAAGGGGAGGGCCGAGCAAGTCGTTCCCGAACTTGAATCTGCTGACGAAGGCGAGGACAGGTACGCCAAGATGGCCGTGCAGGTCGAGAAGCTGCAAAGGGACAAGGTTCTCGCGGATGCACGTGCCGCCGTTGCCGCCGCGTCGACTCACGAGGGTGAGGGAAGGCGCAAGAAGCGCAAGGAAAAGCGCCAGGCTGAAGCTCGCGAGCGCGCTGAGCAAGAGGCGATCGAGAAGGGCCTCGATCCCACGCTCGTCCTTGACGAATCTGTCGTCGAAGTTCCCCAGGGCGCAACGGTTTCCAAGCTTTCCGAGCTTCTGAGCGTGCAGCCGAACGACATCATCAAGCGACTGTTCATGCTCGGCCAAGTGCTGACTCTCACGCAATCCATGAGCGATGACCTTATCGAGCTTGTCGCCGACGACTTGGGCCGCAAGGTGCGCGTCGTTTCCCCCGAAGAGGAATACCAGGTTGTTTACAACGATACCGAAGACGACCTCAAACCGCGTCCGCCCGTGGTCACCGTCATGGGCCATGTCGACCATGGCAAGACATCGCTACTCGACGCCATCCGCCACACGGGCGTCGTGGCAAGCGAAGCGGGCGGCATCACCCAGCATATCGGCGCTTCTGTTGTCGAGATCGACGGCAAGCAAATCACGTTTATCGACACGCCGGGCCATGAGGCGTTTACCGCAATGCGCGCACGTGGCGCCCAAGTGACTGACGTCATAGTCTTGGTAGTCGCGGCAGATGACGGTGTCATGCCCCAGACAATCGAGGCTATCAACCACGCGAAGGCGGCTGACGTTCCCATCGTGGTTGCCGTCAACAAGATTGACAAGGATGGCGCAAACCCCGACCGTGTACGCCAAGAGCTTACCGAATACGGCGTCATTCCAGAGGAATGGGGCGGCTCGAACATGTTCGTCGAGGTTTCTGCGAAGAAGAAGCTTCACATCGACGATTTGCTCGAGACCATCATCTTGCAGGCAGATGTCCTCGAGCTCAAAGCTAATCCCGATGCCCTTGCTTCGGGTTTCGTCATCGAAGCAAATTTGGACAAGGGTCGCGGTCCCGTTGCAACCGTGCTCATACAACGCGGCACGCTGCATCCTGGCGATTGCGTCGTGGCGGGCACTTCATACGGTCGTGTTCGCGCGCTTATAAACCCGCGTGGTGAACAGGTGAAGGCGGCTTACCCTGCCGATCCTGCCGAGATTCTCGGTTTGTCCTCCGTGCCTGTCGCCGGCGATGAGTTCCGCGTGTTCGAAGACGAGCGAGATGCCCGCAAGCTGGCCGAGGAGCGCGCTTTGCGCGAGCGCCTCGCTGCTCAGGAAACGAAGTCGCACATGAACCTGGACGACTTGTTCAGCCGCATCGAAGAGGGCAAGCAAACCGACCTCAACCTCATCGTCAAGGCGGACGTTCAGGGCTCCATCGAGGCGTTGCGCGACGCGTTCGAGAAGATGGACCAATCCGAGGTGCGCATCAACATCGTGCACTCTGCCGTCGGCGGCATCACCGAGACCGATGTCACGCTGGCCAGCGCTTCGGACGCCATCATCATCGGCTTCAACGTACGCCCGACTGGCAAGTCGAAGCAGCAAGCCGAAAAGGAAAAGGTCGACATTCGCCTGTACCGCGTCATCTACCAGGCCATCGAGGAAATCAACGCTGCGCGCGTGGGCCTGCTTTCCCCGGACATCGTCGAGGAGGATACCGGCATTGCGGAAGTCCGCGAATTGTTCAAGGTGCCGAAAGTCGGCACGATTGCTGGCTCCTACATGCTCGAGGGCGAAATGCATCGCGACGACAAGGTTCGCATCGTGCGCGACGGCACGGTCATCTACGACGGTACGCTTGCGAGCATGCGCCGTTTCAAGGACGACGTGAAGTCCGTCAAGGCCGGTTACGAATGCGGTCTTGGCGTTGATGGATTCCAGGACCTGAAAGTCGGCGATACGATTGAGGGTTATATTGTGCGTGAAATCGAGAGAACCGAGTAAACCGACTCGCATCATCTCGTACGAATCTGCCAAACTGATGATGCGACAGGCACTATGAGCCTGTCGCATTTTTTGAAAGCGGGTACAGCATGAAACAAGGGAATTCCAGCAGGCGCGTGAACGAGCAAGCACGTCAGGTCATAGCCGAAACGCTCATGTTCGAAGTGGCGGATCCGCGGCTGTCGATGATCACTATTACAGGGTGCGAGGTTAGCTTCGACCGCAGCGCTTGCAATGTGTATTACACGTGCACCCCCGATTCGTATGAGGAAACGCAAGAAGCCCTAAAGAAAGCCAGCGGGCATATCCGCTCGATTTTGGCCAAGAAGCTCAGCTGGCGCACGTCGCCCGAACTCCGTTTCTTCATTGACAAGAGCGTGGATGAAGCTGAGCGCATCGCTCGCGCCCTCGAAGTGGAACGCACGAGAGCCCCTTACGTCGAGTCCGAAGAAGGGGAGTAACCCATGGCGGTAACCGCCCAAACAAACGTTTCGATTGCGGAAGTGGTCAATCTGCTTCGCGAGCATGACGATTACGTCATCTGCGGGCACATTAGTCCTGATGGCGACTGCATCGGCGCACAATTGGCGCTTTGGCATGCGCTGAAGTCGTTGGGGAAACGCGCTACGTGCGTACTCGTGCGGTCTGACCCATTGGGTGTAGCGCTCGATTTCTTACCCGGTGCTGCCGAAATGGTCCCTGCGGCAGATTACAACGGCGTCTGCAAGACGTTCATCGGGGTCGACGTTCCGAATCGCGAACGTATAGGACTCTCTGCGTGCGAGATCCTCGATTCCGCTCAGGTATCCATTACGATAGACCACCATGCGGCTCCCCAGAGGATGTGCGACTATGCATATGTCGATCCCGACGTGGCTGCAGCGAGCGTGCTGGTTTGGGAAATCATTAAGCAACTCGTCGGCGAGCCTTCTTTCGAGAGCGCGCTGTGCGCCTATACGGGCGTCTTAACAGACACGGGCGGGTTCCGTTTCCAGAACAGCGATTCGCGTGCGTTCGAAACCGCGTCGGAGCTTGTTGCTTGCGGTGTCGATCCTTCGTACGTTGCAACGAACGTATATCAAAGCCGTACGCTGGCATCCTTGAAGCTTGAAGCCATTACGATTAACCGCATGGACGTGTTCTGCGACAACCAGGCCGCGATGAGTTGGGTTGACGAAAGCGACGTCCTGAGCGTCGGTGCCGATCGCGCCGATCTCGAGCCCATGATCGATGTTGTTCGATCTGTACAAGGCATTCGCGTTGCCTGCATGCTGCGAGAGCAAGATGGCAAGACCCGCGGCAACTTACGTGCCAAGGACGAGACCGATGTCTCCGCCCTCGCGCGTGAGCTCGGTGGCGGCGGGCACAAGGCAGCTGCCGGTTTCACCATCGACATGCCGATGCGCGAGGCCCTTGATTTCATGCGCGAAAAGCTCACCGACCTTCTTTCCTAATTGGAGTCGCTGCATGAAACGCGGAGATTCGGGCCTTTCACTCGTCGTCGCTGTCGACAAGCCGCGCGGCATGAGCTCGCACGATGTCGTTAACCGCGTTAGAAGAATATTCGGGGAACGCCGCGTCGGCCATACGGGAACGCTCGACCCGCTGGCAACGGGTGTACTGCCCATATGCATCGGCCCCGCTGCGAAACTCGATCGGTTCATGACCGCGCACGACAAGCGTTATCGCGTGACGATCTCGTTCGGGTTCGAAACCAACACCGACGACTCAGAAGGCGAGCCTACCGAATACGGCATCGTTTCAGAAGACCTCTATGACTCTGAGTTTGCGCGGGCAACCATCGAGGCAATGATCGGCGAGCACGATCAGGTTCCTCCAGCGTACTCGGCTATCAAAGTAGATGGAAAGCGGGCCTACCAGCTTGCGCGATCAGGAAAGGCGCAAGAACTCGAGCCCCGTCGCATCGAGGTGTACGACGCGCTTCTCGTATCGGTAGAGGAGGGTCCCGATGAGGTCGGCGTGTTTTGGACGGTTGACTTCTCCGTTTCGAAAGGAACCTACATACGAGCTCTTGCGCGTGACTTGGGCCGCTCGCTTGGATGTCCCGCACATGTTTCCGCGCTCCAGCGAATTCAAGCGGGCAATGTGAAGCTCGATGATTGCGTCAGTCTTGAAACACTTGAAACCCTTGGTTTGGATGCCGCTATCGACCCTGTTGCCATTGTCGGGCTGCGTTTTGCGTTTGCTGATGACTACGAGCGACTTGTCGAAAACGGTTCGACACTGCCGAATACACTGAACCCGTTGTATGAAGCGCCTTATTCTGCCGCAGAAGACAAGTACTGCGCATGTACGGGGTCCCTCGTCGTGAGCAATGAGGAGCCGCATGACGGTGAGCTCGTTTGCATGGTTGTTGGAAACCGCCTGAAGGCAATATACATGTACTCTTCCGATCGCGGTCTTTACAAGCCTGAATGTGTGTTCTCGGTTGGCGTTATCCGCGGTTAAGCGCTCACTTTATTGGAAGAGATATCGCTGCGCAAATTCGCTCTTCAAGCTCGCGATGAGCAACTCAATTGATTTTCATAGCGGCAAAAAGCCGCTTACGCCTACCATATGCGCAAAACAGAACAATTCTGTGAGCATTTCGCTTGAAATACCATAGAATATGCTGGTTACAGCTTTCGAACAATTCTGCCCGGTTCGAAAGCCGTAACGGGAATGGTCCACAATCAGCAAGGAGGATGTCGTGACTACTGCGGTAGCGTGGATGGCCCCTGTATGTGCCCTCATTGGCATACTTACGGCCGTCTACCTCGGAAGCTCGGTACTCAAAGCCGATCCGGGTTCCGAAAAGATGAACAGCATTTCTATCAAGATTCAACAAGGCGCGCAGGCGTTCTTGATGAGCGAATACAAGTTGCTCATCATCTTCATGGCTGTCGTCGCAATCATCATGGCCGTGGTTCCGGTTCTCGGTCCGCTCATGGCCCTGGCATTCATCACGGGCGGCGTGCTTTCGGCAGCTGCTGGCTTCGTCGGCATGTACGTAGCGACGCGCGCCAACACCCGCACGGCTCATGCGGCTGAAGAGTCAGTGGCAAAGGCCCTCAACATCAGCTTCAAGTCTGGCCTTACGATGGGCCTCTGCGTTGCATCGTTCGCGCTCATGGGCTTGTCGCTGTGGCTGCTCCTGCTCGTCTTCGGCATTGACCTGTCATTGCCCGAACTCATCCACGAGCGCATCGACATCGTTGAAGGTTTCGCCACAGGCGCTTCCGCTGTGGCGCTCTTCGCCCGTGTTGGCGGCGGCATCTACACCAAGGCTGCTGACGTCGGCGCCGACCTCGTCGGCAAAGTCGAAGCCGGAATTCCCGAGGACGACCCGCGCAACCCGGCCACCATTGCCGACAACGTCGGCGACAACGTCGGCGACGTCGCAGGCATGGGTGCTGACCTGTTCGAGTCTTACACGGGTTCCATCTTGGCCCCGACGATTCTGGCCGCCACGTTTGGCGCCCTTGGCTACTTTAACGGCGCTATCGATTTCGTGTGGGCCCTCGTGACGCCGGTCATCATTGCCGCATGCGGCATCATCACTTCGATCATCGGCCTGTTCGCCGTACGCACCAAGGAAGGCGCAGAGCTTCACAAAGCGCTGAACCGCGGCACGTATCTGGCTGCCGGTATCGAGATCGTCATCATCTTCATCATCTTCAACATCTGGAACACCCAGACGTTCGACTGCCAGCCGCTGTTCCTGTTTGGCTCGGTCATCTGCGGACTCGTTGCCGGTCTTCTCATCGGCAAGATCACCGAGTACTTCTGCTCCGATGTTTACAAGCCGGTTCACAAGATCGCAGAATCTGCCGAAACCGGCGCTGCAACCGTCATCATCGAGGGTCTCGGCACGGGCATGCTTTCCACGATTGCCCCGATCATCCTCGTCTCGCTCGCCATCATCGGCGCTTACACCTTCGGCAACATGGCGTTCCCGAACGCTAATGTCGAGGCTGGCGGCATCGCAGCCGGTCTGTTCGGCGTGGGTCTGGCAGCAACGGGCATGCTGTCCAATACGGCCATCACCATCGGCGTCGACGCATACGGCCCTGTAGCCGACAATGCCGGCGGCATTGCCGAGATGGCCGGCCTTCCCGAGGAAGTCCGCGACCGCACTGACGCGCTCGACGCAGTCGGCAACACCACTGCAGCCATCGCAAAGGGCTTCGCGATTTCCTCTGCAGGCCTCGCCGCGATTTCGCTGTTCGTTTCCTATCAGGCAACGATGCACGCACAGGTGCCCGGATTCCAGCTTACGCTGACTGATCCGCTGATTGTCGCAGGCATCTTCATCGGCGCCATGATGCCCTTCATGTTTGCTGCTCTTACCATGGGCGCCGTCTCCCGTGCTGCTCATGCCATGGTCGAGGAAGTTCGCCGCCAGTTCCGCGAGATTCCCGGCATCATGGAATACGAGAACGAGCCTGAATACGACAAGTGCGTCGGCATCTCCACCACGTCCGCTTTGCGCGAAATGATGCTGCCCGGCATCCTTGCCGTAATCGTCCCCATTGCCATCGGCTGCTTCAACCCGGCTATGCTCGGCGGCTTCCTTGCAGGTGCTGTTGCAACCGGTATGCTGATGGCCATCTTCATGTCGAACGCAGGCGGTGCTTGGGACAACGCCAAGAAGTATGTTGAAGGCGGCGCTTATGGCGGTAAGGGTTCAGAAACTCACAAGGCTACAGTTG
>JAFWJU010000010.1 GCA_017511465.1 Eggerthellaceae bacterium | reverse complement strand
CCCGAAGAGCAGCCGACCAGGGCCAGCGCTGCGACCATGACGGCCAGCGCAGCCAGAACAAGATACTTCTTCATATGATTCCTCTCCCTTTCGGTTGATTCCTTCCCTTGCGCTTTTGCGCAAGATTTACGATAGCGCAATTCATCGTCAATTGCGACGGCAGAATGCACGACGTTCGAAAGTTAACAGACAAGCACGCGCTTCACGCGGGCGTTATGGCGCGCCTGGGAAGGCGGATGTGCAACTATGCTTTACTTTGATCGCTTGCCGGTGTCCTGGCTGGAATCGAGGGCGTTCGCCAGAATCTGCATGCGCCTCTCGATTTCCTCGAGGTTCTGGGCGCAAGCCTTCAGCTCGTCGGCGATGTCGAGCTTCTTCAGGTCGGCAACCGCCTTGTACTTCAAATCGTGCTCGAGCGAAGCCCAGTAGTCCATCGCAATGGTGCGAATTTGCACTTCGACCGGCACCATTTGCTTGTTGTCCATGAAGTACACGGGCACGCGCACGATGACATGCAGGCTGCGGTATCCGTTGGGCTTGGGGTTCTCGATATAGTTCTTCACGCGCACGATTTCAAGGTCGTCCTGGCGGCGCAACAGCCCCATCAGCTGTTTCACGTCGTTCTTGTACGAGCAAATGACGCGAACGCCTGCGACGTCCATCAGGTATTCTTCCAAGTTGCTAATCGTGGGCTCTTTGCCGTAGCGCAGCAGCTTGTCGTAGATGCTCATCGGCGTCTTCATACGCGACTCGATATGGTGGATCGGGTTGCGATTGCGCCGTATCGACAAATCGCGGTCAAGGATCTCGAAACGGACGACCATCTGGCGCATAGCCGCTTCGTATTTCTGCAAGATGGCATGCATCTCGCTGGTGAATTCCTCGTAGCGGTCAAGTGCATCGGCATCAATCAACAGTTCTTGCGCTTGGGTCGAAACGGTCGAGTCGGCGCTTGGGACAATCATCCATTGCGCCGTGCGAATCGCACCTGTCGGCGTGACGCGCAACCCACCGTCAAGTTTGTTGGAGCCTTGCACCTTCTCGGCCATTACCTTCCCCTTGCTAATCGTCCATGTGTTTCTTGGCTGCTTGCCAAGCTTCTTCCATCTCGTCGAGCGTCAGGTCCTCGACCTCGCGCCCTTGTTTCCACGCCGCCTTTCGACTTCGGCGAAACGGCGGCGGAATTTGGCGTTGCTGGCCCGTAGTGCGGCCTCGGCGTCGATGCCCATCTTGCGAGCGACGTTGACAAGCGCGAACAGCAAATCGCCGAACTCCATCTCGGCGGCGACCACGCGGGAATCGCGCTCGGCCATGCCCGTTTCCGAAGGGTCTTTCGAAAGCACCTTGCCATCGGGCGTCTTCGGCGCCGCTTCGTAGGCTGCTTCCAGCTCGGCGCGCTCTTCGGCGACCTTGTCCCACACGTCGGCGACCGTATCCCATTCGAAGCCGGCCGCCGCCGCCTTGCGGGAGATTTTCTGGCACTGAAGCAGTGCAGGGAAATGGGTGGGCACGCTGTCGAGCAAGCCCTTTCGTTCGTCCTCGGCGGTTTCCTTCTCGGCCAACTTCACTTGTTCCCACAAGTCGACGACTTCGTTGGCGTTTTCGGCTTTCATGTCGCCGAACACGTGGGGATGGCGGCGAATCATCTTGGCGTCGATTTCGGCGCATACATCGTCGATGGTGAACTCGCCGGCATCGGCGGCAATCTGGCTTTGCAGCACGACCTGCAGCAACACGTCGCCGAGCTCTTCACGCAGGTGGGGAATGTCGTCAGCCTGAATGGCGTCGACGGCTTCGTATGCTTCCTCGATCATGTTGTCGCCAATCGAGGCATGCGTTTGCGCACGATCCCACGGGCATCCGCCATCGGGCGAACGCAGCGCGGCTATCGTGTTGACGAAACTATCGAATGCCGGATGAGCGGCCTCAGTCATCAGGCGACCCTTTCTTGTTCACGCTTGCAGTATAGCCCAATGGGTTTTGTTGGCGATGGATTATCATGGACTCATGGAACTCACGATGCTCGACACCTTGGACGACCCACGGCTCGATGCATATGCACGGCTGACCGATGTGCAGCTGCGCAGCCGCATCGAACCGAGCAAAGCCGTGTTCATCGCCGAATCCGCCGAGGTCATCGGGCGCGCATTAGACGGCGGCATGCAACCCCTTTCGCTGCTGACAGCCGAAAAATACCTTCCCCAAATAGAAGACGTACTGGCAAAGCTCGCCGCTGCCGACTCCCAAGCCCCCGTGTTCGTCGCACCCGAAGACGGGCTTGCAACGCTTACGGGATTCGAGCTGACCCGCGGCGCACTTGCGGCCTTCCACAGGCCACCCGAAAGGCCAGTCGAAGAAGTCGTGCGTGATGCGCATTTGATTGCCGTGCTCGAAGACATCCGCAACCACACGAACGTGGGTGCCCTGTTCCGCTCTGCAGCAGCCATCGGCGCCGATGCGGTGCTCGTGTCGCCCGCTTGTTATGATCCGCTGTATCGGCGCGCCGTGCGCGTTTCGATGGGCACGGTGTTCCAGGTGCCATGGACGCGCATCGGCACCAACCCCCATGACTGGGCAAGCGAAGGCGTTCCTCTGCTGCACAGCCTGGGATTCAAGACGGCTGCGATGGCGCTGTCCGACGATTCGATTCCCCTCGATGACCCGCGGTTGAAGGAATGCGACAAGCTAGCGCTCGTGTTCGGCACCGAAGGAGACGGCTTGGCTGCTTCCACCATCTCGCGTTGCGACTTCACCGTGCGCATCCCCATGCAACACGGCGTCGATTCGCTGAACGTCGCGGCAAGCAGCGCCGTCGCGTTCTGGGAATTGCGCAAACGCTAGGAAACGCGCTACTTGTCGATGTGGTCGCGGGGATCGATGAGGTTGTTGGGGGCCACGATGATTTCCCTAAACCCCAATTCGCACAGTTTGTCGGCCGTGCGCCATGGCGGGCAAATGTCGTCATAGTCGGCGCAGTAGTTCAGCGCGTGCACGAGCGTGACGTTGTGCACGAAATCCTGCATAGTGTCGACATCGGGAATCGGCGGCAGCCATAGCGCCGGCAATCCCGCGGCTTTGGCTTTCTTGATATACGCCGGCAGCACAGTCAGGCCGTCTTTGCAGTAGTACACGCCATCGTGCGAGAAATCGGTATCGCGCGTCCAGCCGATGACGGACACGCCCATCTCCTGGTCGGGAGCCAAGACGATGCCGCCTTCGGGCACATCGCAAAGGCGATGCAGCTGCTCGAACCCGAAGCGGATATCGGCCTTCGTCAAAGCCGGCATGTCGGCGCCCATCGACAATATGCAGTCGGCGCTCATGTCCCAGCATTGCGAGAACGAGTGATTGTAATGCTCGTCGAAGTTGGCTCCTTCGTCGACGATGACAGTGGGCTTAACGGGCCAGGCATCGTCTTCGAACAGCGCGCGCATGGCATCCGCGTTTTTGGCAGGGGCCGTCGAGATGACAAGCTCGTATCTGTCGTGCACGTCGTCTTGCGCCATGTCGGATTCGGTTTGCAAATCGACAAGCGCCGTCCCGATGATCTCAACGACGTCGAGCAGCATGCATTCGTATAGCTCGCATGCCGTTTCGGGCGGGAACATGCCGTCCTTCAAAATGGAAAGTCTCGTTTTCACGAGCCCGACCTCGGGAAGCTTCGAGAATAAGAGCACTACGTTCTTGCGTTCCTGCATGGTTGCGTCCTTTCTCCCGCGTTTGAAGGATAGCAGACCAAGGTTGGAACAGAAACACGTCCCCTTTTCCACAGCCCAAAAAGGAACGCCGCCCAAAAGGCGGCGTTCCCGTTGCAACTTGTCAACCTGCGTTACGGACGCGGGGTGCCGCATTCGCCGCAGAACTTGCTGTTGTTGACCGTGCCGCACTGCGGGCATGTCCAGTCAACCGGCTCGGGCGGGAGCGGCTTGGCCGTTCCGCATTCGCCGCAGAACTTGCCGGCATTAGCCGTGCCGCACTGCGGGCAAGTCCACTCGCCGGCTGCGGGAGCGGCGACGGCTGCCGCTGCTGCCACGGCAGCTTCTGCAGGCGCGGGTTCGGGCTCGGGTGCCGGCGCGGGCTCGGGCTCGGGTACCGGCTCGGGCTCGGGAGCAGGCGTGGGCTCCGGGAAGGGCTGGCCGCCGAAGCCGCCGCCATCAGCCATGGGATACTGGCTCTGGGGCTGCTGGACGGTGCCCTGCTGGGCAGCGCCTTGCTGGAACATCGTCGAAGCGGCTGCACCGCCCATGCCCTGGGCCATGCCCATGCCCATGAAACCGGTCATGGCGCCAGCTTCGTTGTTGGCTGCATCGCCCATGGCGTTGGCCATCGCGTTGGCCGTGACGGCTGCGGCCTGGTTCGGGTCGACCATCGTCTGCGCCATCTGGCGGTTGGCGATTTTCTCCTGAACGTCATCGGGCAGCGTGATGGAGTTGATGCCGAACTTCTCGACCTTGATGCCGCGCTGCTCGAGCCACTCGCCCGAAAGCTCCTCGTTCAGGAAGACGGCGAGTTCCTTGGTGTGCGCGGGCACTGCCGAATAACGCACGCCTATTTCGGAGATGCGGGCCAGTGCCGGCTGCAGTGCTGTCAGCAGCTCGCTGCGCATCTGAGCTTCGAGGCGATCGCGCGTGTAAGGCTCTTCGACGTTGCCGCAAACCTTCTTGTAGAAGGCAACCGGATCGACCAGGCGGTACGAGTACTCGCCGTTCATGCGGACGGACGTGTCCATGTCGAGGCCCAGATTCGCATCGACGATGCGGAACGGAATCGGCGAAGACGTGCCATACTTGTTGCCGATGATTTCCTTGGTGTTGAAGTAGTAAATACGCTGGTCTTTGCCAGTGTCACCGCCGTACGTGAAGCGCTCGAGAATGCGGTTGAGGCCAGTCTGAAGGTTTTCCTTAAGATCGCCCACGAGCAGGGAAGGCTCGGTGGAGCGGTCGTACACGAACTGGCCGGGCTCGGCGCAAACGTCGACGATCTCGCCGGACTCGACGATCATCATGCACTGACCGTCATT
>JAFWJU010000057.1 GCA_017511465.1 Eggerthellaceae bacterium | reverse complement strand
TGGGCGGGAACGCGGTTCAAGCAGTTCGTGCGAACGGGACTGCAGCTGATGCTTCATCCGCAATTCCCCGACGAGCCGCACCTGGCCCTGCTCGGCAGGTTGTACACCGACCCCGACTATGTCAGGCATTGCCTCGATTGTTGCGACGACGAGACGCTGCGCACGCTCTGGCGCACCGAGGCAAGCGCGCATCGGTGCAGCGATCACGAGGATTCCATCCAATGGTTCTTGGCCAAGGTCGAGCGGATAACGGGCAGCGAGGCGCTTCGCCACATGTTCGGGCCAGGGCCGTCGACCATCGATATGCACCGCATCGTGAACGAGGGCAAGATCTTGGTGGCGGTGATACCCGAAGCACGCATCGGCGCCGATGCAGCGGAAATCATCTCGTCATACCTGCTGTCTCAGCTGCATGATGCCATTCTCAGCCGGGGAAACGCAGGCAGCACGGCGAATGATTCCGCCAAACGAGGGCCGGCTTCCGATCTTGGCATATTCGGAAGCTCGTCTGACGCGCTCGAGTCGCTCGACCCGTTCTTCGTGTACATCGATGAATTCGGCAAGTTCGCGAATCCCGAGTTCGCAGGGCTGCTGTCGGAATCGCGCAAGTACCATGTGGGCTTCGTGCTGTCGTTTCAGACGCTCGAGCAAGTCAACGTGTTCGACAAGGGCACGGGTGCGCAATCGGGCCTTGCCGCATCGGTGCTGGGGAATGTCGGCACGATCATCTGCTATCCGCTTGGTGTGCACGACGCGGCGTTGCTTGCGGGACAGCTCGATGTCGAGCAATCCAAGCTGAAACGCATCGCGCGTTACCAGCCGTTTGCCAGCGTTTGCCTTGACAACCAGCCATCTCAGCTGATGTCGCTCGCCGTGGGCCCCAAGCCAATTCCCGAGCGTCCGAGCACGGCGCGCCGCATCGCTCGCCGCCAAATCGGGCGGCGCATTTGGCTATCGGTCGAAGGCGAGCGCAAAAAGCGCGAGCAGACGGATAAGGGCCGTTTCGACGATGTGTTCATAGCTGATTTCGGCGACATTGTTTACGCTGCATAACGCAGCGGGAATGCGGCAGGTGCTTGGCGCCCGTCGCATCTGCATTGCCCATGCGACAGAGGGAACGCTTCGTGGTAGTGTAGGATGAAGCGGAGCAAACGGAAGGAGCTTCATGGCAATCCGCGCGATTCTTTATGACAACGACGGGACGCTTGTCGACACACACGACCTCATCCTGTCCAGCATGAAGCACACCGTGAGCACGGTGTTGGGGCGCATGTATCCCGATGAGGTGTTGCTGCGCGGGGTTGGCACGCCGCTCGATTCGCAGCTGTTGGAATTCGCCGATGGCGACGAGCAGTTGGGGGCCGAACTTGCGCGCGTGTACCGCGAGCACAACCATGCAGTGCACGATGGCGCCATCCAGTTGTTCCCAGGTGTCGAACAGGGCTTGCGCGACTTGAAGGAAGCCGGTTTCGGCCAGGGCGTGGTCACGGCAAAACGGCATTGGCTTGCGCAGCATGGACTCGAGATCACGGGTGCATGGCAATACCTCGATTGCCTTGTTGGCGCCGACGATTGCCCGAAGGGGAAACCCGAGCCCGATTCCATTATCGCGGGCGCCAAGTTGCTGGGCATACCGCCCGAAGAATGCATTTACCTGGGTGACAGCCCCTATGATATGCAGGCTGGCATTGCCGCCGGCTGCACGACGGTGGCAGCGTTATGGGGCATGTTCTCAGCTGACGAGCTGCTGGCATTCAGCCCCGCACATGCTTGCGGGTCGTTCGAAGAGTTCGTCCAATGGGTGTTGGCCGCAATGTAACGGAGCGCATCATGGCAACCGAGAACACCGAAAACAGGAAACCCAAGGGCACGCCGCTGCCGCGCAAGACATGGTTCCTCATCGTGCTGCTGTCGCTCATGGGCCAGGTGGCCTGGGCGGTCGAGAACAATTTCTTCAACCTGTTCATCCAAGACGTGTTCGGCGCCTCCCTCAGCGATGTGGCGCTGATGGTCAGCGCATCGGCCATCACGGCGACGGCTACCACGTTGCTCGCCGGCGTGTGGTCCGACCGCGTGGGGCGCCGCAAGGTGTTCGTGGTCGTGGGCACGTTGTTGTGGGGCCTTTCCATTTGCGCTTTTGCCGTGCTCCAGAACATTTCTGCGGCCCTCGCGCGCGATGCCGCCGCTGCTGCCGCGTTGGGAATCACGCTGACGATCACATTCGACTGCATCATGACGTTCTTCGGCAGCTTGGCCAACGACAGCGCGTTCAATGCCTGGATGACCGACATCACCGACGACACGAACCGTGGTAAGGTCGAGGGCGTCAACAGCTCGATGCCGCTGCTGTCGATGCTGGCGGTGTTCGGCGGCGCCATGTTCCTCATGATCGTGGGGCCCGATGGCTCGGTGACGTACGATTACCCGCTGTTCTTCACCATCATCGGCGCCGTCGTCTTGGTGACGGGCATTCTCGCCGCCGTGCTCATGAAGGATAGCCAGCCCGAGCCCCGTCGCGATACCAATTACCTGGCCGAAGTGCTGTACGGGTTCCGCCCCGTCGCCATGCGATCGAGCCACATGCTGTACCTCGTCTTGCTGGCCTATTGCGTGTTCGCCATTGCCATGCAGGTCATCATGCCGTACTACGTGCTGTACCTGCGCCTGCCGTACATCTTGGGCGAGAATTACGTGTTCGTCATGGCGCCGTGTATCGTCATCGCCGCCGTGTTCACCATTCTATATGGGCGCACGGTGGACCGCCGGGGATTCTCGCGCAGCATCATCGTGCCGCTCATCTTGTTCCTTACAGGTTGCATATTGCTGACCGTCCTGGTCAATGCGCCAGGCGTGTTCTTGGGCAGCATGCTCATGCTGTCGGGCTATCTCGGGTCGGTCGCGTGCTTCGGAGCCGAAATCCGAAACAACACGCCATCGGGGCGCGTGGGCCTGTATCAGGGCATCCGCATATTCATGGTCGTGCTCGTGCCCATGCTCATCGGTCCGTGGATCGGCAGCGCCATTTCGGCATCGTCTGGCGCGGTTGTGGGCTTCGGTGTAGTTGGCGATGGCTTCACGCCGAGTTCGCTCATTTTCGCGGGTGGCGCGGCTGTGTCATTGCTGACGTTCATCGTGCTGTATTTCATCCGCCGCGAATCGAAGAAATAGCCTTACTTAAACGGTCAAGCACCGTATTCGCGGTACAATGCTCACGTTCGAACACAGTTGATAGGAGCCTGCATGCAAAAGGACGATTGCATCTTCTGCAAGATCGCCAAAGGCGATATTCCCACCAAAAAGGTGTACGAAGACGACGACGTGCTCGTGTTTGACGATCTCGAGCCGCTCATGCCCGTGCATACGCTGATTATTCCCAAGGACCACTACAGCGACCTGAGCGACAACGTGCCGCCCGAGACGCTGGGCAAGGTGTTCAGCAAAGTCGGCATGGTTGCCGAAATGAAGGGCCTCGAAAACGGTTATCGCGTTCTCGTCAACACGGGCGAGGATGCCAGCCAGTCTGTCAAGCACCTGCACGTGCACATTCTGGGCGGCGGCCTCATGCCGCGTCCGAATGACCAGGACTGGGGCGAATTTGCCACGAATGCCGCTGAAATCGCGGAGCAGAAGGCCGCCGTTGCCGCTTGGAAGGCGTCGCTGCAAGCGTAGCACAACTAGCAAGGACAACAAGCCGCATCAAAAGGGGAGCAATAAGGAGGGATCGTGGAAAGAATCTTCAAGCTGAAGGAGAACGGCACCTCGGTTAAAACCGAGATCATCGCCGGTCTCACCACGTTCATGACGATGGCTTACATCATCGCCCTGAACCCGAACATTCTGGCCGGTTACGGTGCCACCGATGGCGGAATGCCGCTGTGGAACGCAGTATTCCTGGCCACCTGCCTGGCATCGGGCATCGCGATGATGTGCATGGCCTTCATTGCGAACAAGCCGTTCTGCCTTGCTCCCGGCATGGGTTTGAACAGCTTCTTCGCGGTGGTGGTCGGGCAAATCGTCGTGCTCACAGGCGCGTCGTATGTCGCGTCGTTCCAGGCGGCGCTTATCATCGTGCTTGCCGAGGGTATCGTTTTCGTCATTCTGACCTTGGTCAACATCCGCGAGAAGATCATCGACGCCATTCCCTACGGCGTGCGCATGGGCATTTCCCCTGCTATCGGCATCATGTTGCTGAACATCGGTTTCGGGTCAAATATCTTCATTGCCACGTTCAACGAGGAAGGCGTAGTCGAAAACCAGTTCTTCGTCATGCGCGACTTTTTCGGATCGCTCACGGCCGCGTATGCTGCCGACACCATGACGACGGCGTACCCGACCATGGTCCTTTCGGTAGCCACCCTGTTCATAGGCCTGTTCGTCATCATCCTGCTAGCGCATCGCGGCGTGAAGGCGGCAGTCATCATCGGCATGCTCGTCGCTTCGGTCATCTATTGGGCTGGCGAGGCCTTCTTCCTCGGCACCGACCCGTTCGCTGGTTTGGCGACCGCGTCGTGGCTCCCTGCGTTCGGCGACATGGCCGACCTCACGTTGCTCAAGTTCAATCCGCAAGGTTTCCTCGAGCTTGGCTGGTTCACGGCCATCACGCTCATCATCACCTTCTGCCTCATCGACATGTTCGACACCATCGGAACGCTTGTCGGCACGGCTGCCCGCGCGAACATGCTCGACGCTGATGGCAAGATGCCGCAGATGAAGCAAGCGCTGCTCTCCGACTCCATCGGCACGGTCGTCGGCGCATGCACCGGTACGTCGACCGTCACGACGTTCGTCGAATCCGCGTCGGGCGTCGAGGCTGGTGGGCGCACGGGCTTGACGGCGCTCACGTGCGGCATCATGTTCCTGCTGTGCATGTTCATCGCGCCTATCGCCGCCGTCATTCCTGCAGCCGCCACTTCGTCGGCACTCGTGTACGTCGGCATTCTCATGCTGTCGGGCCTTAAGAAAATCGACTTCGACAAGCTCGACCAGTCGGTGCCCGTGGCGCTCATGCTTATCGCCATGCCGATTTCGGGTTCTATCGGCCATGCCATCGGCATCGGCCTCATTTGCTTCAGCGTCATCAACATCTTCACCGGCAAGGCCAGCAAGCAGTATGCGCTCACGTACGTTTTGGCGCTGATCTTCCTCGTGAAGTTCTTCCTGGTGGTCTAGCAAGTTATTGGTAAGGAAATGGGCAAAGGCGCTTGTCCCTACTGCCCATCATTGAAGGAGAGGGTAATGACCGAGTTCGATTACGAAAGCCTGATCAAGGATATCCCCGACTATCCGAAGCCGGGGGTGCTGTTCAAGGATGTCACGCCTCTGCTGGCTGACCCCGAGGGCTTCGAGGCCGTTATCCAGGGATTGGCAGACCCGTATCGGTCGTTGGGCGTGACGAAGGTCATGGGAAGCGAGGCGCGCGGGTTCATGCTGGGCGCGCCGGTTGCCCTTGAGCTCGGTAGCGGGTTCGTGCCCGCGCGTAAGCCCGGCAAGCTGCCGCGCGAGGTCGTTGAGGAAGATTACGCCCTGGAATACGGCACCGCCACGCTGCAGGTGCACCACGACGCATTCGGTCCTGGCGACAAGGTGCTCATCGTCGACGACTTGGTGGCAACTGGCGGCACGATGGTCGCGCAAGTGAAACTCGTCGAGAAGCTGGGTGCCGAGCTCGTCGGCGTGGCCTGCCTCATGGAACTCGAGTTCTTCGATCCCCGTGGCGTGTTGGCTCCCCATACCGACAAAGAACTGCATTCGTTGGTCAAGGTGCCGTAAGAAGCGCTTTTATTCCAAATGCAAACAGCCCCCGTTCGGGGGCTGTTTTCGTTTTAACGCGGCATGGTTTTACTCTTCGATCTCGAAGGCGTCTTTGCCCAGGCCGCACCAGGGGCAAACCCAATCATCAGGGATATCCTCGAATGCAGTGCCGGGGGCGATACCGGCATCGGGGTCGCCGACTTCGGGGTCGTACACGTATCCGCAAGGGCAAACGTATTTCATGGCGTCTCCTCTCGTCGTTGTGCCATGCGGTCATTGTACCAAGGGAGCGTTGCCAAGATGTGCTTCAGGTCAATTCGGTTGCCGAGTTGTGGTGGAGTGCGATAATAAGGCGTTTTAATTCTTGCAACACGCATCGCACATCATGATTAAGCGCCATTACGAAAAAGTCATCATAGGCTGTTGCTTCGCCTTCATTTTCGCGAACATGGGCATCACGTCGACGGGGTTCGCCGTGCACCAGCCGTTCATCGTCGCAATGGACGGCGTTGGCGACACGGGCGGCTCCCTCATCTTGTCGACGCGTACGCTCGTGTCGCTTGTCGTCATGTTCGTCGTCGACAGGTATTACGACTTGCTTGACGTGCGACGCGGCATCTTCATAGCGTGCATGCTCACGTTCCTCGGCTTTTTGGCGTACAGCTTGGCGACCAGTTTGCCCGTGTTTATTTTGGGAGCCGTCATCCTGGGCGTGGGCTACGGTTTCGGGGGCATGGTAGCGGCGACCATACTTGCCAACCGTTGGTTCACGGAAGGCGTCGGCACGGCAATCGGCATCGCCTCGATGGGAAGCGGATGCGCAGCCATCATCATGCCGCTTGTCGTGGTGCGCGTGATCGAGGCATTTTCGCTTTCGGCCGCATTCTTCGTCGAGGCGTGCGTGGCGCTTGTCATAGGCGTCGTCGTGGTCGTCTTGCTGCGCAACCGTCCATCGGACCTAGGACTAGAACCTTATGCGGGCAAATCGGGCAAGAAGCGCGTTCGTGAGCATACGTCCATGCAACCGGCGCCGAAAGGCGAGCGGGCGTTGCTGCTTGTGGCCATGGTGCTTGTCGGCATCTACTGCTGCGGTGGCATCACGTACATCACCGTTCTGCTAACATCGTCTGGATTCGACGCATCGTTTGCGGCCTCCATCGTGTCAATAGCCGGTTTCGCCCTCATGATGGCGAAGCTCGTCGTCGGCAGGATGTTCGACAAGTTGGGATCGGTTATCGCCTCGGCAGTCATGTTCGCGATTGGTGCAGCCGGGTTCATCATGCTGTGCTTCGTGGAAACGGGCTTTGCGCCCCTCATGGTGGCAGGTGGCGCGCTCATCGCCATCGGCTTGTCGCTTGGCACAGTGGGTGTGTCGATATGGTCGCTCGAGACGGCCGAGCCAGAACACCGCACCCGTCAGATCCGCAATTTCCAAGTTGCCTACGCGCTTGGCGGCTTCATAGCCAACACGCTGCCCGGCATCGTGAAGGACCTCGTTGGATCGTACTTGGTTTCATACGAGGCCATGCTCGTCATCTTGGCGGTGTCTGCCTTCATCGTTTTGCGCTACTACCTGAAGTTCGCGGAGAAACCCAGTTCTTAGGCAAACTTGTTAACGCGGCGATCGTAGGTGAGGATGCCATTTGTTTCCTCTTCGATATCGCTGACCTGGGTGTACACGTAGCCAGCGAGGCCCTTGGGCTCGAGCGCATCCATTTCGGCGAGCAACGAGCGCACAGCCTTGCGCCACTCGTCGATGTCGTCATACGGCTCGTAGCCGTACGCCTCGTCAAGCGCGCTGTGGTTTTCGACACGATGGGTGAAGCCTCCGAACTCCGACACGAAGAACGCCCGGTTCGCTCCATGGTCGCGCCAGACGGCCATGTCGCGGAAATAATTGTGCACACTGTAGAAATCGCCGCAACGCTGGTCGTACCATCCGCTAACAGCGTCGACGACGCGTGTCGGGTCAAGTGCCCGCACCATGTCGCATGCCGCACGAGCGTCGAATTGGCCCCAACCCTCGTTCATCAACGACCAACCGATGATGCAGGGATGGTTGGCGAGCAACCGCACGGTGTCGCGGCACGTGAGCGTCCATTCCTCGCGGTAGCGAGGATCGCCTGCGCCCAGCTTCTCCCGATTGGCAGGCGTGTCGTCGCGCATATGGTTCCAACTGAACTTGAACAGCGTCGGCTTGTAGCTCCAGTTCCATGTTTTGATTTCGGGGTCGCCGCCGCTGACCATATCCTGCATGACCAGCATGCCCAAACGGTCGCAGTGGTAATACCAGCGAGCCGCCTCCACTTTGATGTGCTTGCGCATGAGGTTGAACCCGCATGCGCGCATGGCCTCGATGTCGAAGGTGTATGCGGCATCGGCCGGCGCGGTCATGAGGCCGTCGGACCAGTAAGCTTGATCGAGTACGCCCTTGATGAAGAGGGGAGCGCCGTTTAGGAACACGCGCTTTTTTCCAGTGTCGTCTTGGCGAATCTCGACCGTGCGGAACGCGCAATAGCTGCCGACGACGTCGTCGCCAAACGCCAAGCGCAAGTCGTACAGGTACGGGTCATCGGGCGACCACAGGTGCACGTTCGGCAAGTGCACGGCAACCGCGCAGGTGGCGGCATCCGGTTCGCATTCTGCGGAAGCGACGGGCTTGCCATCTGCGTCAAGCATTTCCACCTTGAATGGCGGGAAAGCGCTTTCTGCGTCTGATGGTCCGATGAGGCGCGCTCCAATGGCCAGCACGCCGGTTTTCGCATCGGGTTCGATCGTGACCGATTCGATGTACGAAGCGGGGACCGTTTCCATCCAAACGGTTTGCCAAATGCCGCTTTGCGCCGTGTACCAAATGTCCCCGCGGTCGAAACGCTGCTTACCGCGAAGCCTTCCGCCGAACTCGCTCGGGTCGGCCACGCATACTGCAAGCTCGTTTTGGCCTTCGATGAGCAAATCGGTGATGTCCAGCGAGAAGGGAATGTATCCACCGACGTGCGTGCCGGCAAGTTGGCCATTCACGCGCACGGCGCATGCGTAATCGACAGCCTGGAAATGCAAGAGCAGCCGTTTGCCGCCATCGAGCGCAGGCGTCTCGAAGGCGCGCCGGTACCACAGCAGTCCATCGGGTTGCAGCTGACGGCTGGCGCCCGACAAGGGGGCTTCGGGCGAAAATGGGACGACGATGTCGGTTTCGAATGCATCTGGCGAGGGCTTTGGGGCATCGCGCACAACGGATTCCAAATCGCCGTCGGGTTCGTGGTTGCTTGCCAGGAAGGCACACTTCCAACGTCCGTTGAGCATCTGGTACGAGGCGCGCGCAAACTGCGGATCGGGATGTTCTTCAAGCACGTGATCGGCATCGAGCGTTTCGCCCCAGGGTGTGAACAGCGTTGCAAGTTCGCTTACCTTGTGCTCTTTCGGCTTTGCGCCGAGCACCTTCTTCAAATGCAGCATCTTGCCCCCTAATTACAGGTGTTCACCCCATTATAAGAGAGCAGCGAGAAAGGGCGACTCTTGGAAGAAGACTCCCTGAAGGCGCGGGCCGCTTGCGCACTCTACGCAGCGGGAAAGGGCGACGCTTGAATTGGAAGGCAGCTGAGGGGCATGAGCCGCTTACGCAGGCATCATATTATTTCGATTTGCAAAACATTTGCCGAGTAGCCGTAGGCGAATGCCCCTCAGCTGCCCTCCAATTCAAGAGGACAGAAGGACAAACAGAGCCCCCGAACTTATCCCATCTGCATGATTCGTCTGGTGTGCGTTGGCGCAAATGGGACAAGTTCGGAGGCTCTGGAAAAGTGCGGTGTGGTCGCCCCCCGGTTAAATATGCGACCGTCCACCGCGTATCGATGGCCGGGATTTCAGCGGCTGACCCGGCCTGGTTATCAAGTTCGAGGCGGAGCGCCTGAGACTCGAAAAACCGCTATCGTTGGACACGAACGGGCAGAATGGTTCGGTGCGCAAGGATCCCTTGCCGGCGAAGATGCTTTTCTGCGACGAGAACACCGTTGCCCCTTTCTTACGCTGTCGTTGAAATCGAGGGCTCGTTCGCCATCGATTCCAGTTGCCCAATGTGCCGTACAACTAGTTCCCCGAGCGGCGTAACGGTGTAACCACTACGTGCCCGGTACTTGCGTATGCACCCGGATGCAACGAGTTCTTGCATCAGCGGGTTGAGCTTTCCCTTGCTGACATGGAAAAGCTGCGCAATCTCTTCCTGGCTTTCGCGCACCCGTTTTCCGTCCAGGGTGTCTGCCTGCAGGTTGTCCAACAAGCAAAGCAACCTAAACGAGTCCGAGGTGAACAGGTTCACCAGACCCCGTTGTACGTTTAAGTGGTCCATTTGTGCAAAATAATATACTCTAAGAAAACGAAAATGCAACTATATAAAGTATAAAAAAATAGACCAATAGAAAAATCTTCCAGATTTTGGGTCGTGTCGGCGTTTTTCAGATATGGGCGCTTTATGTGTCCTGTAAAACCTGTGGAATAGTTTTCAGAAATGTGGAGCCCTCTGAACAGGGCTTTTGTTTTCCTCGTGCTCATTGGGTGCGTAGCTTGTCGAGCGCTCATGTTCAAAGTGTCGAATTGCGAAGACCCCCGATTCTTTCCCGTATGGTCATATCGTCGATCGGACCGATTTCGGAACCGAACCACAAATGCCATTTCCGATCGACGAGGAGGATCGCTGTGACGCGAATGCGCACACACATCAGAATCGCACTCTGCTTCGCGTTTGTTTTGGCGCTGATGCCCGGCAAGGCCTTTGCTTCAACGGGCTTGCTGCATTGGGAGCAGTCTGTTGTAAGCTGGGCCTCTGCCGGGACAGCGCAAATCCTGCCGTACGATTTCACCGACATCAAGGCCATTGGAACCCAAGAGGACTCGGGTCATGACATATGCTGCCCTTCGTTCGCATGCGCATATGCCGATGCCGTCCTCGATGGCACGGTTAACGACCACGAGTACTACACGTGCTCGAATTGCACGTGGACTGATTGGGGCGGGGGGGATTCTTCAGATCGTTTCGTGGGAAGCGACGAGCAGCTGCTGCGCGAAGCATACGACCAGATATCAGCCGGGAAACCCACGGTTATCCACGTTGCGGGCAGCAGCGACGAGCATTGGATTACGCTCATCGGATACAAGGATGCCGTCGATCCCGATCACTTGACGCTTTCGAATTTCATCGCGCTTGACCCATGGGACGGAACGCGGCTGAACGCGGGTTCCAAGTATTCCCTATACGGCGACGGATGCGAGCACGTATCCAGCCGATAGACACGCCGTTCTACCTCGTCGCTCGCCTGCAAATGGCTTATCATTGCAGACGTGCATACACCTGCGAGGGGAGCGATGATGAACGATCTGCCAAATGGTTTCACCGGATTCGCCGGAGTCAATCGCGAAGAGTTCGAATCGGCTGCTGATGCAAGCCGTCGCCAACGTGGCGAAGACCCCGCCGCAGAACCGGCTGCACGCGGATCGTTCCAGTATGCGCGCGACCTCGATTCCGGCCGTCGCGTTGAAACGGAGCTTCCATTCGCGAAACAGGACATCGATGAAATCAACCCGCTCGATTTGCGTTGGGCATGGGTCGAAGTCGACTTATCGGCCATTCGCCACAATGTCGCCGAAACGCGCAAGTTCCTGCAATCGCGCAGCCGCTTGCTAGCCGTTGTCAAAGCAGACGCATATGGCCATGGCTCGGTGCAGGTTGCAAAGGCGGCGCTAGGGGCAGGAGCCGATCGCTTGGCAGTCGCAACCGTCCCAGAAGGCATCAAGCTGCGCAAGGCCGGCATCACGGCGCCCATCATGCTTCTGGCGCAGCCCCCTGCGACATCCATTCCCGCGTTGTTGGGATACAACATCGTCCCGACCGTATACGAGCCCGATTTCGCTGTCGCGTACGGCGAGGCTGCTGACTTGCGCGGCATGAAGGCGCCGTATCACCTTGCCGTCAACACGGGCATGAACCGCATCGGCGTGCGCTTCGACGAGGCCGTTGAGTTCCTGCACCAGGTCAGCTTCCACCGCGCTCTTGAACTTGACGGCGTGTTCACCCATTACGCGACGGCCGACTGTCCCGAGACGCTCGATTTCAGCATTCAATCGAACCGTTTCGCCGACGCCATCGAGTCCATCAGAGCGGCTGGCTTCGATCCCGGAGTCGTGCATTCCGCCAATTCGGCTTCGATTTACCGCTATCCCAACGTGCATTACGACATGGTGCGTCTGGGCGTTTCGCTGTACGGGTTGCATCCATGTCCCGAAACCCGCGACCTCGTCGACTTGCGTCCGGCGATGAGCGTGCACGCGCGTATCACCGACACGCGGTTCGTGCCCATGAGCGAAGGCGTTTCGTACGGTTTGCATTACCGCAGCCCCGGCAGCGTGAAGATCTGCACGGTGCCCATCGGCTATGCCGACGGTTTGCGCCGCGGCCTTTCGGGCAACACCGACTTCATCTTGGGCGGCCGGTATTACAGGCAGGTGGGCAACATCTGCATGGACCAGTGCATGTTCGAGGTCGACATGCGCAGTTACGGCACGCGCGAGCGCATCGACCCGCAGGTTGGCGACGAAGTGATCATCGTGGGCACTCAGGGAATCGCCGAAGTGACCCTTGACGAAATGGCCGAGAAGCTGGGCACCATCCATTACGAGCTTGCGTGCGGGTTCGGCCAACGTATGGACCGCATCTATGTCTAGCAAACCCCACATTCCCCTCGACGAGCTGCGTGCCCAGGTGGCGGCGTGCCATGCATGCCCCCTTGCCGACGGCCGCACGCAAACCGTGTTCGGGGACGGCAACCCGGATGCCCGTGTGCTGTTCATCGGCGAGGCGCCTGGCAAGAACGAGGATTTGCAGGGCGTTCCCTTCGTGGGTAAAGCCGGGCAGAATCTTAACGAGCTACTCGAAATAGCCGGCTTGAAACGCGAAGACGTGTTCATCGCCAACGTGTTGAAGTGCCGTCCGCCCGGTAATCGCGATCCGCGCCCCGAGGAAATCGAGGTATGCACGCCGTTCCTGCGCGAGCAGACGCGCACGATCAACCCCGAGTTCATCGTGACGTTGGGAAATTTCGCCACGAAGTTCGTCTTAAAGACTGACATGGGCATCACGCGCCTGCATGGCACGTTGCAACGGGCGGGGCGCTTCAAGGTGTTCCCGATTTACCATCCGGCAGCCGCCATCTACGACCATTCCAAATGGGAGGCGCTCGAAAACGATTTCGTCACGCTCGGGCAGCTGCTGAAGGAATAAAGCGCCCTGGCGCCCGCCGTGGTCTCGTCTTGTCATTTGTGTCCTATAATGGGGACAGTTCACGTTGACAGGGGGATGCCGTGGCTGACAAGGGCAAGAAGGGTCAAGCGCAAAGCCAGAAGCTGAAGCTCATGTACCTCATGCGCATGCTGGAAGAGGAAACCGACCTTCAGCATGGGCTGACGATGCCGCAAATCATCGAACGCCTCGAAGCGATGGGCATCTCGGCGGAACGCAAGTCGGTGTACCGCGACATAGCCGTGTTGCGCGAATCGGGAATCGACATCAAGATGCTCCCGACCCGCCCGGTGGAATACGCTCTCGTGCGCAGCGAACTCGGCATCAACGACGTCATGATGCTGGTTGACATCGTGCAATCAAGTCGCTTTATCACCGAGCGCAAGTCGAATCAGCTGGTGAAAAGCCTGAAGGGCCTTGTCAGCGAGCGTGAGCGCAAACTGCTTGACAAGCGCGTGCACGTGCGCGGGCGCATCAAGAATCAAAGCGAGTCCATTTTCCACAGCGTCGACGTCATCCACGAGGCGCTGCAGCAAAAGCGCAAGGTGCAGTTCCTGTATTTCAGCTACGGCACCAACCTGAAGCGGTCTGCCCGTCATGAGGGAAAGCGTTACGAGCTGACACCCGTCAAGGTGGTGTTCTCGTACGGCAACTATTACTTGGCGGCTTACGACGATGCTGACGCGCTGATTAAAACCTACCGTATCGACCGCATGGAGCTGCTGCAAATGAGCGATGCTGTGGCAACGCGGTGCGCCGCCATCGCCAACTACGATTGCGACGATTTCGCTTACCGCAGTTTTGGCATGTACCACGGCGATCCCGTTACCGTAACGCTGTGTGTCAGCGCACCGCTCATGGACACGATCGTCGACCGCTTCGGCCGCGATATCGACGTTCTCTCAGCGACGGAGGATTATGCCGACGTGCTGGTAAGCGTCCGCAAGAGCCCGCAGTTCTTCGGATGGGTTGCCGGCCTGAACGGCGGCGTCACAATTAAGGCACCCAAGAGGCTTTCCGAAGAATACAAGAGTTGGTTAACGTCGCTCATTGAGGAAGAGTAACAAGCGCAACCTCGTTTCCCCCGAGTGTTTGCCGATGCCTTGCTTTGCACAAGGGGCTACGCCGCTCGCGCAGGCGTCACTATTGCTTTGTTAATTAAACATTTGCCGAGCAGCTGTAGGCGCAGCTTCCTCGTGCAAGGCAAACAAACGCAAATGCCCTATTCCCGGCCGTTCCAGCAGTACGTGCAAATCTTGTTGCGGTCGAGGCCGATGGCGTCGAGCATGCCGTCGAGCGACTGGTAGCTTAAGCTGTCGAATCCCATGCTCTCGCAGATTTCCTTGACCAGGCACTTGCCGCGCTTGGTGGTGGGGTCGATGTACTCGTCCAGGTGCTCGGTGCCCTCGGCGCCTTCAAGCTTGTGAACCACGCGGCGAGCAATCAGGTCCATGACCGACTTGTTGCGCGAGAACGTCAGGTACTTGCAGCCGAACATGATGGGCGGGCACGCCGAGCGCATATGCACTTCGGCCGCACCGGATTGGTAAAGGAATTCGACCGTGTTCTGCAGCTGCGTGCCACGCACGATGGAGTCGTCGACGAACAGCAGCTTCTTGCCCTCGATCAGCTCGGGCACGGGCACGAGTTTCATGGTGGCAACGCGATTGCGCATTTCCTGGTTGGTGGGCATGAACGAGCGCGGCCACGTGGGCGTGTACTTGATGAACGGGCGGCCGAACGACATGCCGGATTCGTGAGCGTAGCCGATGGCATGCGGTGTTCCCGAATCGGGAACACCGGCCACGAAGTCGACTTCGGGCATCTCTCCGCGCTCACGTTCGGCACGGGCCATGTTGGCGCCGTTTAGGTAGCGCATGACCTCGACGTTCTTGCCCTCGTAATTCGAGTTGGGGTAGCCGTAGTACACCCATAGGAAGGCGCAGATCTTCATGTCTTCGCCGGCAGGCGCAAGCGTTTCGAACCCGTCGGCTGATATGCGCACGACTTCACCTGGGCCCAGCTCGTGGACGTCGACGTAACCCAGCTTGTGATAGGCGAACGATTCGAACGACACGCAGTAGCCGTTCTCGTCTTTGCCGATGAGCACGGGAAGGCGACCCATCTTGTCGCGCGCGGCGTAGATATCGCCCCTGCTGTCCATGATCAGCAGCGTCAGCGAGCCGTTAATGACTTCCTGGGCGAATTTTATGCCCGACACGAAATCGGATTCGTGGTTTATCAGCGCCGCCACAAGCTCGGTCGTGTTCACGTCGCCTGACGACATGGCCGAGAATTGCCTTCCCTCGTACATGAGGTAACGGTTGACGAGCTCTCGCTCGTTGTTGATGCAGCCGACCGTGGTCAGTGCGAACACGCCGAGGTGCGAGCGGATGAGCAGCGGCTGGGGGTTCGTATCCGATATGCAGCCGATGCCCGACTTGCCCTGAAACTCGGGGAGGTCTGTCTCGAAACGGGTGCGGAAGGGCGTGTTCTCGATGGAGTGGATTTGGCGTTGGAACGTGTCTTCGTTGCGGTAGACAAGGCCCGCGCGTTTCGTTCCGAGGTGGGAATGGTAGTCGACGCCGAAGAAGACGTCGTACACCACATCGCGTTTCGAAACTGCGCCAAAAAAGCCACCCATCATATCCTCCCAAAGTACTAGGCAACGGAGAAAGTATACACGGCATAAGCGCAGTTCTAAAGGGGAATTAACTGGGCGGCAATCTTGACAATGTGGCTGAAATCATAAGAAGGCGTATCATGTTGGCAGGCGGTTGAAAGGCGGTCGTATGCGGGGCAAAAGCGGAATGATTTGCAGACTTGCAGTAGCGCTCGTCGTGGCGTGCGGATTGCTGGCGCTTGCGGGATGCGCGTTGGGCAGCTCGCAAGCCAGCTCGTCAACCGGTTCGCAGGAAAGCTCGGATGCAAGCTCGGCTTCCACATCTTCGGGCGCGGCTTCAAGCGCTGCTTCCAGCGCGGCTTCAAGCGCTGCTTCGAGTGTTTCCGTCCTTCCCGAAAGCGAATGGGGCGACCTGCTCCCCACGCTGGGCGACGGCGCCGTCGCATTCGGCCAGCGGGTGCAAAATGAGCTTCCCGTGAAGGCGTACGCGCGCTATCAGGGTGAAGGGGGCGGCGAGCCCATCTGGTTCGAAGACCCCGATGACATAGTGTCGCTGTTCAATGCGCTGGCTTCGTCGGGCGTCGGCGACGTGGCCACCGAGATTTCGACGGACGATTACACGAGCTTCGGTTTCGAATTTGCCGATGAAACGGGTTTCTCGGTCATGTTCGACTCGATGACCATCATGGTGGACGCCGGCGATAAGTGGGAGTTCTACGATGTCGACCCGAGTCCAGCGCTGGCGTCGTACGCTACGCAAGCCCGGAAGCGCACCATGTCCCAATACGAGTAGGCGGTTGTCATGACATCACAAATGAACAATGGTTTTTCGATTCAAGCGGTGAAATGCCCTTCCTGCAACGGCGACCTCGAGTTGCCAGACGGCGCGACATCGGTGACGTGTCCGTTCTGCGGCAGCACGATTCGCGTGTCGTATCCCGCCGATGAGCCGAGTGGCATCGAGCCCGACGGCAGCATCAGGGACCGCGGCACCGGGTACGGGTTGTTCCGCGCCCGCGTGGCACCGGGCTGGAAGGTGACGGGCACGGCCTTGCAGGGCACGGGCTCGAGTTCGCGTCCGTACATTCCCCAAGTCGAATTGCGCAATCGTGACGGCGATGTGGCCATTGTGGCGGTCGGTAATGCGGGTACCAGGCGCAGTGCCGGCTTCACCGCAATCACTGCGATGTACAACGGCCATCTGGCGGGCATCGACCGCGCGAATTATGCCGACGTCCCCGATCCAGAACAAGTTGCCGACGCGGCTGCCAGCAGCACGGCGGCAAGTGCCGGTGTAACGGGCTTGCAGTTGTCCCGGCAGTTGGCATGCCCCAGCCTCGAGGAAAAAGGCCAGCACGCGTATGAGCGGTTCCAACGGCTTGCGCAAGCCCAAGGAGGCTTTGTGGCGCATCCGTTCATAGGAGTGATCCTACGTGTGTACGACGGCGTGCGCGATGGCCAGCCGTTCAAGGTTGCCTCGTATGTGGAGCTTTCGGCGACGAAGGACGGCATGAGCCTGGGGGATGGTCTCAGCGGCATGGCGGACGGGATTGGCAACCTCATGAGCGGGATAGGGAACCTGTTCGGCGGTGCGGTTTCGCAAAGCCCGCAAAGCCCGCTCGGTGGGCAAACGGGCCAGTCTGCAGGCCAAGCCAGCCAAGCCAGCAGCCAAGGTGGAGGCGTGATGGACTTCTTCATGGGTGGGGGCTTGATGGGCAAGATGATGCGCGACCGAGAGGCGGCGCAAGCAGCGCAAATGGCGCAGCAGCCGCAGCAGCCCCAACCGCAACAACCCCAGCCGCAGCAGCCGCAACAGCAGCCGCAGCAAAAAGAAGCAGAATCGCCCGATACACGCGTCGCATGGTGCTCGCCCGATTTCGCCCAATACACGAGCGGCGGCACGATTTACTGGAGCGTCGATGCCGTCGTCACGCTCGTGGCGCCCGCAACCGATTTCGACGCGCAGTTCAACGCCATGTTCTTGCCGCTGGTCGACTCGCTCGAGCTCCATCCTGATGTCGAGAACCTGGCGTTGCAAGTTGCCATGCAGGAAGCGGCCCAAATGGGCCAGGCGACTCAATCGCAGCTTGCCCAAAACCAGGCGGCGTTCCAGGCGCAACAGGCTGCCCACCGTCAGCAGCAAGCTGCTTTCGACTCGTACAACCAGTCCATTTCCGATGCCCGCAATGCTCGGCATCAGCAGTTCATGGCGGCGTCTCATGTACAATCGGCCCATTCGGCACCCGACTATTCCGAGGCTATTCGCGGTGTGAACACGTACACGACATCTGATGGGCGCGAAGTCGAGTTGTCAGTGCATGCCGATCGCGCCTATGAGAACCAAGCCGGCGATGTCATCGGCACGTCGGGCGGTTTCGACCCTGGCGCCAACTGGACCGAGATACCGCGCACATAGGCGGGCAAATCCCCGTTAAGCAAAATGGCGTGCGATGCCAAATGCGGTATCATTAGCATCGCAAGAACGCTTCCAGCATAAACTCCAACCGCAGTATGGAAGGCGTCATGGCGCGCGCAAACAATCTCATACTTGACCGCTATGAGCCTATCGGCACAGCTGGTGTCGGTGGGTTCGGCACGGTGCAGATTGCCTGGGACCCGCGCATTCAACGCAAAGTTGCCATCAAGACCATCAAGCTGACCGAGCTCGACGCTTACCGGGCGTACCTGCCGGGTGCGCAGGCGGTGTCGGCCAGTCCCACGGCCGACCGTTGGCACGGCGCGATACCTTGGGACGAGTACCTTCAAGACGAGCAAGGCGCTGCCGTCGAATTTGGCGGATACCCTGCTGCGCACCTCGAATTCGACGAGCCCGATCCGGTGCGGTCGCTTTCGCATTTGCCCGGGCTCGACGAGGCCCGCACGGCGGCGATGCTCCAGGATCCACGCATCGTCACGGTGTACGACTTCGAGGTTCGCGATCGCATGGCGTACCTCATCATGGAATACGTCGAGGGCATCACGCTGACCCAGCTGCTTGCCGATTACTCGAGCTACTTGTCGATCGACATGGTGACATCGGTATTCGACTCGGTGGCGGGCGCGTTGACGGTGGCGCACAAAGCCGGCGTGCTTCACCTGGACATCAAGCCCGACAACATCATCATCAACGCTCAGGGGCAGGCGAAAGTAACCGATTTCGGTCTGGCAACCTTGGCCGATGCGTCTGGCGTGGGAACGACGGGCGGCGGCACCATCGGTTACATGCCGCTCGAGCAGATGCGCCGTGAGCATCTGGACGTCCGCACTGACGAATGGTCGCTGGCAGCGGTGGCGTACGAGATGCTGACAGGCGATAACCCGTTCCGTGTGAGCGGCCTCGAGCAGGCGGAAGCGGCAATAGAGGAAGCCGAGCTCGTCTTGCCCTCGCTGTGTTGGAACGGTCTCGACAACCAAATCGACGACGTCATGTTTTACGCGCTCGATCCCGATAGGGAAGAGCGTTATGCGAGCGTGGCCGATTTCGCCGAGGAAATGAACAAGTTCTTGGGTGATGCCGCCAAGGGGCAAGAACAGTTGTCGCTTGTGGTTGCCGATGCGCTGGGACTCGACGAGGAAAGCGGGCAACCGATTCAGGAGTGGGACGACGAAACAGCAGAAGAGCCCCAACGCCCTGGTTTGTTCACGCGGCTTTTCGAGAAAATGGGCAACGAAGCCGAAGATGGTTTCGATGACGGCAACATGCAAGCTTCGGATCGGCCGTCACTTGCACGTGGTCGACAGGAAACTGTCGATGAAACCCCTGCGCGTCGTCAGCCGCTGGTCAAGCGTTTCGAGGGAATCGTCTCCAATATCCTGGCGAGGGTGTTCGCCGCCTTGGGAAGCGGTTTCGTCACGTGGGTCGCACTGGCGAATTTGCCGTTTATCCCCGCTGCGTTCAATGCCGGAACGGCGTTCGTGGTTACCGTGGGCGCTGCAATCGTCGCGGCAATCGCCGCCATCGTGCCCTTTGTAGCATCGCTGGTTGCCCTCGAGATTATGGGGCTCGCAATCGTGGCATGCGGTCATCCCCTCGTGGGCCTATTGCTCATGGTCGTCACGGCTGCATGGTGGGTCGTCGTCGGAAGGGAAGGCGCGGCGCCTTCGAACGTTGCGTTGTCCCTGCCGTTGCTCGGGTCGATTGGCGGCAGCTCGGCTGCACCGTTCTTATCGGGCATAAGCTTGCGGCTTCCCGTGGCGTTGCTCACGACGGTGCTCGTTGCCGTTGAGGCCCTCGTGTTCGGTTCGCTCGGCTCAAGCTCGTTGCTTGGGTGGGATGTTTTGTCCAATTGGGATTTCGGGCGCACAGACATAACGAGGAATCTCGTGGTCCTTGTCAAGCGGGCATCGACATGGGCGACAATCGGAGGTTGGCTTAGCGCCACTTTGGTGCTGGCCCTCGTGCGCATGCGCGATTCCCGTTTGCTTACGGTCGTGGGACTGGCCGTTGCGCTGGTGTTGGTGCTGGTCGGCTCGCTCGCGTTCGCCGACCCGACACCTCAACTGATCGTCACGGTTATCTTGGCCGTTGCAGCCCTCATAGCGGCGTTTGTGTAATTTCAGCCCACTGTCTCTACAGCAATGCGGCAACCTTGCCCAATAGCGGCTCGAAGCTCACGCCGCGAGCCTCGAAATTCGGCTGCTTTGCAGATATGACCATGGCGTCCGCCGTCAGGTCAGCGGCGAAAGCAGTGGCTTCGGCAAGTCCGCGACCGGTCATCACCGCCGCGAGCAAGGCGCTGGCGAACAGGTCTCCCGTACCGTGCAGCATGTAGGGAAGCTTCGCGTTCGTGGTTTCCGAAAACTCCGCCGCATCGCCCCAGGCATAGTTGTGGATCAGCCCGTCGCCGTGCTCGATTCCCTTCAGCACGACGTTCTTCGCGCCGCGTTCACGCAGGGCGGAAATGATGTCGCGCGCCTCGTCTTCGCTGATGTCGGCGCCGGTCCACTCGCGATTCAGGATGATGGCGGCTTCCGTCAGGTTCGGCGTCAAAATGTCGGCTTCCTGAGCCAACTCGGCCATCGCAGCCACCAGTTCGGGCGTGTAAGTGGGGTACACCTTGCCGTGATCGGCCATGACGGGGTCGACGATGCGCAGCGCGTGAGGGTACGTGCTGTAAATGTCGCGGATGATGTCGACTTGCTCAGACGCCCCGAGGAAGCCCGAGTACACGGCGTCGATCTGCACGTCGATGCCCTTCCAAGCTGCCAGATAGTCGTCCAAGATGTCGGTCGTGTCGTGCATATACCAACCGGGGAATGCCGTATGCGAGCTGAACAGCCCCGTCGGAACGGGGCACACGTCGACGCCAGCTGCGGAAAGCACGGGAATCGCAACGCCCAGCGAGCATTTCCCGTAGCCGCATAGGTCGTGCACGGCGGCGATGCGGGGGATATAGGCTCCCTCGCGCTTGTAAAGGATGGAGGTGTTAGGCGCTTCTGCAGTCATTGTTGCTCTCTTTCCTCATAGTCAATTGCAGGGAAGTATAGCGCTGTCCACCGCGCCTGAGGGAAATCCTTTTCTACAAATCTTGAATGAGCCGATATCGATGCAAGCGATAAGGCTAGTCGTCTGCTTCCTCGTCATCGTCGTCGAAAAGCGACCACTCGTCTTCCTCGTCCTCGCTTTTAGGGCCCCGGTCGACGTACGTCTTGCGCGTACGCAACTCGAGCACGGCGGCAATGATTATGCACAGGACGAGCGAAATGGCGACGAGAACGCCAATGCCGGCATACGTTTCGAACAGGAAGCTGTAAATCTCCGAGAATTCCATGGCGCTCATAGTACCACGGATGGCGCACCGCGCCCGAGAACAGGGTGCCACATGGCGTATTGCGCCTGGGGAAGGGCGTGTCGCATGTCTGCTGTTTTCGAAAGGATGACGAAGGAATTACGCTCGAAAAACGAAAGGCTTGCCCGTGGGGGCAAGGGCGTCATGCAAGCGAATAATGGACTTTACATAAGACGAGACGACCCAAGAAACCGATTCCATGGAAAACGAGTTAACCAAGTTAAGCGCGAGCGAGCGGATAAGCGTTGGCTTGCTCAGCGTGTTCGAGCAAGTGCAAGCCAAGACTGCAACTGCCGCAATCGCATTACGGACGAGAAGCCATGCCCTAGACCTGGGAGTTTGTGCTTGCCAACTGTATTTCGCCGCCATCTTGGCAGGAGCGCTCGCCTATGCGCTGGTCACTAATCCCGGAGATTTCGCCTACGACTTCAGCCTCGTGCACGGGTTCATCACGGTTGCCCTTTGCGCGGTTTGCATCTGGCTGTTCCAGAAGCGCGCGAAAGAGGCGCGCACGTTTGCCATTACCACTGCCGTTGCCTGCGCCATGCTGTCGTCCGTCGACATGTTCTTGTTCGGCGCATTCGATGTAGTGGCTGCGCGCTTGGGAGCGATCCCGACGGTGGCCGTTCTTGCGGTCCAGTACTGCCTTGCAGCCGCAGTGATTGTTTATCTGGCTACGTCGATTACGGCGCGATACGTCCTCGATCGGCCACTTGACCGCACGCCGACCGCGCGCACGGGGCACAGCTTCGACGTGCCACTCAGGCAGCGCGTACGCACGTGGCCGTTCTGGCGCGATCTGGGCATCTACTTCATCGTCTTCTCGTTTGCGGGGCACTGGGCCGAGATGTTGTTCTGCTACAACATCTACCTGGGCGTTTTCATGGGCGATGTCGATTTTTCCGAAGTCATGCTATGGCATCAGTGGCTGTTCCCGTACTTTGCCGAAGGCGTGGCCGTCGTGCTCATCGTCGTTCTGCTGACCCCCGTGAAGGAATGGCTGCTGAAGAAGTTCGGCGGGCGCATCCTGCCGGCAGTGCTCGTCAGCATCGCGGTTACAGCTGCGGTGTGCACGACCGTCGACTTCACGTGCGGCATGATCTGCAACCAGAATTACGAGGTGTGGGACTACCGTGCCCTGCCGTTCAACTTCATGGGCCAGGTGTGCCTGCAGAATTCCACCGTTTACACCGTGGCGGCATCGCTCATCTTGTGGATCTTCTACCCGCTGATGGACCGGGGCCTGCGTCGTATGCCGCGCTCGTTCGCAGACGGGCTGTTCTTCGCCCTGCTGGGCATATACGCCTTCAGCGCATTGCTTCATTTCATGTACGTGGGCGATGTCGGCCTGATCGTCGGCGACTTCGTGATGAAGCCCGAATAACGGCGCATTCTGCCCAGCGTTTCATGGTGATGGACGTTTCCTTGAAGTTGCCCAAGTGCGCTTCGGATTGACCTATACTGAAGGGCACGTCTAAAACTAGGAGGAGTGCCCGTACCATGCTCGATATAAAGTTCGTCCGCGAAAACCAAGAAGCCGTTGCCCAGGCGATGCGCAACCGCCATGCAGATTGGGATGGCGACAAGTTCGCCCAACTCGACGAGGCGCGTCGCGCGTCCATCCAGAAGGAAGAGGCGCTGCAGGCCGAGCGCAACACGCTGTCGAAGCAAATCGGCGCACTGATGAAGGAAGGCAAGAAGGACGAGGCTGAAGCCGCCAAGGCGCGCGTGGCCGACATCAAGGCCGAGCTGGAAGGCGCCGCCGCAGAACGCGAGCGCATCGACGACGACCTGCGCGACCTGTTGCTGCACACTCCCAACATGCCTTCCGACACCACACCGGTAGGCGACGACGAGGACGACAACCCCGAAGTTCGCCGCTGGGGCACGCCGACTGAGTTCGATTTCGAACCCAAGGCCCATTGGGACCTTGGCCCCGACCTGGGCATCATCAATTTCGAATACGGCGTGAAGCTGGCGGCAAGCCGCTTCATCGTGCTGGGCGGCATGGGCGCACGTCTCGAGCGTTCCATCATCAACTTCATGGCCGACACGCACACCAGCCGCGGTTACAAGGAATGGTGGTTGCCGGTCATGGCCAACGCGCGCACGATGACGGGCACGGGCCAGCTGCCCAAGTTCGAGAACGACATGTTCAAGACGTTCGCCACCGACATGGAGGGCACGTCCGACAAGCAGGGCGACAACCTTTACCTGATTCCCACGGCCGAAGTGCAGCTGACCAACCTGCATGCCGGCGAAACGCTCACGGTCGACGAGCTGCCCAAGCACTACTGCGCGTTCACCCCGTGCTTCCGCGAGGAAGCCGGTTCGGCTGGCCGCGACACGCGCGGCCTCATCCGCGTGCACCAGTTCGACAAGGTCGAGATGGTCAAGGTGTGCGAGCCCGAGAAATCCTATGACGAGCTCGAGGCCATGGTGGCCGACGCCGAGAACATCCTGCAGCTGTTGGGCCTTCCGTATCGCGTCATCAGCCTGTGCACGGGCGATATGGGCTTCTCGGCTGCAAAGACCTACGACCTCGAGGTGTGGCTGCCTTGCTACAACGGGTACAAGGAAATCTCCAGCTGCTCCAACTGCACCGATTTCCAAGCCCGCCGTATGGGCATGCGCTACAAGGATCCGGCGAATTTCAAGGGCACGCGTTATGTTCACACGCTGAACGGGTCGGGTCTTGCGGTTGGCCGCACGATGGCCGCCATCCTCGAGAACTACCAGCAAGCCGACGGCTCGGTGAAGGTCCCCGACGTGCTGGTGCCCTACATGGGCGGCGTCGAGGTTATCGAGCCTGAATAAACGACACTGACGAACGGCCGCGGGCTGAAAACCGCGGCCGCCCACCGAAGCAGAATCGCAGCATGGCAAGAAACGACGACTCACAACGCGGATCGGATACGCCTCCTCGGGTGTACAAGTCCTCTGACGTTCACAAGCGCCGCGTCGACCGCAAGGGGCGCTCAAAGGAGAGCGTCAAGCCCATCGCGTCGCCCGCGCCAGGCGAGGAAGCCGTTGCCCCCGAGCAGCCTGGAGCCGATGTCGAGCCTGCTGTCGTGATTTCGCCGGAGTTTGGGAAGCGCGCCGATGCCCAGCGTAAGGCAGACGAGCGCTGGTTTGCCGCCATGCGGAAAGGCGACCTTTCCGATCCGACGCAGAGTGCCGAGGCAGCTGCTGCTTCCGAGGCTCCCGTTGCCGAAACGCCACCTGAATCCGATGTCTCCGTTCCCGACGAGGAACAGGCTCCTTCTGCCCCTGCCGATGTCGAGCCGCCTGCGCCAAGCGCCGCCATCGAAGAAGCGCCGCCTGCGCCAAGCACTCAAGCAGATGAGACCCCATCGGCTCCCGATGCCGAAGATGCCGATGCGCAAGCCGACCTTAAGCGCCAGTCTGCAATTCGTCGTCTCATTGGCCGTCTGCCGAAGAAGGGTCCACTTCGCATTGCCGCCATCGTCATCCCCATCATCCTCATCGTGGCGATCGTGGCAGCGCTGCTGTTCGCATGGAACCGCTGGTACCGTTTCGACGACCACGTCGATATGCAGGGCACGTGGTATGTCGTGGGCACGGAAGTGCCAATCGAAATCGACGAGGCGTCCATCAAGCTCACCGAGGACGTGACGTACCAATACGAAATCGAAACGCATGACAAGACTATTCGCTTTACGTTTGGGCCCATGGAAGGTCAAGGACGGTATTGGCTCAGCGATGACCGCCAGTACCTGGTCATAACCGATGGCGACAACTTCGATGGCACGAGCACAGCCCTCGACGACTTGCTGCACACGCTTACCGACATGGGCGACAAGGTGACGGGCGAGGGGATAAGGCTGCCCGAAGGCGACGGCATCATCGCCCTCAGCCGCAAACCCTATAGGGGAACGTTCTCCGAGCAAGTGGTCAAGGCGCTTGCCGAAAAGAAGGCCGCAGAAGAAGCGCGCAAGGAAGCCGAGCGAAAGGCAGCCGAGGAAGCGGCCGAAGCCGAATACTACGACTACTACTATTACGAGGAAGACTACACGGAAGAGGAAAGCGCTTCCGAAGAGCCGGCGCCCGAGGAGGAACCGCAAGAAGATTCATCGGGCGAAGAATACGATGGCGAGGAAGGCTAGTGGCCAGCGCTGTCGAAAAACCCATCCGCATTTGCACGATCACCGTGCGAACGGGGCGCCTCGTATGCGATGTCGAAATCCCCGACGAGCGCTTTCGGCGCACGACGCCGCACCTGATGGCGTTTGTCCGGCAAGAGTACCCTGACGTAGCCCGCCATGCGTGCGTGAACGGCGAGGGGGCCATGTTCGGAGCCGTCATGGAACATACGTCGACGCCGCATTTGCTTGAGCATTTGATTATCAGCGAGCAGACGAAAGCGGCGCTCGACGCGACTTGCACATTCGTCGGCACGACCGAATGGACAAACGAAGACGCAGGTGAAGCGCGTATCGAAATAAGCTTCCGCGACGACTTGGAGGCACTTCGTGCATTTAACGAAGCGACGCGGTTTCTTAACAATGCCGTGCTAACATGTCTGGCATGAATAGTGCACATTACAGATTCGAGCCTGCCACCGACAAGGTAGCTAGGCGCATAACCAAGATGCGGCCCTCGGCCGTGCGCAACCTGTTCGCAGCCGCCCAGCGCGACGACATCATCTCGCTTGCAGGCGGCATGCCTGACGTGTCGCTCTTGCCCAAGAGCGCCGTGCGCAAAGCGGCAAAAGCAGCGGTCGAAAAGCAGGCTGTCACGCTTCAGTACGGCGGCACCAACGGCGTCTTCGAAACTGCGCAGGTGTTCTGCGACATCGTGCGCGACATCGGCATTCGCCACAAGCCCGAAAACGTCATCATCACTACGGGTGCGCAAGAGGCGCTCGACCTTATCGGCAAGACGTTCCTCGACCCGGGCGACATCTGCATCACCGAAGGTCCCACGTACCTGGGCGCCCTGCAGGCGTTCTCGGCATACGAGCCCGACATCCACACCGTGCCGTTCGACGCGGAGGGCATGCGGATGGACCTTCTCGAGGAAGAGCTGCAACGCATCGGCAAGGGCAATCCCCGCCTGAAGTTCCTCTACACCATCCCGAACTTCCAAAACCCCGGCGGCGTCACCATGACGCCCGAGCGCCGCAAGCGCCTTGTCGAGCTGTCGCACGAATACGATTTCATCATCGTCGAAGACGACCCGTATGGCCGTCTGCGCTACGAGGGCGGGCATTGCCTTCCCATGCGCGCGCTCGACGATAGCGTTATCTACCTGGGCACCATTTCAAAGATGTTCGCCGCCGGTCTGCGCGTCGGCTGGATCATGGCGCCTCCGGGCGTCATCGGCAAGATCAACCTGGCAAAGCAGGGCACCGACCTGTGCGGCAGCATGTTCGACCAGGTTATGGCCGCTGCGTATTTCACTGAAACCCCGTGGCAGAAGACGCTGCAAAGGTTCGTGAAGACGTACGACACGCGCCGTCGCGCCATGTTGGCCGCTTTGGACGAGTATTTCCCGCCCGAGGTCACGTGGACGCACCCCGAAGGCGGTTTCTTCGTATGGGTCACGTGTCCGCCATACCTCAATACCGAGTCTATGTTGCCCGAAGCATTGGAGCGAGGCGTCATCTACACGCCGGGAACGGGCTTTTTCCCCGATGGCAAGCAGGGTAAGAACTGCATGCGCATCGCGTTCTGCTACGAAAGTCCCGAAAACCTGCAAGAGGCGATCCGTCGCCTTGCGGAGGTAATCGAGGACCGTCTCGAGCTATACCGCGCCTTTATCGAGGCTGGCGCAATCAAGGAGTAGATCATGGCAAAAGTTGCAGTACTCATGGGCGGCTCTTCGTTCGAGCGCGAATTCTCGCTTATCAGCGGCAAGAACATCTGCGCTGCACTCGAGGAAGCCGGTCACCGCGTCGTGCCGCTCGACACGACGTCGGCGCTTGTCCCCACGCTTCGCAGCGAGCGCCCCGACGTGGTGTACAACGCGTTGCACGGCAAGCATGGCGAAGACGGAACCATCCAGAGCCTGCTCGAGTTCTTGGACATCCCGTTCGTGGGCTCGCCTGCAAGCGTGTGCCATCGCTCGTGGAACAAAGACGCCCTGCACTCGTCGCTTATCAAGTACCGCCAGCTTATCAACGAGCCCGACGGCGTCGCTTCGTGGCCTCCGGGCGTGTACATCGCGCGCGACGCCTTCAAGGACATGGGTGCCGCAACGGCGCTCGATTTGGTGGAATCCCGCATTCCCGGCGGGTATCCCGTATGCGTGAAGCCCGCCCACGGCGGCTCGGCTCTGGGCATCCACCGCGTCAACTCGCAAGAAGAGCTCGGCGAAGCCATCCTCGACGCGCTGTCGTATGACGATGCCGTCAACATCGAGCAGTGGGTCGACGGCATCGAGTTGTCCGTTGCCATCTTGGGAACGGGCTGGGATGCGTATGCTTTGCCGCCGGTCGAAATTAGCGCGCACACCGAATCGGGGTTCTTCGACATCGAAGCCCGTATGGATTCCTCGCTCGTCGACTTCCATTGCCCGGTTCGCCTTTCCTCGCTTTCGCAAGACGAAGCGGAAGCCCAGGCTATCCGCGCCGAGATCGAACGCGCCGCCCTCGAGGTGTACCGCGCCTACAGCGTTGTCGACCTCGGCCGCATCGACATGATTTGGGATGGCGGGGTCGCGCGTTGTTTCGAAGTGGACGTGTCTCCGGGCATGACCAACCATTCGCTGTTCCCGACTGCGATCAAAGCCGCCGGCCGTACGCTTCCGGATGTTCTCGACGAGTTGATAACCAAGTACGTGTAAGGCGCTTTGCGCGGTTTGCCGGCCCGTCTTTTTCGAAACAAAACGGCAACTAATTACACCGTTGCTCGCGGTGTCGCGGGGCGAACCTCGCGCGAGTGCGTATAATAGGCCAAGTTGATTTAGCACATAGGAGGCTATCATGGCAAAAATCGGATCGTTCATCACAGGCGCTGCCATCGGCGCACTTGCCGCGTTGCTGCTTGCTCCTCAGGCTGGCGAGCGCACGCGCGCCCTTGTGGCGGAAAAGGCCAATGCCGTCGCCGGTGAGGCCAAGGATCTTGGTGCGAATCTGCCGAACGCGGCTCAGGACGCGTTCAAGGTCGCGCAGCAGAAGGGTCAGGACCTCGTGGCCGACGCCCAGGCTCGCGTGAAGGAAGTCACTGGTCAGCCCGCCGAGGTCGATAGCGACGACCTGCGCGAGAAGATCGAAGCCGCTCGTCAGCGCATCGCTGCTCAGGTGATGGAAAACGCCGAGCAGAGCAAGGCTGTCGAAATCGCCGCCGAGGCTGCCGAAGCTGTGGCCGAAGAGGTCGAGGAAGCAGCCGAGGCTGTCGCCGAAACCGCCGAAGAAGTCCAGTAACGGGCTGAACAAAGCATTCTAGGTGCGCCTGCCATAAACGGCACGGCGCACTTTTGCATGTCAAGACTCATGGGCGAAAAGTTGGTTACAACAAAAGAGCTTGCTAACAAGCGCGTGGTAGACGGCAAGAGGGGCAAGCGCATCGGCAAGGTGAACCGTTTCGTGTTCCACCCTTCCGAAAAGCGGTGCATCGGCCTGCTGGTCAAGCGCCCCGATGCCGCATTGATGTTCCATCGCAAAGACTTGTTCGTGACGCTTGACGGTTTCAGCGTCAACGTTGACGGCGAGCTCGTGGTAAGCGGCGATCCCGCTGCGACCGACCGCGGTGCCATCAAGGCCCTCGGCGTCGACTGGAACGCCTGCGTCATTTGGGTGGGCATGCCGGTCATGACATCGAGTGGCGAAATGCTCGGTTTCGTCGGATCGGTCGAGTTCGACCGCAAGACAGGGGCCGTGCACAGTTTGACGGCAGAAAACGGAACCGCAAGCGATGCCATCGTCGGCAAGCGCACGATTCCCGCGTCGTACGTCAAGGGGTTCCGCCGCGGCCAGGGCATGGCGCTCGTCTCCGTTGGCGATTATCAGGGCGAAGAGCCCGAGGAAAGCGTCGAGAGAGGCGCTATCATGGTGTCGGACAACGCGACCGACTTGCCCGTGCAGGGAGGTGTCGCCGCAGCAGCCGGCAAGGCGACTGCCGTCGTAGCCGATAAGGCGAAAAAAGGCGCTACCAAGGCGCGTCAAGCAGCCGAGCAACGCATCGAGGAAGTCAAGCCCGGGGCGCAAAAGGTTGCCAGTGCTGCAGGCGACGCCATCGAATCGGGCTCGTTTGCGGTAGGGAAGCAACTTGGCAAGGCGTCGGGCATGTTCGCGGCGTTCAAGGAAGAATTCGACAAGGCCTCTCGTGGCGAAGGCGAGGACGACTAGCGCCATGACCCAAAGCATCAAACCTCATATCGATCACGAGGAAGAAGCGGACGAGTCGTTAATCGAGCGCATGGAAGAGAAGGCGCACGAGCAGACGACGGTACATGGCCATGTCATGCTCCGCTCGAACATCTTCAAATTCGCAGGCCTGATAGCCTTTATCGTCATCATGGCGATCATCGTGATCGCGGTATGGCCTTATGTCGCCGACGTGTTCTCCGAAGGCGGTGTCGAGCGCCTTGTCGATCGCGTGCAAAACGCGGGTCCTGCGGGCATTCTCATCTTGCTCGGCATGCAGTTCCTGCAGATCTTGGTGGCGTTCATTCCCGGCGAGGTCGTGCAGCTAGCCGCCGGTCTCATGTACGGGCCCCTGTTTGGCTCGATTATCATCCTCATCGGATGCGTCATCTCGAGTTCCATCATCTACAAGCTGGTCCGCGCGCTCGGCGCCCCGTTCGTCCAGAGCATGGTTTCGACCGAGCACCTGGAAAAGTTCCGGTCGTTCGAGGAGTCGGGCAAGCTCGACATCATCGTGTTCATCTTGTTCCTCATTCCCGGCATGCCCAAGGACGTGTTCACCTACCTCGTTCCCTTAACCGACATGCCGTACAAGAAGTTCATCACGCTGACCACCATCGGGCACATTCCCGGTGTCGTGGGATCGACATATGCAGCTTCGGGAATAGCCAGCGGCGAGATCGTTGGGCCGGTTGTCGTACTGGTCGTGCTGGCAGTCGTGGCAGTCGTGGCCATCGTGTTCCGCGACAAGATCTTGAACGCGTTTCATCGGGGTGATAACGCATGAGCGATCAAGACCACTGGGGCAACCCCGTCAGAAGCCAAAGCGAAACCGAGTCCGCATACTGGCAGGGCACGTATCGGGGCCCCGATTACGCCGCGCAAAGCGACGTGCCAGATTCGCCGAGCTACGGCTCGATGTCGTATGCCGCGCGTCAGTCATATGCTGCCGAGGCCATACGCAAAAAAGACCACGTATCTGCCGGCCTGCTGGCGATTTTCCTCGGCATGTTCGGCGTTCACAAGTTTTACCTTGGCTGCAACAACGCGGGGTTCATCATGTTGGCCGTGTCCATCATCGGCGGCATTTTCACGTTCGGGCTCGCCGCAGCCGTTATTTGGCTGATAGCCGTCATCGAGGGCATCATTTATCTCACGAAAACCCAAACTGAATTCGATAACATCTACGTGCTGAACCAGCGTGATTGGTTTTAGCGCGATTATTAGTGTACATGTTGGGGCAAAGCCTCAGATGCAGTACAATATAGGGGTCTTTTATTTGGTTCTATAAGGAGGAAAAATGCCTAGCATTACCCGCGATCAGGTTAAGGTGCCCGTCGACGTCTCTCCCGAGATGCGCGAGGTGTACATCGACAACTACATGAAGGCCACGCGCAATAGCGGTCATCTCATGCTGTTTGCTTGCGACCAGAAGATCGAGCACCTGAACAAGGACTTCTACGATGGTGGCGAGGAAATCGACCTTGCCGACTGCGAGCCCGAGCATCTGTTCAAGATTGCCGATCAGGGCGTGTGCGGTGTCATGGCGGGCCAGCGCGGCCTCATCGCCCAGTACGCGGCCGATTACCCCGAAATCAACTATCTGGTCAAGATGAATTCCAAGACCAATCTGGTCAAGACGGCTCAGGAAGACCCGTACTCCCCGCAGCTGTACGGCCTCGACACGATTCTCGCCATGCGCGATGCCGGCGTGAACATCGTGGGTCTTGGCTACACCATCTACCTGGGCAGCGAATACGAGGCCACCATGATGGCCGAGGCCGGCGACCTCATCGCCCAGGCTCATGCCGAGGGCCTGCTCGTCGTCTTGTGGATTTACCCGCGCGGCAAGGCCGTCACCGCCGAGAAGGATCCGGATCTCATTGCCGGCGCCGCTGGTGTGGCGCTGTGCCTGGGTGCCGACTTTGTCAAGGTCAACCCGCCGAAACCCGAAGGCGAAGACCAGCGCACGCCTGCCGAGGCGCTCGCAATCGCCACGAAGGCATCGGGCCGCACCGGCCTCGTGTGCGCCGGCGGTTCCACGGTCGATGCCGAGACGTTCCTCACGCAGCTGTACGACCAGATTCACGTGGGCGGCGCTGTCGGTAACGCCACGGGTCGCAACATCCACCAGCGTTCGCTCGACGAGGCTGTTCGCCTGACGAAGGCCATCAGCTCCATTACGCTGGCCGACTACGAAGTGGCCGACGCTCTGGCCGTCTTCAACGGCGAGAAGGATTTCAGCCTGTAATATCGGCGACCGAATCAGGTAAACCCTTTCGTAACGGGCAGGCATTGAGCCTGCCCGTTATGTTTTGAAAGGGTATGCTCTTCTCGATTTCGCTTCCCGGAAAAGGAGGTTTAGATGTTCTGCCCGAATTGCGGCGCCGACGTGCCCTCAACGAAATTCTGCGAGAACTGCGGTAGCCCTTTGTCCGACGTACAGAACACCACTCCAATCGAGCAACCGACAGAGCCCCTGTCCGATTACTCGTATGCAGGCGTGCAGCCAACAGACGAGATGCCGCAAGTGGCCGAGCCTTCGGCGTCGTCTTACGTTGCCGAAGTTCCAGGTGACTCCGCATGGCAGGCGCAACCCCAGCAGGCATATCAAACTGGGCAGACGACGCAAATGCCGCCCCAGCCAGATGCCGGCAGCTATATGCCCTCTGCGAACGGCCCTCAGCCTCCTTATCGGCAATCCGTGCCGTACAATCCCCCGGCGACTGGCGGTATAGCCCCCAACGCCGCGTTCATCTTGGTCATCGTCGGCCTTGTCCTCAGCTTGCTGTTCGTGACATTCATCCCCGGCCTCGTCTGTAGCATTATCGGCCTCGTGCTGAATGCGGGCTACAACAAGAGGGACATGTACAATCCTCGCAAGACGGCGACCCTGGTCATAGGCATCATCGGCATCGTCATCGCGGTCCTTTGCATTGTCTTCACCGTTTTTGTGGGCGTTCTCACGGCTCAGGTAATCGACGATGCAGAACGGCAAGGCATCGACCTTAGCTCCAGCAATGTCCAAGTGACGACCGATTCGAACAACAAGCCGAAAGTCACCGTAACCGATTCCGATAGCAGCGCGTCTGCATCGGATGAAAGTTCGGCGAAATCGTCGGGTGCCTCCGACGCCTCGAGCTCTTCTGCTGCCAGTGGCAGCGCATCGAAGGTTTTCGGGGGGACGTACGACGATTCTAAATACCACGATTCGGCATGGAATCCCACGCTGTATGCGATCACCGAGCTATCGGGCGCAGAATTAACCGACTTGCTCGAGGAATACAACTACGCTTGGGACGAAGACATAAGCGCGTGGGTGTTTGACGACGAGTCCATGTTCATGGTGACGGGCGTATCGGGTGAGCTGTCCAAGAGCCAAATCGAAAAGCTGCCCAAGGGGTCTGCTGGCGAGCTCGTGGCCATCGGGTTGTATTTTCCAAACTACAAAACGCCTGCAAGCGCCTTCGAGAACCTTGCGAAAGACGTTTTCGTGGAAGACAGCTTCGACTTGGGCACTTTCCACTTGGCAATCGTTCAAAACTCGGCATCAGACAGGTACCTCACCCTTCTGATCGATGACTTTGACGGTCAGATGATGTTGGTGTTCACCGAAAACTCCATTTCGAAGGGGCTTTTCGAGGAACTCATCGGCATTGACGGGGGCTCTTCGATTGACGACGTATGGGAGCTCATCACCGGTAAGACCATCAGTTTGGCGCCGGGGCTGCAAAATGCATAGGCTCCATTTCGCCCCGATTCGAATAATCATTGGTATGAGCTGAAACTACGCTATAATTCCCTAGTGCGCCCGAGTGGCGGAATGGCAGACGCGGCGGTCTCAAAAACCGTTGGGAAACCGTGAGAGTTCGAATCTCTCCTCGGGCACCACCGATAATCAAAAGGCTGTTCTGAGAACAGCCTTTTCACTTTGACGGAGGAGCCGCATGAACGACGAGCTGCAACGGGAAATCGAAGCCTATCTCGATGACCATTGGAACGACATCATCGCCGATATCCAAACGCTCGTTTCGGTTGAAAGCATCGAAGACCTCGACGCCGCTTCCGAAGGGGCGCCGTATGGTCCCGGACCGCGCGAGGCTTTGACTGCAGCACTTGGCATCGCGAAGCGCATGGGGCTTGTCGCCCACGATTGCGAGGGACATATCGGCTATGCCGACCTTCCAGGTGAAAGCGAGACGCAAATCGGCATCATTGGGCACGTGGACGTCGTGCCAGCTGGCGAGGGCTGGCATTACCGGCCTTACGACGTCACGCTCAAGGACGGCTACCTTGTCGGTCGCGGTGTGCTCGACGACAAGGGGCCGATTATCGTGGCGCTTCATGCCGTCAAGTTTTGGAAGGACCGCGGCGAAACGCTTCCCTACACGGTGCGTGTCCTGTTCGGCGCGAACGAGGAAACGAACATGAAGGACGTCGCGTACTATCGCGCCCACAACGACGATCCGGCGTTCCTGTTCACGCCCGACAACCAGTTTCCCGTGGGGTATGGTGAGTCCGGCATTTGCAGTGGCACCCTGAAGAGCCCCATCTTTTACGGCAGCTCGATCGTCGAATTCGAAGGCGGCCAGGCCGTCAATGCCGTACCTGCCACGGCAAGCGCCATTGTCCGTCAGGGCAAGTACCCCCTCGATGCCGACGATTACGACGACATCGAAATCGAGGAATATCGCGGCAACATCGCCCACATCACGGCACACGGCAAGGCGGCTCATGCCTCCATGCCCCAGCTGGGACGCAATGCCATCGGTATCCTCGTGGACTACCTGCTCGAAAACGAGGCGTGCTCTGCTGCCGAGTGCTCGTTTTTGGAACTGCTGAAAACGTTGCATGACGCACCTGACGGATCGGGATTCGGCATCGCGTGTTCCGACGAGCATTTCGGCGCGCTGACGGCGGTTGGCGGCAAAGCCTGGTTCGAAAAGACGAGTTTCGACAAGGGACGCATTTGCCAAAGCATCGATTTCCGCTATCCCACGACTATCACGTCGGCCGAAATCGAGCAGCGCGTCAACGAGCTTGCGTCAGAAGTCGGGGCGACGTTCGCGATGGAACACGACAAAGAACCGTTCCTCATGGACCCCGAGTCACCCGCTGTGCGCGCGTTGCTCGACGCGTACAACAATGCAACGGGCGAAAACCGCACGGGCGTCACGTCGAAGGGCGGCACGTATGCGCGCATGTTCACGACGGGTGTCAGTTTCGGCATCGAAAAACCGTGGGAACAAGACCCCGCATGGGTCGGGACGATGCACGGTCCCGACGAAGCCGTCAGCGAAGA
>JAFWJU010000056.1 GCA_017511465.1 Eggerthellaceae bacterium | reverse complement strand
CTACGAGGGCTTGAAACGCGCGCTGCAGATGACGCCCGACGAGATTATCACCGAAGTTGAGAAGAGCGGCCTGCGCGGCAAGGGCGGCGCAGGCTTTCCCACTGGGCGCAAATGGCGCACGGCTGCCGACTACGATGTGTTTCCCAAGTACATCGTCTGCAACGGCGACGAGGGCGACCCCGGCGCGTTCATGGACGGCTCGACGATGGAGGGCAGCCCCCATGCCGTCATCGAGGGCATGATCATCGGCGCGCTGGCAATCGGCGCAGAAGAGGGCGTGCTCTACATCCGCGACGAGTACGCGCTCGCGCGCGACCACATCCAGTATGCGATCGACGACGCGTATGCGGCCGGCATCCTGGGCGAGTCCATCATGGGCTCTGGCCACAAGCTCGACCTTTCCATCGTCCGTGGTGGCGGCGCGTTCGTCTGCGGCGAGTCGACGGCGCTCATGGCCTCGATCGAAGGCCGCGTGGGCGAACCGCGCGCCAAGTACATCCGCAGCGTCCAACGCGGCTTGTTCGACCACCCAACGGTCCTGAACAACGTCGAGTCGCTCGCTTCTATCCCGACCATCCTGCGCGACGGCGGCGACAAGTACGCCGAACTCGGCACCGAGAAATCCAAAGGCACGAAGGTGTTCGCCATGGTCGGCAAGGTCAAGCACACGGGCCTCGTCGAGGTCCCCATGGGCACGACGCTGCGCACCCTCATCTACGACATCGGTGGCGGCATCATCGACGACCGCCCGTTCAAGGCCATCCAGACCGGCGGCCCCTCCGGCGGCTGCATTCCCGAGTCGCTGCTCGACCTCCCGGTCGACTTCGACACGCTCGTCGAATACGGCGCCATGATGGGCTCGGGCGGCATGATCGTCATGGACGACCGCTCGTGCATGGTCGAAGTCGCACGCTATTACGTCGACTTCCTATGCGAGGAAAGCTGCGGCAAGTGCACGCCGTGTCGCGAGGGCCTGCGCCAGATGCGCGCCATCCTCACCGACATCTGCGAGGGCCGTGGCAAGCCGGGCGACATCGAGCTGCTCGAGCGCATCGGCCGCACGATGCAAGACGCGTCGCTGTGCGCCTTGGGCCGCACGGCTCCCAACCCGGTCATGACGACCATCAAGTTCTTCCGCGACGAATACGAAGCGCACATCGACCGCAAGGAATGCCCTGCCGGCGTTTGCGCCAAGCTCACGCAGTTCGCAATCGATGCCGAGGCTTGCACGGGCTGCGGCCTGTGCTCGCGTGCCTGCCCCGCCAGCGCCATTTCCGGCGAGCGCAAGGAAGTCCACGTCATCGACCCGCATCTGTGCATTGCCTGCGGTAGCTGCCGCGAGGCATGCCGCTTCAACGCGGTGCTGACCGAAAGGAGGCCCGCATGAGCGAGACGTTGACCATTACCATCGACGGCATCGAGTGCACCTGCGAGAAGGGCGAGTACATCTACGACGTCGCCAAGCGCAACGGCATCCGCATCCCGGTGTTGTGCCGTTCCGACGCGTTCCCCGATCACCGTGCCTGCTGCCGTATCTGCATCGTCGAAGTCGAGCAGCGCGGCCGCACGAAGATCGTCACATCATGCGTGTATCCCATCGACGGCCCGTGCGAAGTCCGCACGAACACCGACCGCATCCGCGAGGAGCGCGCTGTCATCTACGCGCTTCTGGGCCATCGCGCGCCCGACGCGGATCTCATCGACAAGATGAGCCGCGGGCTCGATATGAGCGGCTTCGAGCGGCTGGTCCGCATCGACGGCGAGAAGTGCATCCTGTGCGGCTTGTGCGTGCAGGCATGCGACAGCCTAGGGACAGGCGCCATCTCCACCGTCATGCGCGGTACCGACAAGAAGGTCGATACGCCCTTCGATATGCCGTCTGACTTCTGTGTTGGCTGCCTAAGCTGCGCTAACGTCTGCCCGACGGGCGCCATCGAATACACGCAGACCGATACTACCCGCACCATCTGGAACCGCGAGTTCGACTTGCTGTTCTGCGAGGAATGCGGTGCCCTCATGGGCACTCCCGAAGCTGCGCGTCATGCCGTTGGCGAGGACGGCGAACTTCCGACCGTTTGCGACACGTGCCGCAAGAAGAAGCTTGCCGACGAGATGATGCACACCTACCGTTACGTGTAGGAATAACCAATTGGGGACTGTCCCCAATTGGTTACCGTTACGTATAAACGGTATTTGACGCCGTTTTGCGCCAACGCATAAGCCGGGATGACCCACCCGCAGCGTTGGAAAAGGATGGGCCGGAGCGCTTCCCAATACCCACAGCGCCCCGGCCCATCTGCATACTCTAGCACCAACTGTTATTCTATTGAATAGGTCATCTTCGAAAACAATTACCGTGACTGGGGGTCATTATGCAATTCCCGCACCGCTATGACAGGAACATCGCCGCGCTTTCCCCGCAAGAAGTCGAGGACCTCGCAGGAAAGCGCATTTGCGTCATCGGATGCGGAGGCCTGGGCGGTTCCGTCATCGAGGCACTCGCGCGTATCGGCGTGGGACACCTTCGCATCATCGACGGCGATGCCTTCGAGGAAAGCAACCTGAACCGCCAGTTGCTGTCCTGCGAAGCCAACCTCGGTCGCGAGAAGGCGCTCGTCGGCGCCGAGCGCGTTGCCGCCATCAACAGCTCTGTCAAAGTCGAAGCCGTCGTCGCGTACATCGACGAGCACAACGCCGCCGACCTGCTTGCAGGCGTCGATTGCGTCGTCGATTGTCTCGATAACCTCATGGGCCGTTTCTGGGCGGCGCATGCATGCCAGGAACTCGGAACGCCCATCGTGTACGGAGCCATCGCCGGCTGGTTCGGCCAGGTGTGCACCGTGTATCCAGGCGACATCTCGTTCGTCGACGTATATGGCGACCCCTCGGGCGAAAGCCAGCACAAGAAACTGGGTAACCTCCCCTTCACCGCGTACGCCGTCGCGGCAATCCAAGCCGCCGAAGCCATCAAGGTCGTGCTCGGAAAGCCCGGGCAAATCCGCAACCGCCTGCTCATGATCGATTTGCTCGACGGCTCCGCCGATGAAATGGAGCTGCGATAGAATAGGCGCATGCCGGCAGAGTACACCCCTGCTGCAGCACCGCGTTTTCGAGGAAGGATTCCCATGAAGGTTCTCATCGTCAACGGAAGCCCCCGTCGGCAAGGCAACACGTCTGCCGCGTTGGCCGAAATGGAAACGGTTTTCGCGCAAGAGGGTATCGAGGTCGAAACCGTGCAAATCGGCACGAAGAAAATCCGCGGCTGCATCG
>JAFWJU010000002.1 GCA_017511465.1 Eggerthellaceae bacterium | reverse complement strand
TCGTTTTTGGTGATCGTGTACGTGGGAACCGCCTGCTCAAGGATTTGAAGAGCGGTTTCGTCATCGGATTCCATAGCGTGACGCAGCATGTCCAGCTTTTCATCGACGGCCTCGAAGCTGACTTCCTTGCCTGTCGAGATCATGATGGAGCGCATCTTCGTGGGTAACGTGTTCTCTTCGTCCATGAGCAGCTCTTCGTACATTTTCTCGCCAGGGCGGAGGCCGGTGAATTCGATTTCGATGTCCTTGCCGAGCTCGAGGCCCGAAAGCTGGATGAGGCCTTTTGCCAAGTCGACGATTTTCACGGGCTCGCCCATGTCAAGGATGAAGATCTCGCCGCCTTGCGCCATGCCGCCGGCCTGAATGACCAGGCGCGACGCTTCGGGGATGGTCATGAAGAAGCGTTCGATATCGGGATGCGTGACCGTGACGGGTCCGCCCGCGGCGATTTGCTTCTTGAAGATGGGGATGACGCTGCCGTTCGATCCCAGGACGTTGCCGAACCTCACTGCAGCGAACACGGTGTTCGTGTCTGGCTTCTGGGCGTAGTGCTGGATGATCATCTCGCCCATGCGCTTGGTGGCACCCATGACCGAAGTCGGGTTCACGGCTTTGTCGGTCGAGATGAAGATGAAACGTGCGACGTTGTGCTTATGTGCGAGGCGCACGGTGTTCAGCGTGCCGAAAACGTTGTTCTGGATGGCTTCGCGCGGGCACATTTCCATGAGCGGCACGTGCTTATGGGCGGCCGCATGGAACACGGCTTCCGGATGGTATTTCTCGAATACGTCGGACAAGCGATCGTTATCGCAGACGCTGCCTATTTCTATCTGCACGTCTATATCGTCATACATGCCCAAAAGCTCGTGCTTGAGCAGGTAGGCATCGTTTTCGTACATGTCGAACACGACGATGCGCTTTGGGGCAACCGTGCACAGCTGGCGGCAAAGTTCAGAGCCGATGGAGCCGCCGCCGCCCGTTACGAGAATGGTCTTGCCTGCGATGTAGCCGCTTACCAAGCGCGTGTTGAGGATAATCTCCTCACGGCCGAGCAGGTCGGCAATGTTGACTTCGCGCAAGCCGATGTCGTTTATCTCGTCGACACGAAGCTCGCGCACGTTGGGAAGCGTTCGAAGCTGGCAATTGGTTTGAGTGCAAATGCCGTAGATGCGCTTGCGGTCTTCGAGGGAGGCCGAGGGGATGGCTACGACGATTTGCTCGATGTTGAACCGCTCGACAAGCTCGACGATGTCCTCGCTCGTGCCGGCTACCCGAACACCGTGAATGCGCAAGTTGCGCTTCTTCTCGTTATCGTCGACCGCCACGATGGGTTCGCCTGGCATGTTGGGGTCTTTCGACGCCATGCGGCTGATGGCGAGCGACCCGGTTTCGCCGGCGCCCACTATGAGCGTGCGCGGCCTCGATTGCCCAGCGGGCATGGAGCGGAATTCCCGCCTCTTGTTGCGGAACAAGCGGAATCCCATGCGGACGCTGCCCACTAACAGGATCATGAGAATGAGCGACACCACATATACGCGAATGGGCAGCCAGTATCCTGCAAGCCAAAGTCCGACAGCCGTGATGAGCGTTGCGAGCCCAACCGCGAAAGCAATGCGTATTGCGTCATCGACCGAAGCGTATTCCCACAGGTCGTTGTAAAGGCGGAAGATGGCGAATACGACGACGTTGATTATTGCGGCTACGCCAAGCAGGAAGTAAACCTCATGCGTGGCGAACACTTCGTGAACCAAATGCGTGAGGAAAGACGCGCAATAATAGGCCACTAACGTAGCGACGATATCGTATAAGACGAGGAATGCCGTGCGCCTCGTGAATCGCAGTTCCATTGGCTCGAGGTTCCTTTCGTCCGTTTGCATCCCATTGGAAACCCGGCGTAGGTTCGTGACGAGGACATTATACGACTAGGTCGTTTGAACGACGCCCAAGCCATCCAATCAACAAGTACGGCGCAAGCCCAGAGCCCGTTTGCCGCAATCACGATGCAAACGGGACGTTTGGGATTATGGGTGGATATTGGGCGAAACGAAACCCCATACGGTATGCTAAATGAGTTTGCTCGAAAAAGCGAAGGTGAAAAGAACAGTGGCTAACACTAACAATAGCGGCTCTGCATACAACACGGAGTTTTCGCGCGAGAACTATGGGAAGAAGAGCGCCAAGCGTCCCCGCAAGCGCCGCACGGGGTTGAAGGTTGCCCTAACGTGCATCATCATCCTGCTCGTTGCCGTTGGCATTTGCGCAGGTGTTGCCTACCATTATGGGAACGAGCTGTATCAAAGTGCATTACATGTGCGCGCTCAGGCGAATGAAGCCATGGACGACCTTGACGATATCAAGAAGTACATCGTTGCGGGCGATTCCGAAAAGGCCCAGCAGGCGGCAAAAAGCCTCACGCAAAAGGCCAAGGCGATGAACGAGGAAACAGACGGTGATTTGTGGGTTCTTGCCGAGAGGATTCCCGTATACGGTGAAGACATCTCGACCGTGCGCGTGCTGACAGACGTGTTCGAAGATGTGAGCGTCAATGCCATAGAGCCGCTGTGCAGCGAGATGTCAGGCATCTCCCTTAAGTCCCTTATCGGCGAGGGCGGAACCGTCAATGTCGAACAGCTAACCAAGCTTGTTGAAACGATGTCGACGGTCGCACCCGTTTTGCATCGAAGCGCCGAATCGTTCAACAAGTGCCCCGAACCGCATCTTGACCAATTGAAGGGCATCATCGACAAAACGTCTACTCAGTTGAACTCCGCCAACGATTTGCTGTCGTTTGCCCAGCGGTTTGCCCCACTGATTCCCGACGTGTTCGGCGCGAACGGCGCGCGAAACTATCTGGTTATCGCTCAAAACAATGTCGAGTCCCGCCCAACGGGCGGCTTCTATGGCCAGGTGGGCATGGCGACCGTGGAAAACGGGAAGATTTCCATGGGGGACTTCTCATCTCTGAATGGCAGCAAGCTCAACCAGACCTATGTCGACAATAAAATGTCCACTTGGTATGAGCGCATGAGTGTCGTCGAGTTCCCCGCAAACGGCATGAACAACCTCGGCATGAATCCCGATATCCCCCATGTCAGCCAAGTGTTCTACGATGCATGCGACCTGAACGGCACTCCCATCGACGGCATCGTCTATGTCGACCCGATTTTCGTCCAATACCTGATTGAGGCTACAGGCGGTTTCACGGCGAGCGATGGGACCTGGGTTGATGGGTCGAATGCAGCGACTGTCATCATGCACGACACGTACTGGACGTACTTTAATGATTATAGGGGTCAAGATGCGTTCTTCATGATGGTTGCCAACGATGCGCTGAAGCATGTGTTCAGTTCGTTGGGCGACGTCGATATCAAGAAATTCGCGGAACTCGTGCTTTCTGCGGCCGAGAAGCGCCATGTCTCCATTTGGTTTGCGAGTATTGACGAACAGGCTGCGATAACCGAGTTGGGTTTCTCGGGTGCCATCTCCACCGATCCGACCGAAGCTGTGACGGGCGTCTACTTTGCCAACGAGTCGTGGTCCAAGATGGAATGGTACCTGCATGCGACGACCGAGGTGACATCCGAAACCAAGAACGCCGACGGCTCGACGTCGTACGGGGTGACGCTCACCCTGTGGAATGCCCTTACGGATGACGAGGCCTGGTCGGGCAATTACCTGGTTGTCGCCGGCAGGAAGAACAGCAACTACAAGGTCATGTACCAGCCTGGTGACATGCTCGAAAGCGTTTTCCTGCTCGCTCCTGCCGGGGGAAGTATCGAAAACATGCAAACCGATGCCGACATATACGACGAGCAGTATGGCGATGTGTACGGCAATGGAATGTGCCGATACAAGATTCACCTGTTGCCAGGCGCAACGGCGACGTTCTCTTACACTGTCACCACATCGCCCGAGGCTCGCGGCAGCTTGGAATTCGATATGACCCCGCTTGCCCAGGACGTCCAATAAACCTACTCGAAACGCAAGGCTATAGGAGCACCCATGATTCCCTTCTCGCCTCCCGATATCACACAAGCGGAAATCGATTTGGTTGTCGAGGCGCTGCAGAGCGG
>JAFWJU010000055.1 GCA_017511465.1 Eggerthellaceae bacterium | reverse complement strand
CTTCTTGGCAACGCACGGCATGACCGACACGACGAACATGCGCTTCTTGCCGGCTGCTTCCATCTCGGCGGCAAGCGTGTTCTTCACCACAGCACCCATCATCTGATGAGGGGACTTGGCACTGGACAGCTGAGCCACGAATTGCGGGTAATGAAGCTTCGCGAAACGCACCCAGCCCGGGCAGCAGCTCGTGAACATGGGACGCGGCTTGTCAGAACCGACGAACTCGACGAACTCGCTACCTTCCTCCATGATCGTCAGGTCAGCTGCAAAGTCGGTGTCGAACACCTTGTCGAACCCGAGCGCGCGCAGAGCCGAAGCCATGCGGCCGGGGGTTGCATCCTCGCGGGCAACGCCCACACCTTCGCCCCATGCGGCGCGAACGGCAGGAGCCACCTGCACGACAGTCATAACCTCGGGGTCGAGGATGGCGTCCATGACAACATCCACGTCATCGCGAGCCGTGAGCGCGCCGGTCGGGCAATGCGTGATGCACTGACCGCAGAGGGCGCAGCCGGCTGCGTCGATTTCGAGGCCTTCCTTCACGAACACGTTCATGTGCGGGCCAGCACCGGAGTGCTCCCACACGGCGCAATGCTGCACCTTGGCGCATTCTGCCACGCAGCGCATGCACTTGATGCACTTCGAGGCATCGCGAATCAGCGGGAACGATTCGTCCCACGGAGCCTTCTCGGGCAGATAGAATTCCGCATCCTTGACGTTGAACTCGCTCGCAAGCGTACGCAGGGCGCATGTCTCCTGGCGAACGCAGGTGCCGCACTCGTAGCGGTGGCTCTCCATGAGCGCTTCGAGGTTGGAACGGCGAGCATCCACCACGCGGGGTGTGCCGGTGTTGACGACCATGCCCTCGCGAACCTGCGTGTTGCACGAGGCAACGAGCTCGCCATCGCACTCCACGAGGCAGACGCGGCACGACGCGATGTCGTTGAGGCCCTTCATCCAGCACAGCGTGGGGATGTCAGCGCCAGCCTTGCCGCATGCGCCAAGCAGGGTCATGCCCTCACGGGCCTGAATTTCTTTACCGTCGACGATCAGGTTTACCATTGCTCCAGCCCCCTTCCGGTCAGCGCGCCTATGCCGAATACGTCGCAGCGCAGGCAGCGACCGCATTCTTGAAGCGCCTCTTCCTTTGTCATGGGCAGTTCAACATGCTCGAAATCATGCTTGCGGCGCTGGATGGGTCGCTCGGGAACTGCAACGCGCCCATATTGCGTGCGATCGTTCGGACGCGCGGGCGGAACGTCGGCACCGCAATCAATCTCATGGGTGTAACCGAAGAATTCGTCGATGTTGCGTGCGGCGATCTTGCCAGCAGCAATTGCCATGATGACGGTCTTCGGGCCCCATTGGCAGTCTCCGCCGACAAACACGTTCTCGAAACCATCTGCACGCAAGAACTCATCAGCAACGAAATGAGTGCGCTCGGCCTTCATGCCGAATTCCTCGAACGGAGCACTCTTGATATCCTGACCGACGGCGATGAGTACGATGTCGGCATCGATGCTCACCTCCGGCTTGTTCGCGGCAACCGGAGCCGGGCGTCCGCCCTTCACAGCGCCGATGCGCTGAGGCTGGCAGATGAGTGCGCCAACAGAGCCTTCCTCGTTGGCCTCGATCCGCACAGGCGCCTGCAAAACGACCATCTCGACGCCTTCTGCCAATGCGGCATGAACTTCCTCATCGAGTGCCGTCATATCCTCGAGCCTACGGCGATACGCCACGACAACTTCCTTGGCGCCAGCGCGCACGCTAGTGCGGGCGCAGTCCATGGCGACGTTGCCGCCGCCGATAACCACGACGTTTTTACCGATGAAATCGGGAAGCTCGCCATCGCCGGCTTTTTCGAGAAGTTCGACAGCGCTCATGACGCCTGGCAGATCGACGCCGTCGATCTTGAGGCTCTTGCCTCCTTGCGCACCAACGGCGACGTAAACGGCATCGTATTCCTCCGCAATGCGCTTCATCTCGGCGTCATTAACGTCGTGCTCGTACTTGACCTCGATGCCACCCACGCTCAGAATGGCGCGGATGTCCTCGTCCAAGCGCTCGCGCGGGAAGCGGTACGCCGGGATGCCGTAACGCATCATGCCACCAAGCTTCTTGCGGCTTTCGAACACCGTGACGTCGTGACCCATGAGAGCGCTGAAATACGCGCAGGTCATGCCGGACGGGCCACCGCCGATGACAGCCACGCGCTTGCCAGTTGATTCGGCGCGCGCAGGCGTTTCGACCTGGTCGGCTGCGATGGTATCGACGGCATACTTCTTGATGCCGCGGATGTTGAGCGGAGCGTCGACCAGCGTGCGACGGCAGTGTTCCTCACACGGATGCTCGCACACGAGTGCGCAAGCCGTGGGGAACGGATTGTCCTTGCGGATCATCTTGATGGCGCCCGCGCAGTCGCCCTCTTGTACGAGCGAAATGTACGCCGGCACGTTCACGTGAGCCGGGCACAAGGTCACGCACGGGACTGTCTGCTCGGATTCCTCAGCGCAGATGCCGCGCTGAACATGGCTGGCATATTCAGCTTCAAAGGCGTCGAGGCCCTGGAGGACCAGATCACCTGCGTTGTATCCAATTGCGCAGTCTGCCGTATCGCGCAGAAGACGCGCGCGCTTGCGGATGTCCGCAACAATGCTTTCATCTGCCTCATACGACAGCACCGCTTCCATGTCCGCGAGGATTCTCGGAATGCCCTCACGGCATGGGGTGCATTTACCACACGTCTGAGCTGCGCAGGTCTGCAGCAAGGACTGCTGCACTGCAATCGGGCACGTGCCCGGGGGCATGCTCTCGACGCGACGGGAGTACGACTCCAAGAACTCGCCGATGCGCTTGTTGTCATCGACGTAGGAGCCAATTGCTAGACGACTCATCACATCCCTCTCTCTTCGAAAACAGAAACCTGTTCGTGCTCCACCACATATTGGAAGACGAGATTTGGGAATGTTGATAGACCCGCTCGGCGATTGTTTTGCAACGTTCGAGCTTTTTGTGCTCGACGCCTTGAATACAACAACGACTAAAGTTACATTTTTTGTTGTGCAAAACCCACAATGCGTCCTAATAGGACACCACTTTGGGCTGAGAGCACACTCCAAATGGGCTTCTAAAGCCCCGGATGCCTGATTGTCCGGGGTCGAGTGGCCGCTCGACCCTAAGCTGTACCCGACGCTTCTCGTTGCGAGTCTATCTAAACCCTGTTCTCTCGCTCTTCAAAACTATTTTACGCGTTCTTCTGGCGGTACGAGATCCAATAGACCATACCGACCATGATGGCGCCGCCCACGATGTTGCCCAGCGTGGCAAGGCCGATGTTGTAGCACACGCCGCCAATGTTGAGCGTGTTCATGATGGCCTCGAGCTTCGTGGGATCGATATCGCCCACATAGCCGTACGTGTTCAGT
>JAFWJU010000054.1 GCA_017511465.1 Eggerthellaceae bacterium | reverse complement strand
GCACTTGCAGAGCAGACCGGCGTGCCCGCTGACAACATCTTCATCTGCGAAAACGGCGAGACCCTCATCCTGAACGCCGACGGCGTCAAGCAGGGCGACAACGTCCAGAGCGGTGTCGTGTACGTCGACGGCCTTTCCGTTGGCGATACGTCCCAAGACGTGCTCGACGAGCGCGTGACGCTTGGCGCGCAAGGTTTCGCCGCCATGGCCGCTGCTGTCTCGTTCGTCGATCGCAAGCTCGCTTCACCTGTGTCGATAGAAATGCACGGCATCACGGGCGGAGACGACCCTTACGTTGCCATAGAAGCTCAAGAGGCTGTCGAGAATGCTCTCAGGCGTCAAGTTGCCAAGGGCGCAACGCCTGCTGAATTGCGCAAAGTGGGAAGGGACACGCTGTTAAACCTGCTGTGGGAACGCACGAAACAGCGCCCCATGTGCGTTGCCACGATACTTGAGGTGTAACTGTCGCGTCATTCGGATGTTGCGTATCCTCGCTTCGGCCTACGTAACATCCGAATTCGCATGTAAACTAGCCGCTCAAAACGTGAAGAGACCGCATGCTGTGCCATGTTTGCGTTAGGTGCGCTATACTTAGTATGCAAACGAACTATAAACGCAGCATGAAGGAGGCCATTCTTGGCCAAATCCAGTTCATCGCGGTCTCGAAGCTCTAACGGGCAAACTTCGCAGCGCAAGCGTGCGGCTTCGCCTGCCGAGAAGAACGGTAAGAAACGAGCCCCCGAGCCCGCGCCGCAAAACCCCATAATCGACGATTCCACGCAACGCAACATCGTTGCCATCATATGCGTTGTCTTGGGTCTGGCGCTCATCCTCATTGTAGCTTGGCCCACGAATGCGGTCGTCACGTCGTTCTTGTCGCGCGTGTTGCGGCTCGGTTTGGGCGTGGGAGCTTACATCTTGCCTGTGTTGCTCATCGTCATTGCAGGCACGTTCGTTGCCCGATTCGAAAACGAGCGAGTCCCTGCGCGCGTCATCATCGGGCTCGCGCTCGTGTACCTAGCGATACTCATACTCGCCGCACTCTTCACGCCTGACGCCATTGATGCAAGCGGCAACGTCACCAAGGAGCTCTTCAATCAAAACGAGCTCGTCTTGCGCGGCGGATATCTGGGCGCTGGCCCTGCTTGGGTCGGCCTCACGCTGTTAGGCCTTCCTGTCTCGACGATCATCGCCATAGGCCTCATAGCCATAGGCCTTGCCATTATCGGTTTCTCGATTCGCAAGCTGTTCGAAATCGTTAAACGCAAGCGGGCTGAAATGATGCAGCGTGAAGACGAGGAATTATCCGTCGCGCCCGAAGAGCCCTACGTGCCCGCAAAGCCGCGTCGTAACAAGAAGCTTGACGACGAGCTTGGCTCTGCGCGCACGCAGCTCATAGACTCTCACACGGGTTCAAGAGCCGCTTCGGACCGACTTGGCGACAAGCTTGAGGGCGGTCGCACTAGTCCGAGCGAGGCTAGCGCATCTACTCAGCAGCTCACGCGCAAGCTCGGATCGGGCAAGGGAGCACAGGGCCCGACTTCTTCCGCGCCTACCATCGCGCTTGAATCCAGCGAAGCTCAAACGACCATTCCCATTCCCGGCGATACGTTCGAATTGCCGAGCTTCTCCCTTTTGAAGATGGGGAAGAGCACGCGCAGGACGAAGGCTTTTGAAATTGAGCTTTCCGATACCGCTGCCAGCCTCCAGCAAACGCTCGAGGATTTCGGCATCATGGCGACGGTTGTCGACTGGGTTGCAGGACCCACGGTGACGCTGTTCGAAGTCGAGCTTCCATCTGGTGTGCGCGTGAGCCGCATCATGGCGCTCAACGACGACATCGCGCTCGCGCTTGCAGCTCCTGGCGTGCGCATATTCGCCCCCATTCCCGGCACGCATTACGTCGGTATCGAGGTTCCCAATGCCACAAGGGAAAACGTTCTTCTCGGCGACGTACTGAAAGACGTTCATGGCGGTCCCCTCGAGATGGCAATCGGCAAGGACGTCGAGGGCAATGCCATCATCTGCGATCTTGCTAAAATGCCCCACCTGCTCATCGGCGGTACAACCGGCTCGGGCAAGTCCGTCGGCATTAACGCCATGATCATGTCCATGCTCATGCGCGCAACGCCTTCGCAGGTGCGTTTCATCCTCATCGATCCCAAGCGCGTCGAATTCGCGCCTTATGCCGATATTCCGCATCTGTACGTTCCCCTCGTGACAGAGCCCAAGGAGGCTGCAAGCGCATTGTCATGGGGCGTCGCCGAAATGGAGCTGAGGCTCAAGACGTTCTCTAAAACCGGCGTCCGCAACATAGCCTCTTACAACGAGCTTGTCACGTCGGGCAGGCTCAAGTCCATGATCGAAGACGGCTCCATCAAGCAATCCGAGCTCCCGCAGCAAAACTTCATCGACGAGCCCATGCCGTATATCGTCATCGTCATCGACGAGCTTGCCGACCTCATGATGAACGTGGGGAAGGAAGTCGAATACTCCATCAGCCGCATTGCGCAGCTTGCCCGTGCAGCCGGCATTCACCTCATCGTCGCCACGCAACGTCCTTCGGCCAACGTCGTCACCGGCCTCATCAAGGCGAACATTACCAACCGAATCGCCTTCAACGTGGCTTCCAGTCTCGACAGCCGCGTCGTCTTAGACACGACAGGAGCCGAAAGCCTCATAGGCAACGGCGATATGCTCCTTTCCAAACCCGAATATCCAAAACCGCTTCGCGTTCAGGGCTGCTATACATCCGATGAGGAAATCGCCGCTGTCGTGGCTGCTATCAAGTCTCAAGGCCAGCCCGATTACCATTCCGAGATTCTCAAGACCAACCTCATCACGCTTGGCGATTCGATGCCTGATGGTTCTGGCGGATCCGTCGGCTCGGATGACCCGCTTTTGTGGGAAGCCGCGGAAATCGTCGTAGCTAGCGGCCTCGGCTCCACTTCGAACATCCAGCGCAAGCTGAAGGTGGGCTATTCACGCGCTGGTCGTATAATGGATATGCTCGAGGAAAAGGGCGTTGTCGGGCCTCCCAATGGAAGCAAGCCCCGCGATGTCCTTGTCGACGCAATGGAACTCGAAGCACTGAAAGCGTTCGACAATGCCGACGAGTAGACGCAAAGGAGACACCGTGACACAAATGACGTCTGGAAAAGTGCTCCGCGAAACACGTGAGCGCAAAGGCTATGACCTCACAACTGTTGCGCGTCGTTTGCGTATCAGGCCCGACATCCTCAGGGCCATTGAAGCAGGCGATTTCGCCTCCATGCCCCCTCGTGGATACACGCGCAACATGGTCAACGCATATGCCCGCCTCCTTGGACTCAACCCGACGGAAATCGTCAACATGTACCTCGACGAAGCGTATGCTGTAGAAGTCGAGCGGGCACGTGATAGGGCACCGGTAAGCGGCTTCAACATGGAACGTGAATCATTCCGCTCGCGTTCGGGTGAATCGTCGCGCTCGCGTGGACGTTCGAATTCGCGATCTCGCGGACGCTCGAGAGGCGATGTGGGATCGTATGACGAAACGACTCGCCAATCGTCCTCGCCAGATGGCAGATACGGGCGTCGATTGTATGACGATAGGACTAAGTACTCGCGCGACGATTACGGGATCACACGCGAGAAAATGGACCGACCCGGTATTTCTGATCGAGATTTCCTGAGCCACCATTCCGGCTATACCTCAACTGATTACGGGTTCCTCGATAACGGTTCAAGACGCGGGCGCGCCGTGCATGTTGGCGAAACTCCCATGCAGTACAAGGCTTCGCGCCTGCCTGGTTTCCTACAATCGCGTTTCGCCTTGATCGCGATAATCGCGGTAATCGTGATAGCGGCAGTTGTTATCGCTTTCTTCGTCTTGGGCAACCGTAACGCCCCGCAAACCAATGACGTATCCCAGCTTCCGGTTTCTGGCATCAGCGACACGACAGGCATCGCAGACGACGAGGACACAACCGGTATGGTAGAAGTCGCCCCGTCAAGCTCGCATGTCGTCATAACCGTCAAGCAGGGTGACGAGTGCTACCTCGAAACATATGCGGGAAGCGTCACGACGCCGTACATGCTATACGGCCCCGCTGAAGAGAACATCGAAGTTATTGACAAGCTGACAGTTGCAACTTGGACACCTGAATACGTCACGGTGACTGTTGACAACATGCCGGTTGAACTCACATCCGACGATTCCCTTGGCGGTATGTACTCCTATACGGTGGATTTCCCGGCAATACTCGAAGAATGGCGTGCCACGCATACGTCTAATGAGGCCAAACGCTCGGCCGCCATGGCAAATGCGACAAATGGCGCAGAAGCCACGTCCGAAGAGGCAGCTGAATCCTCAACTTCGGAAGGCTGAAGCCGATGAAGCATTCTGTGGCATTCGTTACGATGGGCTGCGCTAAGAACGAGGTAGATAGCGAGCATATGGCGCTCAGGCTCGAGCGTGCGGGTTATTCCATTGAAGACGACCCGGAGCAAGCGGATGTCGTCATCGTCAATACATGTTCGTTCATCCAGGCGGCAACCGAGGAAAGCATCGAGGCCATCCTCGAAGTCGCGGGCTTTGATTCCATTGCGGCGGGCAAGGCGCACCTCATCGTTGCGGGGTGCATGCCTGCACGATACGGCGCAGACCTCGAAGCCGAGCTACCCGAAGCCGCGGCCTTCACGCCTTGCTCGGGAGAATCCTCGATAGTCGAAGTCGTCGACGAAGTTCTCGGCATCGAGCGAGCAACGATGCCTCCGTATCAGTTTGGAGCCAGCGAGCGCTCCAAAGAGCAAGCATCTCAGGACGACGTCCAAACACGCGTGCCATCAAGGCGGGTGTCGGCTTACGTCAAGATTTCCGACGGGTGCGACCGATTCTGCTCGTATTGCACGATTCCGTATATCCGCGGCAGGTACCATTCGTTCACTCAAGAAGACATCGACAAAGAGATTGTCCGACTGGTGGGCGAGGGCGTACGTGAAATCGTGCTTATCGCGCAAGACACGGGCCGGTGGGGCGACGATTTCGAGAGCCCTTCCACATTGGCAAAGCTCGTCGCGCATGTAGCCGATACGTGGCCGTCTGTGTGGTTTAGGGTCATGTACATTCAACCTGAAGGCGTTACCGACGATTTCGTAGAGGCAATCGCTTGCCATGACAACGTCTGCAACTATTTCGACATTCCCTTCCAGCACGCAAATGCCCGGATTCTCAAATCCATGCATCGTGCAGGATCTGGCGCTGAATTCCTCGAGCTCGCCAACCGCATTCGCATGCGTATTCCCGATGCCACGTTGCGCACGACGCTCATTGCCGGCTATCCGGGAGAAACTGACGAGGATTTCGAGGAGCTATGCGCATTCGTGGAAGAATGCGACTTCGACTACATCGGCGTTTTCGCCTATTCGCGTGAGGAGGGGACGCGGGCGGATAAGCTTGAAGGTCACGTCGACGATGACGAGATACTTGCTCGCGCGCAGCAACTACGCGATATAGCCGACGCCGTGTGCGCGCCGAGAATAGCAGAGCGCGTTTCTCGTGAAATGGATGTGCTCGTTTGCGGCTGCGAAGAAGATGGCGAACTGTACGGCCGCGCCATGTGCCAAGCCCCCGACGTTGATGGCGTGACATATGTCGATGCGGGGCTTCCGGGCGATGTCGTTCGTGTGCGCATCGACGATACGCTTCTTTACGAGATGGAAGGGACGGTGTTGTCGTGAGCGAATCCTCACCCAAATCAAATGCGACGATTTGGACCCCGTCAAACGTCATAACCATCATCCGAATCCTGCTCGTGCCCGTTTTCGTGGCGGCATTGCTTGCACCCTGGCCTGAATGGTTCGGCTCGAACGTAGCCGAGTTGAACGACTGGAAGAGCATCATCGCGGCTATTATCTTCATCGCCATATCGTGCACGGACTGGCTCGACGGATACCTTGCGCGATCTCGCAATGAGGTCACCGATTTCGGCAAGTTCATGGACCCGCTTGCAGACAAGATTCTGGTTGCTGCCGCCCTCATATCGCTTGTCGAGCTCGGCTCACTGCCGACATGGGTCGTGCTTGTGATCCTGGCACGCGAATTCATCATTTCAGGTGTTCGCATGATGGCTGCAAGTAAGGGCGTTGTCATCGCGGCCAGCATGCTCGGAAAGTTCAAAACCGTGTTCCAGATGATTGCAATCGTCTTGTTCACAATCAAAGACTCGCACATGATCGGCGATTTCAGCGAAGCCTTATCCGATACGCTTTGGGTCGTCAGCTGGATCGTCATGATCATCGCGCTCATACTCACCATCGCATCGATGCTCGATTACCTGGTAAAGGCCCGTGACGTCATCGGTTTGGGCGACCCCCAAGGTAATGCCCAATCCACTGAGGCTGTCGACATTCAGAGCCTTTCGCAGCGCGTCGTCGACACTGCTCGCGACAAGGGCGTCACGCTTGCCACTGCTGAAAGCCTGACGGGCGGTGGCATAGGGTCTGCCATAACAGCCATACCCGGATCCTCTGACGTGTTTCTCGGAGGCATAACAAGTTACGCCAACGAGGCGAAGCGCGATGTTTTGGGCGTGCAAGCCGACACCCTCGATAACTTCGGTGCGGTAAGCGAACAATGCGCGCTTCAGATGGCGGAAGGCGCCCGCGCGCAGCTCAACGCCGATATCGCCGTTTCCGTTACCGGTATCGCAGGTCCTGGCGGCGCTGTTCCCGGCAAGCCAGTCGGCACGGTTTGGATGGGCGTTGCAACACCATCTGATTGCACGGCAACGCTTTTCACCTTCGAAGGCGATAGGGAAGACGTTCGCAAGCAAACCGTTTCGTCTGCTCTCGAAGGGTTGATTGCCGCAATCGAGCAGTCATAGCCTCGAGCTTCTTCGGCACCTTTGCGGTTTAGCGCGGCACTTTCGTGTTGTTCGTGCATGAACTTTGCGATTCGCGTTGGACGCTTCGCATAGCGCGTTGCGGTTTCCCTGATAGATAGTGCCTATAGCATGTTCTTGCATGATTTTGCTTCATTTCTGCTTGACGGCAAACATCTGTTCGCTATAATTGAATCAGTAGTCAAGAAGGGGAGAAACCATGAACGATGACAAACTGAAGTCCCTCAAACTCACCACCGATCAAATCGAGAACAAGTTCGGCAAGGGCTCCATCATGAAATTCGGCGACGAAGGCGTCGACCTTAAAGTAGATGCCATTCCCACTGGCGCGCTCCCGCTCGACGCCGCACTGGGAATCGGCGGCGTTCCCCGCGGACGCATCGTTGAAATCTACGGACCCGAATCAAGCGGCAAAACCACCCTTGCCCTGCAAATCCTAGCCGAGGCTCAGGCACTTGGCGGCATCGTCGCCTTTATCGACGCAGAACACGCGCTCGACCCCGTATATGCCGCCCGCCTTGGCGTCGATATCGATGAAGTGCTCATCTCTCAACCCGATACCGGCGAGCAAGCGCTCGAAATCTGCGACATGCTCGTACGCTCTGGCGCCATCGACTGCATCGTCATCGACTCTGTTGCCGCGCTTGTCCCGCGCGCCGAAATCGAGGGCGAAATCGGCGACACAACCGTCGGCCTTCAGGCTCGCCTCATGTCCCAGGCCCTACGCAAGCTTGCGGGCTCGCTTTCCAAATCCAACACCACGTGCATCTTCATCAACCAGCTACGAGAGAAGATCGGCATCATGTTCGGCAACCCCGAAACCACAACGGGTGGCCGCGCGCTCAAGTTCTTCTCAAGCGTACGCATCGACATTCGCCGTATCGATTCCATCAAGGTCAACGGCGAAGTCGTCGGAAACCGCGTCCGCGCCAAGGTCGTCAAGAACAAGGTTGCCCCTCCGTTCCGTCAGGCAGAGTTCGACCTCATGTACGGTCAGGGCATCTCGAAGGAAGGGTGCGTTGTCGACATGGCAGTCGAGGCCGGCGTCGCCAAGAAGAGCGGTGCCTGGTACACCTACGGTGAAGAACGGCTGGGTCAGGGCCGCGAAGCGGCGAAGCAAACGCTTCACGATAACCCCGACTTGCTCCGCGAGATGGAAACCAAGGTTCGCGAGCATTTCGATATCCCCATCATTTCAAGGAGCCCTGAAGAAGCCGAGGCTATAACCCCTGCCGAAAAGCCGGGTAAGAAGCGCTAACGCCATACCATGGCCAACCAAGAAGTCATATCGGCGCTTCAAACGCAGATTGACGGAATCCTGTCTCGGGGAATCGCAGCTTCGTCTCACAAAACCGTCCGCCGCCATCGGGGAAACACGGGAGCTGTTGATGATGCTTGTTCCTGCGACGAAGCAGCCATATCGCCAGAAGACCGTTCCAACGATGCAAGCGCGGCGCTGAAGAAGATCATCGCGCTCGTCAACGCAAGCGACAAAAGCGAGCTTGCAATTCGCACCCGCCTTGCCAACGATCAGTTCAATCAGAATGCAATAGATGAAGCCGTGTCCCAAGCCAAGGATTACGGCTTCATCGACGATGCCCGTTACGCCGATATTCTCATCCGAAGCCGTATATCCCAGCAAAAGGGGAGTGCCGGCATTGTTCGCGAGCTCGCCGAAAACGGCATCGAGGCAGAAACCGTAGAGGGGTGGCCCTACGATTATCCTGTTTCACATGACGAGGAAATCGACCGAGCGTTGTCACTGCTCGATCGAAAACCGCCCCGCTCAAAAAACAAGAGGGAAGCGGCTTATAGGCGACTCATGCAAAGAGGCTATCCCAGCTCGGTTAGCTCTTCGGCAGCGCGCATGTGGACAGAGCAGTCATGCTGAGCGCGTCCTTGCTCAATCTGCACCCGTTCCCGAACTTTTTATGACGAAACGCGCCAATCCGTGACAGCTGCCCCATCAGCGTTTAATATGGATTTCGTATGAGAATACGACCCTCTTGGGTGTTTATATAAATAGAAGAATATCGACACCATTTGTGAGACCTCTATTCTCATGCCCTATGGCTATAGCCTGGGGCTTTATTTGCATATAGGAAAACGAAAGGAGACTCGATGACCACAAGCATCATAATCGGAATCGTCGCGATCATCGTCGGCGTTCTCCTTGGCTTCGTCATTGCGCGCTATATCGCAAACGCCTCCACAAAGAAGAAAGCGGATGAGGCTGATGCCATCCTTACCGATGCTCGCCGTCAAGCCGAAACGATTAAGAGGGAAGCGGAAGTCGAAGCTAAAGACGAGGCGCTCAAACTGCGTGCCGAAATCGAGACCGAGCGTAAAGAGCGCCAGCACGAAGTCAGAGAAGCAGAGCACCGCATTCAACAACGCGAAGAGTCGCTCGATCGCCGCACGGACTCTCTCGACAAGCGCGAACACCAGATTTCGTCGTTGCAGGGGCAGGTCGAAAAGCGCCAGCGCGAACTCGACGAAGCCGAGCTCGAAATTAACCGCCGCCTCGAAGACGTTGCAGGCATGTCGCCCGAAGAGGCAAAAGCCGAGCTTTTGAACAACCTGAAAGATGAAGTCGCGCACGAGAGCGCTTCTATCATCCGCGATTCCGAAGCGCGCACGAAAGCAGAGGCTGACAAGACCGCTCGCTCGATCCTCAGCCAGGCCATGCAGCGCATCGCGTCTGATTACACGGTCGAGAACACCGTTTCCACCATTCAGATTCCGTCTGACGACCTGAAGGGCCGCATCATCGGACGCGAGGGCCGCAACATCCGCTCGTTCGAGCAAATCACGGGCACGAACCTCATCATCGACGACACGCCCGAATGCGTCACCATTTCGTGCTTCGATCCCGTTCGCCGTGAAATCGGCCGCGTCACGATGGAAAACCTCATCTCCGATGGGCGAATCCACCCGGCTCGCATCGAGGAGATGTTCGCCAAGGCCGAGAAGCTGGTCAACCAACGAGTCCTGGAAGCTGGCGAGCAAGCGACGTTCGACACCGGCATCCACGACATGGATCCCGAACTCGTACGCACGCTCGGCCGCCTCAGGTACCGTACCTCGTATGGCCAGAACGTGCTCAACCATTCCCTCGAAGTCGCGTATCTGTGTGGCGTCATGGCAAGCGAGCTCGGACTCGATCCGGTTCCTGCCAAGCGCGCCGGCCTTCTTCATGACATCGGCAAAGCCATCGACCGCGAAGTCGAGGGCAACCATGCCGTCATCGGCGCTGACCTCGCTCGTCGTTTCGGCGAGAACGATGCCATCGTGCACGCCATCGAAGCGCACCATAACGACGTCGAGCCCAACAGCGTCCTCGACGTCCTGGTTCAGGCTGCTGACGCCGTTTCTGCAGCGCGTCCCGGCGCTCGTAAGGAAACGCTCGATGCGTACATCAAGCGACTCGAGAAACTCGAGGAAATCGCCATGTCGTACGAAGGCGTCGAGCGCACTTACGCCATTCAAGCTGGCCGTGAAGTCCGCGTCATGGTCGAACCCGAAAAGGTCGGCGAAGATCAAACAGTCGTGTTGGCACACGATATTGCCAACCGCATTGAGAACGAACTGCAATACCCCGGCCAAGTCAAAGTCGTGGTTATCAGGGAAAGCCGCGCCATCGGTATAGCGAAGTAGCGCATATGGCCGACCAGTCTCTTGCAGACTTCGTTGAATCCGTAAGCGGAGGAAGCCATCTTCGAGTCGAATACGACTTCGGAGATGGCTTCGTGCGTCTTCACACATCAGAAGCCGAACGCCGTCAAGCTGCCCAGGACATACGGAACACCGAGAGCATCGTGCTCGAGTTGCTGCGCAATTCGTTCGATGCCCATGCAAGCCGCATGTTCGTGGCCATGTCCCGTGAAGGCGACAAACGCCTCCTTACGGTCATCGACAACGGTCTCGGCATCCCCGGTTCGATGCATGACCACGTCTTCGAGCCTCGTGTCACTTCGAAGCTCAATACCAACCACATGGACGCCTGGGGCATGCATGGGCGGGGTATGGCGCTGTATTCCATTCGCGTCAACGCCGACATCGCGCGCGTTATGCAATCGGGTCCCAATCTGGGATGCTCCATTCACGTCGAGACAAACACGAAGAAGCTTTCCGAACGTAGCGACCAATCGAGCTTCCCTACATTCGACTTATCGGAGAACGGAAACGTCAACGTCCGCGGTCCGCGGAACATCTTGCGCACGGCATGCGAATTCGCACTCGAGACACGTGACGCGTGCTCGGTGTACGTCGGGTCTCCTGTCGAGGTTGCAGCCACGATATACGCGTACGGCATGTCGACCCTCTCGACGATCGATAGGGTGTTCTGCAAAGACGTGTCTGAGCTTCCCCTTGTTAAGCGACTTGCGACTTCGCCCGATCCCGATACGTTCGCATCGCTTGCCACCGAAATGGGATTGGACGTTTCGCCAAGGAGCGCGCGACGCATCATCGATGGCGAGATCCGCGAGCTCGATTCGATGCTCGACCGGATAACGATACGGAACCTCGGGCAGCAACCATCGTCATCCAAAACGTCAAAAAGAAGACTTCGCGACGATGCTAGAAGCCTTAAGCTCGAGAAAGAGGATGCCAAGCTGTTGGCCGATTCGGTTAGCAGCGCCTATGCCGATATCGCCGAGCGCTACTACCTCGAAGCTGATGTCGAGCCGACTGTTCGTTCGGGACGGGACCGCATCACGATTAACATCCCCGTCGTCAAACGACCTTGACGCACAATGTTTCCCGTTGAAATGCCCTAGGTAAGCCGCTAGAATACAGTAGTTGAAACGTAAGCAGCATATCGAACGAACAACATTCGCTCTCGAATCGCTCAACGCAAAGGGAATGGTATGCATACAACCGAACAGCACGCTGGCACCAATTGCCTCAAAGTTTCCTCTAAATCTTCTCCCGCTTCCGTCGCCGGCGCCATTGCCGGCATGGTCAAAGACGGAGTGCCGGTCGAGATGCAGGCAGTTGGCGCAGGCGCTGTCAACCAGGCAATCAAGGCCATTGCCATTTCCCGCGGTTTCTTGTCTCCAGTCGGCATCGAGATAGCTTGCGTTCCCTCATTCGCCGACATCATCATCGACGGGGAATACCGCACGGCCATTCACTTCGCCATCAAGGCCCAATACCTGCGTGGCGTTGCGGATATCGATTCGGAAGGCCAAGCTTCGACCCTGTTTGATTAGGGGCTTCGATGTTCAAGCCAACTAACGGCGGGTACATGGACCTGACATTCCATGTTCAAACATTCGGCTGTCAGATGAACAAGCACGACTCCGAGCGTGTCACAGGCATGCTCGAAGGCCTTGGAGCGCTGGCGGTAGACACCATCGAAGAAGCAGACGTCGTCGTGTTCATGACATGTTGCGTCCGCGAAGCAGCCGATGTTCGCCTCATGGGACAGGTGTCCAGCATGAAGAACATCCCTTTGCGCCCAGGCTCGCCGCTTGGCAAGCGCATGGTTGCAATAGGGGGGTGCATCGGGCAGCGCGACGGCGAGAAGCTGTTCGACGAGCTTCCACATGTCGATGTGGTTTTCGGCACGAACAACCTTGCGTCGTTGCCCAGCCTGCTTGAAAAGGCCATCACAGACCATGTGCAGTCTGCCGAAACCCTTGAAGAATCGCTTGCGTTCCCAACCGATCTTCCCACGACCCGCGAGCATTCTTGGGCTGCCTGGCTTCCAATAACCATCGGATGCAACAATTTCTGCACGTACTGCATCGTGCCCTATGTCCGTGGCCGCGAGAAATCAAGGCCAATCGAAGACGTTGTCGCCGAAGCTTCGCGCTATGTGGCCGACGGCGTCAAGGAAATCACGCTGCTCGGTCAAAACGTAAACTCGTATGGTCGCGACCTCTACGGCAAACCGCGTTTCGCCGATGTGCTCCAAGCTGTCGCCGACACCGGCGTCGAGCGCCTGAGATTCGCAACGAGCCATCCCAAAGACCTCACCGACGAAGTCATTTCGAAGTTCGCCACGGTCGAGAACCTCATGCCGGCGCTTCACCTGCCTGCTCAATCGGGATCAAATGCCATTCTGAAAGCCATGCACCGCGTGTATACCGTCGAGCATTACCTCGAGCTCATCGCCAAGTTGCGCGACGCATGCCCGGGCATAGCCCTTTCGACCGATATCATCGTGGGCTTTCCCGGCGAGACCGAGGAAGACTTCATGGACACGTACCGCCTTATCGAACAAGTCGGATATTCGCAAGTGTTCACGTTCATCTACTCGAAGCGCGAGGGCACGCCAGCCGCAACGTACGAGGACAACACGCCCCGCGAGGTTATCCAAGACCGTTTCGACCGCTTGAGGACCGTGGTCGAACAGGGAGCCTACGATTTCAACCAAGCCCAGGCTGGCCGAGTCGTCTCCGTGTTGTTTGAAGGCACGTCAAAGAAAGAACCGGGCATTGTCACCGGACGCAGCCCCGAAAACACCACCGTGCATGCGCCGCTGCCCGATGGCCTTTCGGTCCAAGACGTTTCCGGCTCCGTGTTCGATGTGAAAATCGAGCAAGCTCGCACATGGTACCTCCGCGGCGAGTTCTGCTCGCTTGGTTGATCGTGCCCGCACTTGTATCACATCCCATCGTTTGCGTCGTCGGACCAACGGCGTCAGGCAAATCCGCGCTTGCCCAGAACATAGCCCTCGAGCTTGACGGCGAAGTCATCAGCGCCGATTCCATGCAGGTGTACCGGGGCATGGATATCGGCACGGGAAAAGTGCTCGAGCACGAGCGATTGGTCGCGCATCATGGTTTTGACCTCGTCGATCCAGGTGAGCCGTTTTCTGCGGCATTGTTCCAATCGTATGCCCGCGCGTGCTTCACCGATATCGACTCGCGGGGGAAGCGCTCCATCCTCTGCGGTGGCACGGGTTTCTACGTACGAGCGGCAATCGACGATTACGATTTTCCAGCCGGGGAGCAAGTGGGAAACGCCATTCGCGACTACTACAATGCGTATGCCGTCGATCATGGCGCTCATGAGCTCTGGAAGCTTCTTGAAGCCATGGATCCTTCCAGCGCCTCGATAATCCCCGAAAACGACGTCAAGCGCGTTGTGCGCGCCTTCGAACTGCTGGATGCCGGCGAAAGCTACGCCGAGCAGCGCAGGAAACTTGCAGAGTTGCCCCAACTGTACCCGGCCGCGTTCATCGGGCTCGACGTTTCTCCTGGCATCCTGCGAAACCGCATCGACAGCCGTGTCGATGCCATGGTTGAATCTGGGCTCGTAAACGAAGTGCAATCGCTGCTCGATGCAGGCTTCAGAGAAGGCGTCACGGCTCCCCAGGCTATCGGATACAAGGAAATCGTCGCCTCACTCGATGGCCGAATCAGCCTTGATGAAGCCATCGATCAGATCAAGACGGCGACCCACCGTTATGCCAAGCGGCAACGCACGTGGTTCAGGAAAGACAAGCGCATCAGCTGGGTGAAAGCCGACACGTTAAATCTGGATTACATGACTCAGGAATCCCTTGGCATCGTTGCTACAATCGACGCGCTGGAAGGAGCCTCCCATGACGCGTCAACTGAGCTTCGTTAAACTTCACGGTGCCGGAAACGATTTCGTCTTCTTCAACGATCCCGACAATAGCATCGACTTCACACCTCAAGAGGTCGCAAAGATCTGCTCACGTCACACGGGCATCGGAGCCGACGGCGTCATTATCGTCAAGCCGCCGCATGATCTTGCCAACGCCGGTTTCATGGATTACCGTAACGCCGATGGGTCCATTGCCCAGATGTGCGGAAACGGGATCCGCTGCTTCGCCAAATACCTCGTCGATTACGGCATAGTCGAGAAGAACACCCCCTTGCTCAACGTGGAGACACGTGCTGGGGTCAAGACCATCAGCTATCAAACCGACGATGGGGGAAAGCTGGTGTCGGCAACCGTCGACATGGGCGCCCCAATCTTGAACCCACAGCAAATCCCGACCACGTTGGCTTTCAACGCCATGACGGAATCTGGCGAGGTGTTCGTCAAGGAAGCCCAGATAGACTCGCCATACGGCGCATTCGAGTTCACGTGCGTTTCGATGGGGAACCCACATGCTGTCGCGTTCGTCGATGATTGCGACGGCATCGATATCGATGCCGTCGGTTCGTATTTCGAAAGCTTCGAGGTGTTTCCCGAGAAATCGAACATCGAGTTCGCGACCGTCAAACCCGACGGCATTCACATGCGCGTGTACGAACGCGGATGCGGCGAAACCCTGGCATGCGGCACGGGAGCGTGTGCGACAGGCGTCGCTGCAAACCTGACAGGACGCGCAGGACGCGATAACGATATCATCTTGCTCGGCGGAACGCTGCATGTCCAATACTCGCAAGCAGGCACCGTGCTCATGACGGGTCCTGCGTGCGAGTCGTTCAAAGGCACGGTTTCGTTGTAATATTCACCTATGCAAGACATAGGTGAAATCAAGGAACGCGCAATACTCGTAGGCATCGAATGGCCAGGTTCGCCATGGCCCGTTGAATCGTCCCTTGAAGAGCTCTCAAGGCTCATAGACACTGTCGGCGCCGAGACTATTGCCACCACGACACAACGCCTCGACGCGCCCAACCCCCGGACATTCGTCGGCAGCGGCAAGGCAGCCGATATCGCCGACATGTGCCGTGCGTATTCAGCTGATGTCGTCGTATTCGATGATGAGCTGACGCCTTCGCAGCAAGCCAACCTCGAGAAAATCGTCGGACGCGATGTGAAGGTGATCGATCGCACGGCGCTGATCCTCGACATCTTCGCCCTTCACGCCACCACTAAGGAGGGGCGCTTGCAAGTGCGCCTTGCGCAGAACCAGTACCTGTATCCTCGTTTGCGCGGCATGTGGGCGCACCTGGCTTCCAACCGCATGGGCGGCGGCGTGGGGTCTCGTTTCGGCGAAGGCGAAAGCCAGCTGGAAGTAGACAGGCGCATGGTGCGCAAACGCATTTCATCTATCAAACGCGAACTCGCCAGACTCGACGAACGTCGCACCATACAACGTGAGAGCCGATACAAGAGCGGCACGTTCAAAATCGCCTTGGCAGGGTATACCAATGCCGGCAAGTCGTGCCTCATCAACAAGCTCACGAACGCCGACGTGCTCAGCTATGACAAGCTGTTCGCCACGCTCGACTCGACTACGCGTAAACTCAGGTTGCCTGAAGGCCGCGAGGTGACGATAACCGACACCATCGGCTTCATCCGCAAGCTGCCAACGACATTGGTCGAGTCTTTCAAATCGACACTCGACGAGATTAACGGCGCCGACCTCATCTTGCATGTTGTCGACGGCTCGTCCGACGAGCTGGGCTACCAGATGCAAACCGTCGGCGACGTCTTGCACCAAATTGGAGCGGAGCGCATCGAGCGCATAATCGTGTTCAACAAGAAAGACCTCCTCGAATCTTCTGATGCAATTCGCCGCTTATCCGAAACGTATCCTGATGCCGTTCTCGTATCTGCGATAACGGGAGAGGGAATCGACGAACTCATCGACCGCATAGCCAAGGTCGCAGCGTCAAAGGACGCGCTCATCGATGTTGTCATTCCCTATGACAGGGGAGACCTCGTTTCCATGGCCCATCGACGTTGCCATATCATCAGCGAAACCCATGAAGAAGGCGGGACGCACTTGATGCTGTACGCCCCGCCTGATTGCTCGCATGTATTTGAGCAGTACTCTTAGATGCGCCTGAACACGGCGACCACCTTGCCGGCAATTGCGCAGTCCCGCGTGATTATGGGATCCATCGAGGAGTTTTCGGGCTGAAGCCGAATGTGGTTCTTCTCTTTGTAGAAACGCTTGACTGTTGCACCGTCTTCGATGATGGCGACGACGATATCGCCGTTATTGGCAACGGGCTGCTCTTTGACGACCACGTAGTCGCCGTCGTTGATGCCGGCTTCGATCATCGAATCGCCGCGCACCGAGAGCATGAACGATGGGGCGTCGCCGACGATATCGGTCGGAAGCGAAATGGTATCGGTGATGTTCTCTTCGGCAAGGATGGGCTCGCCGGCAGCGACGTTACCCACGAGCGGAACGTCGACGATCTTGCTGAAGCTGGGACGAATGACATTCGAGGCTTCGGACTCTTGACCCGAGAACTGGGAAGGCAGCGATATCGAGCGAGACTTCAGCGGGTCGCGCACGATGTAGCCCTTTTGCTCGAGCGTCTTCAGGTGCACGTGCACGGTTGACGGCGAAGACAACCCGAGATCGGCGCAAATCTCGCGTACGGTGGGGCCGTAGCCCTTTTCGCGAATACTCTTCTCGATGCTATCCATCACTGCCTGCTGGCGCTTGGTCAACTTGTCAGCCATGGCTCCACCTTTCGTACATATGTTTGTTTTTTCATTGACAAGAACTTTTGTTCGGCTTATTATACACACGAACAAAGGTTCTGTGCAAGTGCAGGAGGAAAAATGAACAAGCGAATCGCGAAATCCTACACGAGCGGTACATCGGCTCTCGCGATGCCCCGATGGGTGCAAAGCCCCGACGAAGCCACCATCATCTCGTTCCCGGGTTCTCTCAGAACCGTACGCGCTTCGGAATCCCCTGTCACAGAGCCAATGGGGAAGCAGCCGCAAAAGCAATCGCGCATCAAGCGCCTTGCCGATTCAAGCGAAATGCTGTGCAGTTTGCGATTCGAAAGCATGCTCGGATGCCCATATCACCTGTTCACGCGTTCGGGCATTGCTGCACTCTCCACTGGGGCGGCGATCATCGGCCTCGTATCGCTTATCTTGGGGTCGTAAACCGTTAACCCCGATAAAAACCTATTTCAAATCAATATATTGTATTTGACGGTTGCAAACTACGCCTAAGTGGTATTCTATGGGCAATGCAGTTTAAACGAAGGAGTGCACACCATGCGTTGCCCGTCTTGCGGTTTTCCCGAATCAAAAGTCGTTGACTCCCGTCCATCCGATGACGGATCGACCATTCGCCGTCGACGCGAATGCCTCGATTGCAAGCACCGGTTCACCACGTACGAGCGCTTAGGCGATAGTCCGCTTCTCGTCACGAAGTCAGACGGATCTTCCGAAACGTACGATCGCAACAAGCTCATCCGCAGTATCACGATTGCATGCGCCAAACGTCCCATCACGCCTGACCAGATTACAGGCGTCATCGACGATATCGAATCGGAACTCCGCACTGCACCGCGTAACGAGATCACGTCCAAGAACCTTGGCGCAAAGGTTCTCGAGCGCCTCGAGTCGCTCGATGATGTGGCCTATGTCCGCTTCGCCAGCGTATACAAGGATTTCAAGGACATCGAGGAATTCGCCGCCGCTCTCGAGGAACTCCGTTAGCCATGCTCCAAGCCGTAACCGTACCCGTCAAGAAATTCGACGACACACTCGAAATGCCGGCATACGCCTACGTTGGCGATGCCGGCCTCGATTTGCGTGCGGCTGAAGACGCCGTGTTGAAGCCGTTCGAGCGCAGGATGGTTTCTTGCGGCATTGCCATGGCCATACCCCAGGGCTATGCAGGTTTCGTCCTTCCACGAAGCGGGCTGGCAGCCAAACATGGCATTTCCATTGTCAATGCGCCTGGGCTCATCGACAGCAATTACCGCGGCGAGATAAAGGCCATCCTGATAAACCTCGACTCTCAAACCCCGTTCGAGATAAAGCACGGCGACCGCATCGCCCAGCTCGTCATCATGCAAACGCCTCCTGTCGATTTGGTTGAAGTCGACGAGCTCTCCCAAACCGATCGGGGTATTGGCGGTTTCGGCAGCAGTGGCATAGGGCAGTAAGCAATGAGCGAAGATTTCAACAACCTCGAAGAGGAGAACGACGTCCAGGAGGACGCTTCTTCTGACACTCCTGAAGCTCCCGAGCCTCCCAGGAGCTGGCGACCCGATGACCCCAACTTCAAGCCGGTCACGATCGAGCAAGCATTCGAGGAAGCGCAAGTCACGTCCACGGCCATTATCGGCAAGACCTCTTTCACGCTGAAAGGCGCTGAGATTCCCCAGTTTCAAGCCGGACGTCGTTTCACGATCATTTCTCAAGTTGTCGCTGGAGTCTCGTTGTTTTTCGGAGGCGTGCTCCTGAGTGCTCTTGCAGTTGTCTTCGCCTTCATGGCGCGCGATAAATTCAGCCGCATTGCAGCTGCGCGGCCAAACAACCCTGAAGTTCAGAAGGCGCTCACGCGTCCTTGGATTATCGCCATGGTCATATCAATCGGCATACTCATCCTCAACATCCTTGCCATGGTATACCTCTATCCCATGGTTGCCGACTCGCTTCAAAGCGGCAGCCTGTACCCCTTCGGTGGTGCTACCGGAGCAACGGGGACGGGCGCAACCAACGCAACATGGGGTTAACGCTTCCGATTACCGCACCTGATTCCACTTGTCGAAGGGACAACCTATGGGTCTACTCCAATGCGCTGATACGTATCGGACATTCTCGGGTCAATGCACCGAATGCGGCCATTGCACTGGTGCCTGCGAGTCGCTTATCGCCGCCAACATGACGCTCGGAGACATCGCCAAATCGATGCTTGCAGCCGAAAGGGGAGCGCACGACACCGACGAGGTCCGCACGCGCATAGCGCAAAACCAGCAACTCATCCAAGCCGTAAGGGGCTGCTTCTTCTGCACGTCGTGCAAGAACACCTGCTTCGCCCATAACGATGTGTGCGACCTCATCTACCATGCGCGAATCGATTTCCAGAATCTCGGACTCATCGAACGCGAAGCGTGGTCGAGCGTTCTCGTCGACCAAGAATGGGACATTTTCACTGCCTATCGGGCGATTCACGGCATAGGGTACGCAGATTTGACGCGTCACGTTCAAAACGATCACCACGAAGCACAGCACGATTGCGATGTCGCGTTTTTTCCCGGATGTTCCCTTGCCGCATATGGTCCTGAGCTCACGCGCGAGATTTTCGAAGCCGTCGACGGTCTATGCGATAAGGCGACCATGATCGACCACTGCTGTGGTTCTTCGTTGAAGAGCGCCGGTTTCTTCGACCGAGCCGAAGCCCTCTGCGAGAACAACGCGGCGGAAATCGCGCAATCCGGCGCCAAGACGCTTGTGTGCGTATGCCCCGGATGCGCTAACGACATGAAAGTCGCGCTTGCTCGCAAGGGCGTCGAAGTCGAAGTCGAATCGCTTGCCTCGTACCTCGGGAAGCGCGGTTTCACGCCGAAGCACCCCATGCCCGAAGGCACGCTGTGCCTTTCCAAGTCATGTCAAGACCGCGATGGAACGTACCTCAGGGAAACATGCGCCGTTCTTGGAATCGATCCCGATACCCCCAGCATCTTCCACGGCTGCTGTGGCGCGGGAGGCGCTGTCAGCGCTTTCAAGCCCGAACGCCAAGCGCAGCAAGCCGATAGCAAGCTCTCGTTCGCCCCTGATGGCGCCACCGTCGTCACCATGTGCCCCACATGCACGTATACGTATGCGTACCGGCTCATGAGCGCGCCGCGCAATGTCGTCAACAAGCACTACACCGAGCTCATGTTCGACAACCAGTTTGATTGGAACTTGGTCTTCGCGCAACTCGGCGGCATGTGGTATGGAGAATACGGCGCCTGGCTCGCCAGCGTGTTCGCATAAGGGAGGCCGATTATGAAACAAGCAACTACCACTTCGGCTCCTGTCGCGATCGTCGGTTTCGGCACTGCAGGCGTCAATGCTGCGATAGCCCTTCGCAACTCCGGTTACGAAGGCGTTATTCGCGTCTTCTCCAATATCGAAACCTTGCCGTATAGCCCCATCCTCACGTCTTATTATGCGGGAGGCGAGAAATCGTATGACGAATGCTTCCCGTGGTCCTACGATGAAATTGCCGAATTGAATCTCGATGTGGTTGAGGATGGCCCCGTGACAAAACTCGACCCTGCCGATCACGTCATCAGCACCGCCAATGGAACGTACGAGTACTCCAAATGCATCGTGGCCACAGGTGCCACGCCCATGTGCTGGGGCTTTCCCGGCGTCGACAACGACGACTACCAACCGCTCGTCCTTCGCTCGATGGACGATGCCGAGCGTCTGAAGACAGCCCTCGAGAACCCCTCTTGCAAGCGCCTTCTCGTTAGCGGCGCCTCGATGGTTGCGCTTAAAACCCTCGAGGCAGGCCTCAACCACAATCTCGAGTGCACGCTTGTCGGCATTAACCCTCATGTGCTCGATTTCAATGCGTTGCCCGAAGCGGCCATTCGATTCGAGAAAGGCTTGCGCGCCAAAGGCGTCACGCTGAAGCTCGGTCAGAAGATCGAGTCGGTAATCCGCACCGATGAGGGTTTGGCCGTCACGTTCTCAACCGGAGAGACGGGCGTTTACGACGAAATCTCGGTTGCGCACGGCATGAAATCCAACATCGACTTCATCGAGCCCGGCTCGCTTGAGGTGGACCGAGCGCTCGTCGTGGATGAGTTTATGCGCACGAGCGATCCCGACGTTTACGCGGCTGGCGATGTGGCACAAGGCACTGAGCTCATATCAGGCGAGAAGCGCATCGTCGGCATCTGGAAAAACGCCGCCTTACAAGGCGCGTGTGCGGGACAGGCCATAGCCTGCGAACTGTCTGGTACCGAGGTTCCGGAAAGCTGCAAGCTTCCAGGGTCCATTTCGACGAACACGATTGCGGTCAACGGCACGCTGTTCATTTCTGCCGGAACCATGGACGTCACCGAAAACCGCACGGTCGAGGTGCGCGAATCGGAAGACATGACCGTTGTCTACATTTTCGAGGAAACGCAACGCGGCGAGCGCCGCCTTGTCGGCTTCAACATCACATGCGATCATGACGAGCCCGGTGGACGAGCCTATGACATCGGGGCAATGCTGACGTTGCGTATCGAAGCAGGTTGCCGTTAAGCGAGTGCCTGTTGCAAATCGGCGATGAGGTCGTCTATGCCTTCGATGCCGACCGATAGTCGCAATAGGCAGTCGTCAATACCGAGCTTCTCACGCAGTTCGGGTGCCATGGCACCGTGCGTCTGCATGAGCGGGTACGTTATCAGGCTTTCAACGCCTCCCAGGCTTTCGGCATAGGAAATGACGCTCACGCTTTCGATAACCTTCTTTAGCCGCTCGTGCGAATCGACACGGAATGAGATCATTGCGCCGAACCCGCTTGTCTGCTTCAGGCTCAATTCGTATGACGGATGATCTGGATCGCCGACGTAATAGACGTCGCGGACGTTTTCGTGCTGCTTGAGGAATTCCGTTATCGCAATCGCATTCTCCTGTTGCCTCTGAAGGCGCACGTCGAGCGTCTTCAAGCTGCGCAGCATCAACCAGCTGTCAAAGGGGTCAAGCAACGCTCCTTCGGACATCGTGATGGTGAAAAGGTCTTGTATGAGGCTGCTGTCGCGGACGACGAGAAAGCCGGCCGTTATGTCGTTATGGCCGCATAAGTATTTCGTGCCGCTGTGGATCACGATATCGGCGCCGAACTCGAATGGGCGCTGGAAGCGTGGTGTAAGCAGCGTGTTATCCACGATGTACATGAGGTCGTGGGCACGCGTGAATTCCTTGAGCTCAGCCAAGTCGGCGACTTTCATCGTAGGATTCGTCGGAGTCTCCAAGAACAGGGCGCGGGTATTGGGCTTGCAAGCGCCTTCGACGACAGCTAAGTCCGTGCAGTCGACATAATCGAATTCGAGGCCGTATTGCGTGTAAATGTCTGAGAACAGACGATACGTGCCGCCATACAGGTCATCGCACACGAGCACATGGTCTCCGGCTTTGAAGAACTTGAGCACTGTGGCGATGGCGGACATGCCGCTCGCAAATGCCCATGCCTTCTTGCCGCCTTCGAGTAACGCAATCGCGTCTTCGAGAGCGAGCCTCGTGGGGTTTCCGCATCGGCTGTACATGTAGCCGGTCGAGCCGTCGAAACTGGGATGGGCGAACGTCGAACTCAGCTGAAGGGGAGTGCTAACGCCTCCGCTTGCATCGCGCTCGCCGTATCCGTGCACGAGATTCGTCTCGATGCTGCGATCGGCATGCCGTTCCTTGTCGATGCCGAGAAGTCCCTCGATGAACTCGGCTTGCTCCTCAAGTGTGCCCTCGATCATTACGCACCCCCGTCACTAGGTTCTTGCGAGAATCATAGCATTGACGCAAATTGCCAGACAGACGGCTAATTGCCATTACGGGTTATATGCCTTGTCTATAGCAAAAATGGCTTTTCTTCCCTGAGGAACGATGCAGGCACTGCCATTCCTTCACTTTGCCGTTATTCAAAAGGCCGATTAAAGGTTCTCGCGTACCCACTCGATATTGGACATGACTGTCGCCACAAGCTCTTCGGTTGAATCGAACTTCATCATGGGGCGCAGGAATGCCTCGAAATCGAGCGCGATTTCCTTGCCGACAAGGTCTCCCTCGAAGTCGAGCACATGCGCCTCGACGTTGGCGGTCGTCGTTGATTCAAACGTCGGCGACACGCCGACCGACACAGCGGCCTTGTACTGTACGCCGTCAATCACTGCATGTGCCGCGTACACGCCGTCTCCAAGCACACGGTCCTGTGGCTTGACAAGCAGGTTCGCCGTTGCAAAACCGAATGAGGATCCTTCTCCACGACCCTTGTGCACCGTTTCGCAAAGCCTGTACGGGCGCCCGAGCAACGTTTTGGCTTCTTCTACATCGCATCTCTCAAGCGCTTTCCGTATGCGCGTGGACGTGATGGGGGCGCCATCCGAAACGACGAGCTCATGTGCGCAAACCGTGCATCCCGACTCGGCTCCCCACTGATGCAGCGTCTTTACCGTTCCCGCCGCCCGTGCTCCGAATTTGAAATCTTCGCCAACATGCATGGTGGCGGGAGTCGCTTTGCCGAATAGGTCTGCAAGGAACTGCTCGGGAGATTTCGAGTACAGACCGGGAACGAACGGCAGGCATGCGACGTAGTCTGCACCGAGCTCGTCGAGAGCCCGCAGTCGGTCGTCATTTCGCATAAGCTTCTTCAACCGCTGAGGATGGAATATCTCGTCTGGATCGATGTCGAATGTCAAGATAATGACATTGCAATCAGGCTCTCGATTGTCAAATGCCTTGTTGATGATGTAGCGATGGCCTAGATGCAAACCGTCGAAGACGCCAAACGCACATGATGCATCCTGAAAGAAGGAGGTATCGGCTTTCTCGTCAACGATGCGGATGGTCATGCACTCTCCTTGGAACTCGTCAGCTTTCATTGAGCCATTTTGCCGTACGATACTCAAAAATGAAAGAGAGGAATTATGGACACGCAAGAGAAGCTCGACCCTGTCCTGGCAGGTAAATTCGACATCCTATGTGAAGCCCTCAGCGAATACGGAAACCTGGCTGTCGCATTCTCAGGCGGCGTTGACTCCACGCTTTTGCTCAAAGTGGCCCATGATGTGCTCGGTGACAATGTGCTCGCCGTTACGGGCAAGAGCCCATCGATTCCCGCTCGCGAAATCGAGGAAGCCCGCGATTTCTGCAAGCAGGAGGGCATCCGTCACAGCGTCGTCGAAACACATGAGTTCGACATCGAGGGATTTGACCATAACCCGCCCGACCGTTGCTATCACTGCAAGCGAGAGCTCCTCTCGTGCATTAAGGCCGAGGCCGCAGCTCAAGACATTTGGATCATCGCTGAGGGATCGAACCTCGACGACGAGGGCGACTACCGACCGGGTTTCCGGGCCGGGAGGGAAATGGATGTGGTGAGCCCCTTGCGGGGCGCAGGTCTCAACAAAGCCGACGTGCGCGAGTTGGCACGGTATTTGGGGCTGAGCGTATGGGACAAGCCGGCCTATGCTTGCCTCAACACGCGCTTCGCATACGGGGACCTTATAACAAACGAGCGGCTGAAGCTCGTAGACGACGCTGAGACGTATCTTGTCGGACTCGGCTTCCCAAGTGTCCGCGTACGCCTCCAGGACTCGACAGCGCGAATCGAAGTACCTGAAAACGAAATAGAACGATTAGTTTCCGAGAAGATGCGTCGAGGTATCGTGGAAACCCTAAAAGGGCTGGGTTTCGCCTATGTTTCCATCGACTTACAGGGTTATCGCACGGGAAGCATGAACGAAACATTGTAAAATGACGGTGTCGATTGAAAGGACGCCGTCATGCTCGTACTCGTCGTAAATGCGGGAAGCTCTTCCCTGAAATCTCAGCTCATCGAAACCGAAGGCAAGGTTTGCCGTATGAAATGCCTTGCCGAGAAGGTGGGGACCGACGACGCGTACATGAACGTTTCATTCGCCCCCGATTTCCAAAAAGTAACGTACAACGCTGCCGGGCTTACGGTCGCGCAATGCCTTGCCAAGCTGCTCGACGTCATGTCAGACGATCCCGAATCGCCTATCAGCGGGCTCGGGCAAATCGACGCCATTGGCAACCGCATCGTGGCGGGCGGCGAGTACTTCACCAAGGCAACGCTCATCGACGACGAAGCGCGGGCCAACCTTGATAAATGCGAAGCCCTCGCGCCGTTGCACAATCCGGCAGCTGATGCATGCATCGACATGATGCACAAGATCATGCCGGAAACGCCGCAAGTCGCGGTATTCGATACGGCATTTCACACCACCATGCCGCCTAAAGCCTACATGTACCCGCTTCCATGGCGCTACTACGAGGACTTCCACATTCGCCGTTACGGTGCTCATGGCACGAGCCACCGCTATGCAGCTCAGCAGGCGGCAAACCTTCTTGGCAGGCCGTTGCGCGATTTGGGCCTCATCACGTGCCACTTGGGTAACGGCGGTTCGATTACGGCCGTCAATCACGGCAAATCCATCGACACGACCATGGGTTTCACCCCTCTCGAGGGCCTCATGATGGGCACGCGCTCGGGCAGCATCGATCCCGCAATCGTCACGTACATCATGCGCGAGGAGGGCAAGACCTTCGACGAAATGGACGAGATCCTCAACCGCGAATCCGGCATTGCGGGCATTTCGGGTGTTGGAGGCGACATGCGCGACGTGCTCGAGGCAGCAGATTCGGGCAACGAGCGGGCGGAGCTTGCCATCGACATGTACGTGTACAAGATACAAAAGGCCATCGGCAGCTATTACGCCGCCATGACCCGTACCGACGCCGTGGTCATGACGGCCGGAATCGGCGAGAATTCTGCCAAGCTCCGTGAACGCATTTTCGCAGGACTGGCTCACATGGGCATGATCCTCGACAAAGAGCGCAACGACTTCACGGGCCAGATTGGCGCCAACCGCATCATATCCATTGATGACAGTCCCATTCGCATTTGCGTTGTAACCACCGACGAGGAGATGCGCATCGCGCGCGAGACAGATAACTTGGTAAGCCAACTGCATTAGAATGGCTTCTGAGGACGGCGAGACGTGCAGATGCAACCTGCAATCAACCTTGCGTTATGAGGGGAAGGGGATTGGCGTGAAGTATACTGATTCCATGAGCGAATCGATTCGCAAAACATCAGAACTCCCCGAAGCCGACTTGTACCTGTTCGGAAGGGGAGAAGCGCGCCGAGCATATCTTGTCTTCGGATGCCATGAACTCGCTTCCGACAACGACGAGCCTTCGAAGTTCCAATTCACCGTATGGGCACCTCATGCAAAGGCGGTTCATATTGTCGGCGACTTCAACAGCTGGGACGAATACGCCAATCCCATGCAACACGTGCAAGACGGTATCTGGACGGCTGTCATCGAAGGGCTCGAGGATGGCTCCACGTACAAATACGCCATCGAAGGCCCCGACGGCTCGGTGCAGCTGAAAGCCGACCCCTATGCGTTCCACGCAGAAAACGGCCTTGCCACGGCATCGAAGGTTTGGCGGCTCGGCGGCTTCGAATGGAACGATACCGCGTGGCTTGAAAAGCGCGCAAACACGGATGCCATACATGCGCCTATCTCGATATACGAACTGCAGCTGGGGTCGTGGCGCGTACCCGAAGGCGAAGTGTATCCGAATTACCGCGTCATCGGCGACGAGCTTGCCGCGTACTGCACCGAGATGGGCTACACGCATGTCGAGCTCTTACCCGTGACGGAATACCCGTTGCCCGAATCGTGGGGCTATCAAGCCACGGGGTATTTCTCGCCAACGTCGCGTTACGGGACGCCGCAGGACTTCATGTACCTCGTTAACACGCTGCACGAAGCAGGCATTGGCGTCATCCTTGACTGGGTGCCCGCGCATTTCCCGAAGGACGCGTTCGCGCTTGCGAAGTTCGACGGAACGCCCCTGTACGAGTACACCGACCCGCGCAAGGGCGAGCATGCCGAATGGGGCACGCTCGTGTTCGATTACACCAAGCCGCAAGTGCAGAGCTTCCTCATGTCATCGGCTATCTTCTTCTTCGATGTGTACCACATCGACGGCATCCGCGTCGACGCCGTGTCGTCGATGCTGTACCTCGACTACGCGCGCACCGATTGGGTGCCAAACGACGAGGGCGGCAATATCAACAAGGAAGCCGTCGCCTTCTTGCAGAAACTGAATTCCGCCGTGCTTTCCGAGTATCCCGGTGCCATAACCGTGGCAGAGGAATCCACGGCATTCCCGCTTGTCACGTGCCCGCCATACGATGGCGGCCTGGGCTTCACCTTCAAATGGGACATGGGCTTCATGCACGACATGCTCGAGTACTTCGCGCTCGACCCGCTGTTCCGAAGGGGAAGCCATGACAAGCTGACGTTCGGCATGATGTACGCCTTCTCCGAAAACTACGTCCTCGCCTTCAGCCACGATGAGGTGGTCCATGGCAAAGCGTCCATGGTCAACAAGATGTTCGGTGAATACGAGGAGAAGTTCTCGGAGCTGCGCACGCTGATGGGGTACCAGTTCGGACGCCCAGGCAAGAAACTCACGTTCATGGGGTCCGAGTTCGGCCAGTTCATCGAATGGGATTTCAAGAAAGAGCTCGACTGGTTCCTGCTCAAATACCCCATCCATGACAGCATGCGCGCCTACAGCGCCGCCTTGAACGAGCTCTATCGCTCGAACAGCGCACTGTGGAAGATCGACGACAGTTGGGCGGGTTTCGGATGGGCCAACGTCGACAACCGAGACGAATGTGCAATCGCGTTCATGCGCTATGCCAATGACGACACGCCGGACATTCTATGCTGCTATAACTTCACACCGAACACGCTCGACGGATTCACCGTCGGGCTCCCGTGCGAAGGATCCCTTAGCATCGCCCTTAACAGCGACGACGAGAAGTTCGGCGGCACGGGGACCAAAGTCGTCGCAACCGCGAAAACACTCGACGAGCCGTTTGCAGACCAACCGAAGAGCGCGAGGCTCATCTTGCCACCGCTCTCCGCTGTTTTCTACAAATTCAGGAAGTAACACGAGGAGGGGGAGTATGAACAATCGCAAAGAATGCGTTGCAATGATCCTGGCTGGCGGTCAGGGAAGTCGTTTGGGCGTGTTGACACGTTACCGGGCAAAACCCGCCGTGCCGTACGGCGGCAAGTACCGCATTATCGATTTCCCGCTTTCGAACTGCACGAACTCGGGCATCGACGTCGTGGGCGTGCTCACGCAGTACGAGCCGTTCGTCCTGAACAGCTACATCGGAAACGGCGCGCCGTGGGACCTCAACACGAACAATGGCGGCGCATACGCGCTCTCGCCGTCGACTCACATGGGCGACGAGGGCAACTGGTACCTGGGCACGGCTGACGCCATCTACCAGAACATCCGCTTCATCGACCGCTACGCCCCCGAATTCATCGTCGTGCTTTCAGGCGACCATATCTACAAGATGGATTACAGCGACATGGTCGGCTTCCATAAGGAAAACGAGGCCGATGCGACTATCGCCGTCATGCCCGTTCCCATCGAGGAGGCAAGCCGCTTCGGCATCCTCGCCACTGACGACTGCAATCGCGTGACCGACTTCGTCGAGAAGCCAGCCAACCCGCCGAGCAACCTTGCCTCTATGGGCATTTACGTGTTCAGCTGGGAAAAGGTACGTCAATACCTTCAAGATGACGCCGTGAACGAGAATAGCAGCCATGACTTCGGCAAGGACGTCATACCCGCGATGCTCAGTGCCGATGAGCGTTTGTTCGCATACCGCTTCGAGGGGTACTGGCGCGATGTCGGCACGATTGACAGCTTGTGGGAAGCCAACATGGACCTTCTCGACAACTCCGACGAACTCGATATGTCCGATGACTCCTGGAAGATCTACTCCCGCAACCCGAACCTTCCCGCCGCCCGCATCGGTTCATCGGCCACATTGCAAAACTGCATGGTTGCCGAAGGTTGCGAAGTGGAGGGCAACATAACCCACAGCCTGTTGTTCCAGGGCGTGCGTGTGGGACAGGGCGCGCTGGTGAAGGACAGCGTCATCATGCGAGGGGCGTGTATCGAAGCCGGGGCTGTCGTCATACGCGCCGTTGTCGCCGAAAACGCCCATATTGGCGAAGGTGCCCGTATCGGCGAGGAAGACGGCGACTTATGCGTCCTCGGTCCCGATTCGTGGATCGCGCCTGAAGGCACAGTTGGTGCCGGCGAGTCAGTCGAACCGAACGCGACAGTGGAGTAGGGGGATATCATGACGAATATGAACGATACCTTCGCACTGGTCTTCGCAGGACACGGCAACCCGTTGCTCGGCGACCTCATCGCCCACAGGGCGGTATCCGCTCTTCCCTTGGCAGGACGTTACCGCACCATCGACGTGGTGCTCTCGAACATCGCGCAGAGCGGCATCCGCAACGTCGGCGTCATCATGCAACGCAACTTCCAATCGCTCGTCGAGCACATCGGATCGGGCGATGCCTGGGACCTCAACAGCAAGCGCGGCGGCGTCGCGCTTCTGACACCGTTTGACCAGGGTTTGGGCACGGGCCTGTACAAGGGATTCGGCGATGCGCTGTTCGCCAAGCGCTACTACATCGACGAGCAGCACGCGAAGTACTGCTTCCTGCTTGCGTCTGACATGGTGTACCGCGAAGATTACAGCCGCATGCTCGAGCATCACATCGAATCGGGTGCCGACATCACCGTGCTCTATTCGCACGACATCAGGCTCGGCGAAGGCGACCCGACCCTCATCGCAAACCTCGATATCAAGGACGGCTGGGTCACAGGCGGCGAATTCGGGCCTTTGGGTGCCGGCGGGGGATGCTATAACCTCGGAGCCAGCGTCATGGACAAGGAACTCCTCAACAAGCTTGTCGAGGAAGCATGCGCAGAAGGCCGTTATGATTTCGTGACGGATATCATCGAGCCCGCTCTTGGGCAGTACAAGGTGGCTGCGGTCGAACACACCGGCTATGCTGCCCGCTTGACCACCGTCAAGTCGTATTTCGACATGACGCGCGACATGCTCGATCCGAAAGTCCGCGATGACCTGTTCTTCGAGCAGGGCCCTGTGTACACGCGCGTCATGGACGCGCCTCCCATCCGCTACGCCATGGGGTGCGAAGTGGTCAACAGCGTCTTCGGCAATGGCTGCGACGTATGCGGCCGCGTCGAAGGCAGCGTCGTGTTCCGCGGCGTCAAGATAGCCGAAGGTGCCGACGTCAAAGACTGCGTCATCATGCAAGACTCGCAGATTGGAAAAGGCGCATACCTGCGCAACGTCATCATCGACAAGGACGTTGTCGTTGCCGATGGCGCGCGCGTGATTGGAACGCCCGATAATCCGCAGGTTATCCGCAAGTTCCAAAGGGTTGGTTGATGAGCTCTTTATCGAAGAAGCGAATCACCCTGTTGTGTTAGGACGAACATGAACCGTAAGAGAGCCCTCTTCGTTGCCGCCATCGCGGCAGCTGCGCTCGTTGCTGCCATGACGGTCAGCGGATGCGATGCGTTTTCGCCGGTAAAGGTCTTCGTGAAATCAGAAGTGGCAACTGAACTCAACTATGACGATACCTTGTTGTACACAACGACATATGAGCGAAACGACAAAGGCGATTGCCTCAAGGTCGCTGCGAAATCCGATTCCTCAAGCGATGTCGAATTCGAGTATTCGCGCGATGATTCCGGGTATCTGCTGTCCTCTTCGTCAAGTTACGGTATAGCGGCAACCTTTGACAACAGGCTGGATGACAAGGGGAGAATCCTCTCGTCTACGATGACGATTGAAGGCCTTAATTCAATTGCGTATTCGGCATTGACGGGCTCATATAAGCTCGATGAAGTGTCTGACGACGTTGTTGTGTATGACGAAGACCTCAAAGATGTCGGGAAAGTCGACGCCAAGGTGTTCAAGGCCATCGACAAGAACGCGACCATCAACATCAACGTTGATGGCACGATTTCAATTGAGTCCAATGGCGAGAGCCTCCAAGGAACGTGGGCTTTCTTCAGCGTGTCGTATGCTCCCAAAGAATTCGAGATGGGCGAACCGGGTGACAACGTGAAGATGTACCTCGATCTTACAATCGCCGGCGAAAAACTCGACGCAGAGCTTACTGGTCGCAAGCTAAGCATTTACGACGGCAATTACTTGTTGGATTTTTCGAAACAGCGCAACTCTGATGCGTATTCCGCTACTGACGACACGTATGTCGTCAATGCTGCATATACCTATTACGGGGATTCGAACAACGTCTCCGATATAACGTATTCAGTGAGCGGGAGCGCCGATCCCTCTGCGCACGACATTGACAATCTCGGCATGTTCTGGGATTCGCAGTTTCCGTTTTTTGGGAAATATGAAATCAGCCTGGAAAGGGGAGGCATTGCCTCGTTCGACGAGGAGGGACATTTCCAAGATGCCGATGCCCTTCCTCCTCGAGAGGATCGAAAGGACCAGACCATTAAAACGTTTGAATACGAGTATGGTTATGGCGAATCCACATTCGATAAAGACGGATACGAGACCCTTAGATGCTTCTACTACTATGACGGAGAGTACTACCAACAAGTGAAGACCACTTGGACGGGAGTGAAGAGCCCATCGAAGGCCACCGATATCCTGGCACGGCTGTACGAATAGGAGTTTTGCAGGTTGTGCGCATGACCCGTTCTTGCCCATGATAAGTGGGATAATTAGCGGGTTGTGTTTTGGAACCCAAAAGGGGCGCTCGTGCGGGCGCTCCTTTCATATGAGAAACGCGCCCGAGTGCGCAATCGAAAATGAGAGTACGACAGGAGTTAACCATGCCGCAAAAGAAGAAGGCCCCTGCCAAATCGGTCAAGAAGACTTCGGATGCCAAGCCCGAAAACAACATCGGCGTGCTCATCGCCGCAGCTGAATGCGCTCCATTGCTTAAAGTCGGGGGGCTTGCTGACGTTGTTGGCGCGCTGCCCAAGTACCTCAAGGAGTTCGGCTTCGATGGACGCGTCATTTTGCCGTTCCATCGCGAGATAAAGGAGCGCTACGGCGACGAAGCGCAGCACCTGTGCGACTTCCAAGCGAGCCTCGGTTGGCGCTCCCAGTATGTTGGCCTCGAAAAGCTCGAGCTCGACGGCGTTGTCTACTACTTCATCGACAACGAATTCTATTTCGGCGGCCCCGTGTACTGCGGCGGCGAGTTCGAAGGCGAGCAGTACGCCTTCTTCACCCGCGCGGTTATGGATGCCATTCCGCAGCTCGATTTCGACGTCAAGATCCTGCATTGCAATGACTGGCATACCGCTATGATGCCCCTGCTGGCCAAGACCCAGTATCACGGCGGCATGCAACAGAACCTTCGCACGGTGCTGACAATCCACAACCTGCACTTCCAGGGGCAGTTCAGCCATGAATTCGACCGTGACCTGCTTCGTGTCGACGATTCGCTCGCAACCCCCGAATTCATCGAGCACTATGGCTGTGACAACATGCTGAAAGCCGGCATCGTGTTCGCCGACAAGGTGACCACAGTAAGCCCCACGTATGCCCAGGAAATCTGCGAGCCACTTGCGGGCGAGAGCCTCGACGGCGTGCTGCGCTCGCGCGGTAGCGACCTCATCGGCATCCTGAACGGCATAGACACAGACGTGTGGAACCCTCGCACCGACGACAACCTTCCGACTCATTATTCGGAGAAGAGCCTTGCCCGCAAGCGCAAGGTTCGCGATGCGCTGCTTGAAGAGCTCGGGCTTCAACCCGCAGGCGACGACACCGCCGTCATCGGCATGGTCGGGCGCCTTACGCCTCAGAAGGGCGTTGATTTGATTCAGTACGTTCTGGACGAGCTGATGCAAGAAGACGTCCGCGTCATCATCCTGGGATCTGGATGGTCCGAATACGAGCAGTTCTTCCGCGATGCCGAGGGCCGTCACAAGGGCCGTCTGTGCTCGTTCATCGGCTACAACGGACCGCTCTCGCACCGCATCTATGGCGGAAGCGACCTGTTCCTCATGCCGTCCCTGTTCGAGCCGTGCGGCATCTCGCAGCTCATCTCGATGCGTTACGGCACGTTGCCCATCGTCCGTGAGACGGGCGGCCTGAAGGATACGGTAACGCCCTACAACGAGTTCACGGGCGAGGGCAACGGCTTCTCGTTCGCAAACTACGACGCAGGCGAGATGCTCGGCGTCATCCGCTGGGCATTGGATGTCTGGCGCAACCCCGATGTTCGGAAGAAACTGGTCAAACAGGCTATGGAAAGCGACTTCAGCTTCAACCGCTGCGCCCAATCCTATGCCGAGCTGTACCGTTCGCTGCTGTAACGCCGAAACGCAATCAGAAGCTATCATCAGGCCCTTTTGCCGGGTCGTAGGTTTTTATGTAACACCAAGCACTACCGAGGAACGAGAATGAAATCTAAGAAGAACGAAAAGCAGCTGTACAAGCAAATCAGCAAGAAACTTGAAACGCAGATCGAGAAAGAGGGCGGAAAGCCCAGCGACAAGAAGGTGGCCGAGGTTCGCGAGCAAATCGAAGCGCGCGTCCGCCGCGAATTCGGCGTCACTGCCGAGAACGCCGTCGATTCGCAAATCTACCAAGCCACCGCGCTTTGCGTCCGCGATGTCGTGATGGACGTGTTCGCGGCAGAGCGCGAGCGCTCGCAGACATCAGGCGACAAATGCGTCATCTACCTGTGCGCCGAGTTCCTCATCGGTCGCGCGCTTTCCAACAACCTGGTAAACCTGGGCCTGTATGACACCTATGCCGAAGCGCTCGCTCAGATGGGCTACGATCTTGGCGACATCGAAGAGCAGGAGGCCGATGCGGGCCTCGGCAACGGCGGCCTCGGCCGACTTGCTGCCTGCTTCCTTGACAGCTTGTCCACGCTTGGGCTCCCGGCAATGGGCTGCGGAATCCGCTACGAGTACGGGTTCTTCCGCCAGGAGATCCACGATGGCCAACAGGTCGAGGTTCCCGACTACTGGACGCTTGGTGGCGATGTTTGGTCGGTCGAACGCGCCGATCGCATGTTCGAAGTCAAGTTCGGCGGTCACGTCGAGGAAATCTGGAGCGAGGACGGCACCCTTAAGGTCGTGTACCATGACGCGCAGTCTATTTACGCCGAAGCATGCGACATGCCCATCGTAGGCTACGAAAGCAAGCTTCCCGCAACGCTTCGCCTGTGGCGTGCACGCGCCCCTCAGCAGCTCGACCTCGCGCGCTTCAACCAGGGCGATTATGAGCGCGCAACGTCCGAACGCGACCTTGCAGAATCCATCTCGAAGGTGCTTTACCCCGAAGACAGCCACGAGCGCGGTCAAGAGCTGCGCCTCCGCCAGTTCTACTTCTTGGTTTCCGCCACCGTGCAGTCGCTCATCGACGCTCATAAGCGTCATTACGGCGATCTGCGATCGCTGCCCGACAAGATCGCGGTTCAGATCAACGACACGCATCCTGCGCTCGCCATTCCCGAGTTCATCCGCATCCTCATCGACGAGGAGGGATTTACCTGGGAAGAAGCGGTGGACATGACAGCCCGCACGTTCAACTACACCAACCACACCATCATGCCCGAAGCGCTCGAAAAGTGGCCTGCAAGCACGATGAAGCGCCTGCTGCCCCGCGTTTACCGAATCCTCGAGACCATCGACGCACGCTTCCGCGAGCGTATCTGGGCAAAGTATCCTGGCGACAACGATCGCGTCAACCGCATGGCCATCATCCAAGGCGGCCAGGTGCGCATGGCCAATCTCTGCGTCCTCCTCAGCGGCCACGTCAACGGCGTTTCCCAGCTTCACGGCCAAATCCTGCGCACGTCGTTGTTCCGCGACTTCTACACAGCTTACCCCGAGAGGTTCAGCGGCATCACCAACAGCGTCACACAACGCCGATGGCTCGGTGTGGCAAACCCCGGCCTGCGCCGCCTCGTCAACGACACGATCGGCGAAGGCTTCATGAAAGACTGGCGCAAGATCGCCGAGCTCGAGCCATATGCCCAAGATGCCGCGTTCCGCAAAGAGTTTGAGAAGGTGAAGGCGCAAAACAAAGTGGATTTTGCCGACTGGCTATCCAAGAGCCGCCATGCAGAGCTTAATCCGAACACCATCATCGATGCCCAAGCCAAGCGTTTGCACGAGTACAAACGTCAGCTTATGAAGGCGTTGCACATCTTGTCGCTGTATGACCGCATCGTATCTGGTGAGCTCACCGACATGCAGCCCACCACGTTCGTTTTCGCGGCCAAAGCCGCACCGGGCTACCGCAGGGCAAAGGACATCATCCGCCTCATCAACTCGATTTCAGAACTTGTAGCGTCTGACGAGCGCACACGCGATCTTATTCCCGTGCTATTCCTTGAGAACTACGATGTAACGGCCGCCCAGCATCTCGTGGCAGCCGCTGACATTTCCGAGCAAATCTCGACTGCGGGCCTCGAGGCTTCTGGCACGGGCAACATGAAGTTCATGCTGTACGGCGCCCTCACGCTTGGAACGATGGATGGCGCGAACGTCGAGATTGCCGAGCAGGTGGGGCCCGACAACATCTTCATTTTCGGAGCAACGGTCGAGGACCTTGCCCGCATAAAGGCAGAGCACTCGTACAACCCGGCTGCTGTCGCCGATGGCAACCCCCGCCTTGCGCGCGTCATGCAGCACCTTGTCGACGGAAGCCTGCCCACGCACGATGGCAGCCGTTTCGACAACCTGTACCATGCGCTTCGAAATGAAGGCGACCCGTACTTCGTCATGCTCGATTTCGCTGCTTACGACGAGCGCTTTGGCGACGTCATGAAAGCTTACGCCGACCGCGACCGCTGGCTTGCAAGCGCCATCGTCAATACGGCTAAAGCAGGTTATTTTAGCTCTGATAGGGCAATCGAGGATTACTGCGAGCAGATTTGGAAGCTTTAGCGCAACTGAAATGGGATATCGGCCACGACCCATGCAGGGCGGGGGATAGGACGCCGTTAGGTGCTATCCCCATTGGCACTATGGTTCACCTACGCCTTCGCGTTGGACTCGAGGCGTGTAGCCGCATCGCCGCCGTCGACCTCTTCGTGCTCGAGGGGGATGACGAATGGTCGATTCCCATGCAACCCGATCCAAACGGATATGGCTGCACTGTCGGGTTCCGTCATGAGCCGCATGTCGCCTTTTACCGCTTTGCCATAACGCTCGACACCACAAAGACGATCGTATACGCACCGTGCTCCGACAGCCGCTCGTCGTCAGGAGAGCCCTACGAAGCCGATGCTGCGCCTTTGGGTTTCCAAGTGAGCGTTTACGAACCGAATTTCTCCACGCCTGATTGGTTTACCGGCGCAATCATGTACCAGGTGTTTCCCGACCGTTTTGCACGTGGTAAAACCGGCGTTCGTGCAGAGGGCTTATTGATGCACGAGAAGATGGGTCGTCCCGTGCACTTGCATGAGGATTGGAACGATCCCGTCGAATGGGAGGAGGGCCGAGAATACGACCCCGTAGACTTTTACGGTGGCACGTTCGAGGGCATTCGCGAGAAACTGCCTTACTTGGCATCGCTTGGAGTAGAAGCGCTGTACCTCAATCCCATGTTCGAGGCGCGATCGAACCATCGATACGATACCGCCGATTACGAGCACATCGACCCGTTGCTCGGCGCCGACGATGATTTCGCGATACTAGTGAAAGAAGCTGCCGATCTAGGCATTTCAATTATCCTCGACGCTGTACTCTCCCATACGGGGAGCGACAGCCGTTATTTCAACGCGCAGGAAACCTACGACGAGCCTGGTGCTGCGCAAGGTCCCTGGTCCAAATATTTCGATTGGTACGATTTCTCTGTGCAAAAAGAAGACGGGCCGTATCGTTGTTGGTGGGGAGACCCGACGCTTCCAGAAGTGGACGAACGCAACGAATTGTGGCAAGACTACATCCTCGGCAAGATCCTTCCAAAGTGGCTTGCCGCGGGCGCGATGGGCTACCGTCTCGATGTCGCCGACGAACTCCCCGACGATGTGCTAGAGCGCCTGCGAACTGCTGTCAAGTCCGTCAAGCAAGATGCCGTCATCATCGGCGAGGTGTGGGAAGACGCCACCACCAAGGAAAGCTACGGAATGGCTCGCACGTATGCGTTCGGGCGCTCGCTCGATTCGGTGATGAACTATCCGCTGCGAAGCGCGTTACTCGATTTCGCTACAGATAGGATCGATGCTTACCAACTGGCGACGTTCCTCAAGATGCAGCAATCGAACTATCCTGCACCGCTGTACCGCTGCCTCATGAACCTGATGTCCTCACACGACGTCGAGCGCATGCGGACCGTGCTCGCATATGGGAAAACATTTAGGAACGAACCCCGCGAAGAGCAGTATCGGATTCAAACCACACTCACCCCCGAGCAAGACTCGAAAGCTTGCGAGCTTCAGGTCATGATTACAGGTCTTTTGTACGCGCTTCCCGGCTCGCCATGCATCTATTACGGCGATGAGCGCGGCATGCAGGGTGGCTCAGACCCGTTCTGCCGCGCGCCCATGGTCTGGGGCGATACGAGTCGCTCAGATGTAGGCAAGGACCTCACGGGGCATTACAAGGCCCTTGGGGCAATGCGTAAAGGCTCGCTCGCGCTTCGCACTGGGAGTTTCACCTGCATGGCCGTTAATTCCGACGTGATATGCGTTGCACGCGTCTCAGGTGACGACCAGACTGTCGTCGCAGTATGCAACCGTTCTGCTGAAACCCAACGCATCGTCATCGACTTTGAGAGCCTCGGCATAACCGTCTCCGAGGGGGAAGGGCTCACGTGCGGCGATACCACGATTCCCGTTGAGAGCGGTCTTGCTTCTATCGTGGTTTCTGCCACGTGCACCGAGTACTTCACTATCGTTTGAGCAAAGACACAAGAATTCTTTTGATCGTTTAACTGTCATGCTCTTCCCCGAAAAAAGTGTATCTTGACGTTTTCCAGGGTATTTGGCGAAAATTGAGGTTTGAAAGCACGCCATTACACACCTCAACTTTGGAAGGCGGCAGAGGGTGTCATGAACGCTAAGGCAAAACGCAGGCTGGCCGTTGTAACGGGAGTCATCGTCATCGTCATCATAATCGTGCTCGCCGTCGTAGGTGGAAACTCTGCAGCGCGCACGGTATCGGTCGCAGAAGCTCTTGAAGTTCAAGACGACGCGAAGATCCAGGTAACGGGCAACGTCGTCGAGAATTCGTTCGCCATCGAAGACAACGTCCTCACGTTCAAGATTTACGATCCCGAAGCCGATCCAGCCGGCGCAAACGCACTGGACGTGCGTTACGACGGTGGCGTTTCTGCAACATTCGGTAATGATGTCACTGCGATTTGCACGGGAAAGAAGGGCTCCGACGGCGTGCTCAACTGCTCAGAGCTCGTCACCAAGTGCCCCTCGAAGTACGAGAATGCCGAAGGGTCGCTTACGATTGAGGATCTGTTCGGGTACGGCTCTACCGTGTACGAAAAGCCCGTCAAGGTTTCCGGTATTATCGCGCCAAACACGCTCGGAGGGGTCGACGCTCCCTTCAGGTTCGCCATCGACGATGCAAGCGGTCTGGCCAGCATGCGCGTCATCTACACAGGCGCGCTATCAGACGATGCAGAAGAAGGCGTTGCAGTCGTGCTAACGGGATCGCTCGGCTCAGACGGCTACTTCACTGCCACCGACGTCGCGCTGGAAGGTTAAACCCATGGCCACGGCAGGCAGCGCAATCCTCGCAATTGCAGGCATTGCCGCCATTGCAGCATGCGCCCTGCTGTTCGCAGGTCATTTCGCACACAAGCCGCAACTTTCCAAAATCGGCCGCATAGGCGTTCTTGTCAACGTAGCTGCGCTGCTCGTGTGCTGCGCCATTCTCGTCGTGTGCTTCATGACCGGTGACGTGACTATCAAGTACGTTGTCGAGGAGCGCTCCTTCTCGACAGATTCCCTCGCATGGCTTTACAAGCTATCGGGTCTTTGGGCCGGCCGCGCCGGATCTCTCTTGTTCTGGGCTTTTCTCATCGCACTATTCAACGGCGTCATCCTCTTGCGTGCATTTACGTTTGACCGTAAGCGCGCGGTTGAAGGGTATGCCGAACATCTCGACAACCTTGCAATGGCGGTCGTCTCGCTCGTCGTCGCCGTGTTCTGCGGGCTATTGCTCTTCTCGGAAGGGAATATGCCCTTCGCGCCGACGCCAGATAATTGGATGGCCTCAGATGGTCAGCTCACTGCCACAGCATCCATCTATTCCATGAACAAGTTGCTCGAGCACTGGGCCATGGCTATCCATCCGCCCATGCTGTTCGTGGGCTACGCGGGTCTCTCGGTTCCTTTCGCGTATGCTTTGGCAGCGCTCATCACCAATGACGCTTCAAAGCTTTGGGTCGAGCGCACGACGCGCTTCGTCCTGGCTAGTTGGCTGTTCTTGGGTGCGGGCATCGGCCTCGGTGCGGTATGGGCCTATGTCGTCCTAGGATGGGGTGGCTATTGGGGCTGGGATCCTGTAGAGAACGCCAGCTTGCTTTCGTGGCTCGTGTGCGTGGCCCTCATCCACACGCTGACCGTGTACCGACAACGCGGCGCCTTCAAGCGCTGGGCGGTCATGTGCGCGTGCCTTGCCTTCACGTTCGTCATCGTCGCCACGTTCATCACGCGTTCGGGAATCGTGCAGTCGGTGCATGCCTTCGCCGGCGACCCCGTTTCGCTTGCGCTGTTCGGTGGCCTCATCGTCGTATCGCTTGTCGTTCCCATAGCAGGTATTGCACTGCGTTGGAAATCGTTCGCAGCCGATACGGAAGGCGCCGATGATGTCGAGAACATGCTCTCCAAAGACGGCGCGTACTATTTCAACAACGTGATCATGATCGTGTTCACGCTGTTGCTCACGTATATGACCGTCTCATCGGCCCTGCCAAGTTGGTTGCCTTTCGGGGGACAATCCCTCAGCGCCACGGCCTACGAAGCCATTGCGCGTCCACTTGGTATTGTGTACTTGCTTATATTGGCCGTGTGCCCCTTGCTCGCGTGGGGAAAGACCGATCCAGGCAAGTTCGTGCGTCAAGCACGCATCCCGGCCCTTTGCGCCATTGTGCTCTTCGTGATCTTGGCCTTCTGGTGGGCGACGCAGTTCGTCCCGGCATACGACGCCACAATCGCCAAGGGCAACACGGCGTCTGAGACCCTGCTCGAGGCCGGCCCCGGCTGGTACTACAACGGACTCGCACTCATCGGCTTGCTCGTTGCATCGCTTCTGTTCTTCAACGCGGCTTTCATGTTCGCCCGCAATGTCAAAACGCCTGCGAAACGCGCAAGCGCAATCGGCGGTTCGTTCGCTCACGTGGCGATGGCCGTAATTCTTATCGGCCTCATCGGCTCGAACATGTACGTGTACGAGGAAACTGGCTATATGGAATACGACGAGGCGACTGACACCGCCAAGTCTTTCCAAGTGCAGGAATACCGTCTCGAATACACTGGCAGCTCGTTCACCGACAACAGCAACGCCGACAACTCCGTGCTGTATGAAGTCGAATTCGACGCCTTCAAAGACGACAAGTTCATAGGCCATGTGAGCCCTTCGATCCAGGTCGACGTCATCACGCAGCAGCAGAAGGTGAATGCTGGCGTAATCAGCCAAGCTGAAGAGGACCTCTTCGTCGTGTACCACGGCGTAAATATGCAAGGCGACTTCTCGCTCGACGTCCGCATCAACCAATTCATATTGTTAGTTTGGGTGGGATTCGGGATGCTCATGGTCGGCACGTTTATCGCACTCGTTGGCAGAAGGCGCACATGAACGCTGTCGAGGCAAAGCACCTGAGCAAGGCTTTCGGCATCCGAAAGGCCGTCGACGACGTTTCGTTCGAGCTTCCCGAAGGCGCGTTCCTCTCAATCTTCGGATCGAACGGGGCGGGGAAGACCACCCTGCTGCGCGTACTGTCAACGTTGGCGCGTCCGTCCGATGGTCAAGCGTTCATCTACGGCATCGACTTGAAGGAAGATCCTGATAAGGCACGCGAGTGCATCGGCATGATCTCGCATGCGTCGATGCTCTATCCCGACCTCACTGCCGAGGAGAACCTGCTTCTTTACGCCGAGCTTTACGGTGTCGACGACCCGAAGGCGCGCGTTTCCCAATTGCTCGATGCAGTGGGCCTTTCGCACAGAAGACTCGACCAAGTTCGCACCTTCTCGCGTGGCATGACCCAGCGCGTGTCGATTGCCCGCGCGCTCGTACATGACCCGCGCGTCGTTTTCCTCGACGAGCCGTATTCCGGCCTCGACCCACACGCAGTAGAGATATTCGACAACCTCATCGAGTCGGTCCGTGGTGACCGTACGTTCGTCATGGTCAGCCATGACCTTGCCAAAGGTTTCGGAATGTGCACGCACGCCCTCGTCATGTCGCGTGGGCGTGTTGTCTCTTTCGCGCCCAAGGATCAGCTAGATTACGACGAATTCGCACGGTTATACCGCGAAACAGTGGGCATGGGGGTGGCATAGATGGCGCGTCCCTCCACGTTAAGCCACTTCGCCACGTTGCTGCGGAAGGACCTTCGCCAGGAATTCCGCACGCGAGAAATGCTCACCTCCATGGGCATATACGCGCTGCTCGTCATCATCGTGTACGGCGCGGCACTGGCGCTGACGGCACGCGGGATCGACATCGCCAACATGGGCGGCGGGTTGCTTTGGGTTCTCATCGTGTTCACGTCGCTTCTTGGTTTAGGGCGCTCATTTGCGCACGAGAAGGAGCAGGGATGCATGGAAGGCATCATGCTGGTGCCGCTCGACCGCTCGGTCATCTTCCTTGCGAAGGCGGTTTCCAACATATTGTTCATACTTGTTGTAGAAGTGATCGCCGTTCCACTGTTCTATTTCTTCTTCATGACAGGCCAGCCCGTGGCACCTACGTTGCCTGCCATCATCGCCCCGTTGCTCGTGGGCACTATCGGCATGGCCGGTATCGGCACCATACTCTCGACCATCACCATGAACACCCGCAGCAAGGACGTGCTGCTCGCTGTGTTGTTCATTCCGCTCATCTATCCGCTGCTATATGCTTGCGTTACAGCCACGACGGCTGCCATCACGGGAACGGAGCTTTGGACCGACCTGTTCGTCATGCCGCTCGTCCTCGCATGCGGCTATGACGTCGTTATGTTGCTGGTTTGCTGGGTTCTCTACGACTTCGTCGTTTCGGCATAGGAGTCTTGTATGGCTAAAAAGAAACTCAAGTTACCTGAAGCGGGTCAATGGCCCGATAAGCTGGTGATTCCAGCACTTGCCGTAGGCGCGGTGTTGACAACGGCGGGCTTCCTCATGGCGTTCCTCTACGCGGCCCCCGTCAACGGCGCGGCGCTCGATTCGCCAAAGCTCGTCGGCGACGTCATGGTCACGCACCAGCAGCTGCTAAGCCAGAAGATCTTCTACTTCCACATGCCTGTGGCCATCGTCTCGTTCATAGCGCTTGTATTCGCAGCGTACTACGGCATACGCTTCCTCATGACACGCGAACAGCGCTTCGACACCTGTTCTCGCGTCGCCATGGAAATCACGTTGCTGTTCGTCATCTTCACGATGGTGACAGGCGACCTTTGGACGCGTTTTGAGTGGGGCGTATGGTGGACGTGGGAGCCGCGCCTGACCACATACCTCATCCTGATGCTCATCGTCATCGCGTATTTCGTTTTGCGAAATGCAGTAGACGATCCCGAGCGTCGCGCTACCTATGCGTCTGTCGTCAGTATCATCGCCCTCGTCGACGTGCCCATCTGCTTCATGATCACGCGTTTGATACCCTCTAGCATCCATCCCGTTATCACACGCGAAGGCGGCATGGCGCCTGATATGGCGATGACGGTCGTCATTGTGCTCGTCGGCATGTTGCTTGTCGCGTTTGCCCTGTACAGGCTGCGTTTCCGCCAAGCACGTTTGGATGAGCGCATGCAAGCATTGAAAGACCAATTGGAAGACTAGGCGCGAGAGCGAAACTTGCGGCCCTTTTCGAAAGGATGGAAGAATGAACCCGATCCTCTCCGATATCTACAGCACCGTGTTGCCGTCAGCACCGTACATCATCGCAGCATACGCGATCATTTGGCTTGCGCTCTTGGTCTATGTCCTGATCGTCGTGCGCGGCTTGAAGAAGACAGAAGCCCAGATGGCGCTCCTCGAGGAGGCAGTCGCCCGCAAGGCTGCCCGTGACTAGAAACCCCAGGCCTTTGCGAGTTTCTTAATGCCCTCGTCGATCTCCTCGATGGGAATGCCCGCATATCCCACGAGCACATAGCAGCCTTCATCGGGCAAGTCTCCCGCCCAGTACCTGCTCGTCGGGTAAACCCGAACCCCGGCACTGGCAGCAGCATTGATCAATTCCAACTCAGTACGCCCGTCTTTCACGTTCACGAGCACGTATAGGCTATTCGGGCCTTTCACAACCTCGACGTTCTCGCCCATGCGGTTTTCGAGGGACTTCATCAATACGGTGCGTTTCTTCTGCATGGCTGCTCGGGTCTTGCGTATATGCGTGCGCCAATGTCCTTCTTCCATGAAGAACGCCATGGCTGCCTGCGTCTGCCAGGGTACCTTAGAATGAGATTCGCGCCGCTTGTCGCGCCATTTCAGCATGAGCTGAGGCGGCAAAACGGCATAACTGAGGCTAAGTGCCGGGCTGAACGAGTTGGAAAACGTTCCAGTCGTTATAACGTGACCTGAATTGTCTATGACGGCAAGCGGCGGAATGCGCGACATGCCCGTCAGGAACTCCCACCCGTACTCGTCGTCAATCACGTACGCACCGCTCTCCTGCGCCCATGCGACGATTCGCTCACGCGTTGCATATGACATGACATGGTTCGTAGGGAACTGGGTTGAAGGCGTGGTGAAGACGACGTTAACGCCATCTAACAACTTCTCGACCTCGTTCCAGGCAGGGGAGGGGTACATCGGCATGAAACGAACTTCGTGGCCCTTATCTAGCAAGAGGGAAGACACTTCGTCGAAACCCGGTTCTTCCATGGCGACGACGGTCTCATCAGATTCGAACAACGCGATGATCTCGGAAATCAAATCACGCGTTGTGGGCATGATGAGCACTTGCTCTGGCGAGCAGTTGATTCCCATTTCGCCGTTTAAGAACTTTGCGATTTGCACGCGCAAGTCTTTCAAACCCTGAGGGTCGTTGTACAGACACGCTTCTTCAGCACCTTCGCCAAAGAACACATCGCGCGAAATGCGGGCCCACAGGTTAAACGGGAACAGGGTTGCGTCGACGGAATCGTATGCGAAATCAAACTTCGGGACGGTTTCAGACTCTCGCTGGACCTCGCTTTCGGTTAGCTGATAGTATCCCTCACGGTACTCGTCGGTGAAACGGTCCATATCGGACGAAGAGGACTTGCCAACGGCGCAAATAGTGTAGCCACTGCCGCGTTTCGCGCTGACGTAGGCTTCTTCGACGAGCTTCTGGTAGGCGAGTTCAACCGTCGTGTTCGAAACGCCAAGTTCTCGTGCGCATTCGCGGATCGAAGGCAGTTTCTTGCCCGCAGGGTAGATTCCCGATTCAATGCCCTTTGCAACCTGGCTGTACAGCTGCAGGTAATACGGAGTCGCGCTGTTCCTGTCTATAGCGGGCATATCATGCACTCCATTCAAGACTGCTAAGAGAGCTGTCGTAGTCACGTCAAAACACCTGTTTGAAAAGACACTATTGCATGGGTAATCATACGTTAGCCACGCACGTGAAAGTGTCCTGATTTTTTACCTATGAACTGTATATTTCCAAGTTGACAATCATGAAATAGAATTGCTGTAACTGGGTTCAGCTTCGTGAGAGAGGGCTTTCCATGAAGAGCAAGAAGCTGCTAATCACGGTATGCGTCGTCGTTGTGGTGGCGGTGGTCGCCGGACTTGTCGCATGCGCCCCCAAGGCCAACTCGACCAAGGTGGGCAACCCAGCTCCCAATGTGCAGCAGGCTGACGTCCAGGTGACTCCCGACAAGTACGATGTGGTCTCCGCCAAGCAATGGGCCGAGGCGTATCCGTACGAGTACGAGTCGTACCTGGCCAACTCCACGAACACGCCTCCTGCCGAGGATTACCTCGAGAACAAGTACGTCGCCGAGGGCTATGCCTCGCAGACCGAAGACGTTACATCTGCCTTGCCTGAGGGTTACGAATACGTCGACGCCGGCAAGCTCGATTACCTGGTGACCAACCCCGAGATCAAGATCCTCGGACTCGGTTATGGCTACGCAAAGTATTACACCGAGCCTGCAAGCCACGTCTTCTCGCTGTGGACCGTCGCACATAACGGACGCGTCGCCGATGGTACCAAGACCAAGGCAGCATGCATCACCTGCAAGTCGCCGCAGTATTCCAACTTGGTTGACATGGAGGGTGAGAGCGTTCATGCGCTTCCGTTCAACGAGGTGATCACAGACCTCACCGAGAACATCAGCTGCGCAAGCTGCCATGCCAACACGCCCATGAAGGACGGCGAGGTTTACCTCGAGGTCGACCGTGCCGAATGGAACCGCGCCATGGGCGATGACGCCGGCAATACGATCAACGGCGAGGTTTGCGGCCAGTGCCATTGCGACTACTCCATGGCTCCCGGAACCAGCATTCCCACGAGCCCGTATGACAACGGCCGCGTCGACATGGTTCCCGAGAAGGCTCTGAAGTGGTACGACGACCATAACTTCGTCGATTGGACCTACGCCTCCACCGGCGCCAAGATGCTTGCCATCCGCCATGCCGAGTACGAGTTCATCTACGGTGGCGACAACGAGATCCTGCACCAGGGTTCGCATATGCAGAACCTCGGCTACGACTGCAACGACTGCCACATGGCCACCACGACCGCCTCTGACGGCACCGTGTACGCCAGCCACGAGTGGATCAGCCCGCTCGACAACCAAGAGCTGATCGACCGCGACTGCAGCTCGTGCCATGCCGACATCAAGGCCGAAGTGGCCGCCTGGCAAACCGAAATCGACGGGGCCACGACGGTCCTTGGAAACCGTTGCGCCAAGTACATCGAAAACCTCGAGAGCAAGGTCGCTACCGAGCAGGATAAGGATGGCCAGAAGGTTCTGACGCTCGACACCGAGTTCGCTGCCAAGAACGGCATCGACTCAGCAACGCTCGAGCGCCTGCAATGGCTCCAGCGCGCGTCGTGCTACTACTGGAACCTTGCAGCCGCCGAGAACAGCGAGGGCGCGCATAACCCGACGTACTACCAGTACTGCCTCGACAAGGGCAACGAGATGCTCGACGAAGCCGATAGCCTGCTTGGCATGTCTTCGGTGGCAGCTTAATTACCGTTCCTTGATACAATAGAAAGGAGCGATACATGAGCGAAGACAAGCAAAACATCGGCCGTGATTTCGATATGCCCGAGAAGAAGCGAAAGGGTTCTAAGAAGATTGCCATAGTGGCCGTCATCGTTGTCGTGCTCGTTGCTGTCGGAGCCGGCATGATGGTTTGGCACGAATCGCCGACGTTCTGCTCGACCATGTGCCATGTCGAGGGCACCTATGTTGATAACTACATGCAAGAGCAGAATGCACCCGGCACTGACAAGTACGGCAACCAAGTCGAGAACACTAACGCAATGATGGCGGTTCTGCATCGCGAGACAGCGGCGACTGCGAAATCGGAGATACTCTGCGTCGATTGCCATATCCCAAACTTCGTCGAGCTCGCACATGACGGCATGAACTACGTTACCGGCAATTACCCGCTGCCTCGCAATGAGCGTTCGCTATCAGCGCTCATGTCATGGGACAACAAGGCAGGGGAGAGCTTCTGTGCTAACGAGAACTGCCATGTGTACCTGCTTGGCGATGATGGCCAGATCAGCATGACCAAGCTTGCCGAATCTACTTCGACGCGTGCTTTCAATTACCACGAGCAGCATCATGCAGCGCTTTCGCTCGAATGCAACGATTGCCACAAGGGGCATCGTGCATCGACCGTCGTTTGCACGGCTTGCCACGAGCACGAGAACATCGACCTTCCCGAAGGCTGGCTCACGTATGATGAGGCCCAGAAAGCCCTTGCCGACGGTTATGCGGGTGTAAACGCTTAACGATATCTACAAGCCTTCTCGTACGGAAAGAGCCCCATTCAGGGGCTCTTTCTCATGGTATACGAAGCACGGTATTGTGTTCCATATCAAAATACGAACATTTGTCTAATTTGACTTAGTGATGGTGATTGCAGGCCATATCGGGCGACATGCGAGTGACGTTGCCCTCGGCGAACTTTAGGGCAACATCGCCGACGTATGGAGTCTCTACTTCAGCGTATACGATGACGCCGTTTTCGGTGAATCGCATAAGCGGCGGCATGCCCATACCGGCTGTCAGGATGCCATCGACGCCTAGTCCCAGGACGTACTCGATGACACCGCCGCAGCCGAACTCGTCATGGTCGACGTTCTTAACGGCTTCTGCCGAGACGATTTCCATGGCGTCGTTGTATTCGACGATCGTGAAATACGGCGTATGTCCAAAATGCCCACTACGCATCGACAGCAGACCGTCGGCAGTCTCACTTGGAATGGCTATCTTCATATCGCATCTCCTTATCGCCAAGTTTTACGTACAAGATTCTTAAACCGTTCAGTTCACAAGTCAACGAAGTAATCGACTATGAAATACTTTTCCGTGACTTTTCGCCTTGTATCGGCCTTAGATAGCCTGAAATACGACCATATGAGCTCATATATACAAAACTATTCTGTATTTCCGCTGGTCAGAAGCCTAAAACGATTCTAAGCCGTTTTAAGGCCCCATTTTGCCCGTTCATGAGTTAGGACTCGAGAAATCGCCTCTTTTTGAGCGGGTTTGCTCGTCAAAGCCGCCAAAACGGGTTTATAGGCTTCGAACATTTCAAAGATTTGGTTGAGCGTATAAAACAAAGCCGGCTGTAGGGTCGCAAAGCAAGAATCCAAGTCTGCACGCATCGAGGACCTTGTAAGAGCAGAGCGCATTGCCAGTGAAGCAGAACTTTGGTAACGCGAGTTTGCAAGCGAGCTTTAAAAGAGTTGGCTTGGGTGGGGCTATTGGTTCAAGCGTAAGACAATCGTGGCGTTCCTAATGCGCATCGGCATGTTTCAGCACTTGAGGGGCCTCTTATCGTGTTGGCGCTTCCTCAACATAATGCTGATAATATATATTATGTAAACTTGAAAATAAGAAGCATGGCCCTACCAGAATCAGGGCGTAGAGCACCAGCTGCCCTATTTCAGGAAGATGGTTGGAAACTAGCAATCTTGCCAAGCGCCGTTGAAGAGAATGACGGTGTTGTCCTTGGCAACTGCAACGCCGTTTCCGAACCGGGACACTTTGCATTCTCCCGACGGAGATACAAGCTGGATGCCGACATGGGCACCTTCTTCGAACCCGAGGGCGTTAAGCTCGCTGAGGGTTTCCTGCAACGTCTTCTGCTCGATATCGTCGCTCCACGTTACGACGAGCAAGGGCTGCGACCCTTTTGTCTCCTTCTTCTCGAAGCGCACACCCGCGCTCCCGAAATCCCAAAGCGGGCCCCTCTTGAATAGTCCAGGAGACTCTGAATCGCGGTCGAGCACGAATTTCAGCGGAAGGTCGAATGCCGCTTGGCGACGCAGCGTGTCGATGATTTCAGCGTATGGAACGAGTTTTCGAAACCTGCGATCGTAGGTGTTGGCCGCTTTAAGGCCGGCATTTGCGAATCTGCTTTCAAACAGCGGCATTGAGTTCCCTTCTTTTCATGGCAATTTCAGTTTACCCACATTTTAAGCGTTGGAGCCCCATTCGGGTTCCGTTTCATAGTTGGACTTATCGGGGAGCAGCACCATATGGAGGTTCTCGTCGATATCGAAGGCGTACACCTGCGTGTAGTCTGACGGGCTCTCTTCCCAACTGCGCGCAAGCTTGAACGTCAGCGTCACCTCACCAGGTTTTGCCGCGCGAAACGTGAACGTGTCGAGCAAGGGGCCGCCGTCTATGAGCTCGTCTTTCGCCAGGTCCTCGGTTTCCTTGCCGAGAAACGTCAGCATTCCCTCCGGGTCTTCCTCGTAAGACCACTCGAACCCTGTTCCCGCGTTGTAATCAAGCGAGATTATCACGACGCTTTCCGAATCGGTGACGATCTCTTGGGAGCTCGCGGACGATGATTGAGCCGTCGAGGCCGCCGATGAGCCCCCGCATGCAGAGAGCGCGAACAATATCACGAGCACAGCAGCACATACAATGACGCTTTTCCTCATATTCGACCCTTCTTCCCTGCTGGAATAAAGTCCCTCTTCATGCCTTCGGCGCAGTGTGGTTCGAGTATACCGTTTTTGCCATTTGATACTGGTCTTCCTTGCGGGTTATACTCCCCTCACAGTACAGGTATCGCAGTCCTATCGGGCAGAATGGGGGCTTTCATGCAGCAGGAGCAAAGAACGGAACTGAGAGTGCGTGCGGTTCTTATGATAATTCGGGCGGCTCGCCTTCTACCTTGGACCATCGTGTTCGCCGTCCTCTTCATCGTCGGCTCGTTCATCGTGTTCGTGGCGGAACCCTCTATATCTACATACGGAGACTCAGCCTGGCTTATGTTCCAAGTCGTAACGACTATCGGGTTGGGCGACTTCACGTGCACCACGCATGTCGGGCGAATCGCAGTGATATTGCTCTCGGTGTATTCGGTGTTCTTCTTCGCGCTCATCACTTCTGGCGCCGTGAGTTACTGCTTAGAGCGTATGCGCGCCCGTCGCGACGAAAGCATCACGAACTTCATTTACCAGCTTGAGCACCTTCCCGACTTAAGTAAAGAGGAGCTTGAGGAGCTGTCCGCCAAGATCCGCAAGTTCGATGCCAACCAAAGCGAGCGAATGCCGGCAGCGACAGACTAACGCGCTTGGCGCCCTGCGTCCTTCCCCACTGCCCTGCTATTCCGCCCCGAGGGACTGAAGAATGTAGTGAGCGTACAAGGTCGGGTTGACGGTCATGTCGTCGCTCGTATCGTCATAGGGTCCAATAGCGTCAAGAGCCATGTGCGCCCAGTCAACCGCGGCATCGGTATCCTGCTCGACACCCTCGCCCATCGCGGTCATGTAGGCAAGCAAGCACATTGCCATCGCGCGGTCTTTTCCGCCCTCGGCATCCTTTTGGCACAACTCGGCAGCCGCCTTGTAGTCAGCTGGTTCGGAATCGGCATAATACAGCGCCAGGTTGTAATACCACCCACCCGCTGCTTCCTTCTCGTAGTACTCCTTGGCCTTGGCATTGTCCGCATCGATGCCGTCGCCTGTCATGTACATGTTGGCAAGGCGATGGCTCGCTTGCGCGAATCCGTTGTCCGACGCTTTCTGGAAGTACTCGATTGCCTTATCTGCATCCGAGAACACGCCGATTCCGTCACGGTATATCGACCCGAGTTCCATCAACGCCGAATTCGCCACGAGGAAATCGTCGCTCTGGGCGGCTTGTTCAAGCATCTGCATGGCTTTTTCGGGATCGGGCTCGACGCCTTTGCCCCGAGCGTACTTGTAAGCCAGATTGACGTTCGCGTATTGGTCGCCGGCATCAGCAGCTTGCTGGTACAGCTCGACGGCCTTCTCGGTGTCCTTTTGCACCCCGAATCCCGTGTCATGCAGCAGGGCCTGCCCGCATAAACCCAGAGTCGAACCTTCTTCAGCGGCTTTCTCGAAATACGACATCACCTGCACCCAGCGTTCGGCATCGATATCGTGCATGCGCAAGACGCCGAGCCAATACCACCCGTCAGCCTCGCCGCCGTTGGCAGCTTCGAGGAAGGCATCGCGCGCCTTCGCCATGTCGAATTCGGCGCCGTTGATGCCAAACCAGTAGTCGAGTCCCTCTTGAAGCTTCTTCTGCGCAGCACTCACCTCCTGCGACGATGCTGACGACGATTCCGCCGACGAATCCACCGACGAATCCGAAGACGATGCCGGCTGCGTGCAGCCTGCCAAGCCGATAACGCAGGCGATTGCGCAACATGCCAGCGCGATTGCAAGGTTCTTCTTCATCATCATGGGTCTCCCCTCTCCCAACTTCATGAGCAGCATTGCCTTTTCACGATGCGCTGCGTCATGCAAGGCGCGTGTACGATCCGGATAGCTCGCCGAAGCAAGCGCGATAATCCCGCAGGTAATCGGGCAACGTCGTCAGCAGAGGATGGCACTGCATGCCGGTGGCACGGCGCTCCCAATCGCAGTTTCCCTGGCAAATGGGCAGCAGGTAACATGCCCTGCACTGCTCGCTGTCATGTGGGTCGTGGCTGACCATGCGTTTCTGCTCGTCAGTAGGTTCATCTTTGACATTGAAAACGACATGGTCCTGCTCGCCGATGTAGCCATCGCACATGTACACGTCGCCCAGCGTGTCGACGATGTAGTAGTTATGCCGCTGGCCATTGCAAAAGCGCGGTACGGGGCTTAAAAGGTCGCGAATCGCCTCGGCGTCGTAGCCGCCCGAAGCGAACTCCTCATGGGTCAACCGCGAGAACTCGTCATGGCTGAACAAATCGAACGCCGGCTTCTTGAAATCGCGCGTGTCGAAGAAATGACCGTAGTCGCACAGCCGCGCGCACGTTAGGTCGATTCCGACTTCCTCGCGCAGCATGTCGCGCAACGAGTGGAATTCGGGCCAATTGACCTTGTCTACGTTCATGACAGCTTTCGCCTTGATGCCATAGGCGGCGAACAGCTTGGCCGCTTCGATGTTCCTTTCATACGAGTTGAGCCCCACAGCGGAAACGCGCCGCGCATTATGGGTTTCCTCGAATCCATCGATGGTCATGTACACGCTGGTCACACGCGCCTGAACAAGCATCTTGACAGCCGCTTCGTCGATGACGTTGCAATTCGAGAGCATCATGGCGTTGTACTCGACACCGTGCTCGTCGCACCACGCAATGATCTTCGAAGAAAAGGCTTCCACCACGTCGAGCGCGAGTGACGGATCGCCGCCATACCATTGGACGCTCATACGCTTGAAAGGCCTTTCGGCAAACCGGCCCTCGACGAAGCGAACGGTTGAATCGACCACTTCCATGCTCATCTTGCCCTTGATGCCGTTGTGCCCAAGCTCATAGCAATACGGGCACCGAAGGTTGCATGCATATGTCGGCGCAACGACGAGGAAGAACTCGTCACCTGCATCACGCGCCGCTTCGAACATGGCCTTTTGCGCGGCGAGCTCTTCTTCGGGAGTGAGCTCAGTCAGGAACCCATCCTCGAGCATCTGGTTTGCTAGCGGGCCCTCGCACGTTTCGAACTGGCTGAAAGCCGTCTCGTCCATCGAGGCGAATGCTCCATATGCCGTGTTGTACAGGAGGTGCTCGCCGTCCTGTCCTTCGCAGTGCACCGTGTAACGGGACTTCCTCATAGCCCTTCCCTTCTACAGCAAAGTCGATAATTCATGGTATCAGGTGTACTATGGGTTCATGAAAGCGACGAGAAACCGTTATACGCCCCTCACGCCGAGAATGGCCTTGAACTTGGCTGCACCGCACACGTGGCCTGCAGCTATCATGCCGACGCTCATTGCCGTGGCGGCCGCCTCCGTCACCGGACCCGTCTCGGTGACGATGAGCTTGGCGCTGCTCGTCATCGTCGTGCTCATGCAGTCGTCCGTCAACACGTTCAACGATTACTACGATTACGTGAAGGGCTCTGATTCGGCTGAGGACAACGTCGACCCTTCCGATGCCGTCCTGGTTTACAACAACATCGACCCCAAATCAGCTTTGAGGTTAGCCGTGGGGTTTTTGGCTGTCGCATTCTTGCTGGGCATCTACGCCATCGTCAAAGCCGGCTTCGCGCCCCTCGTCATTGCAATCGTGGGCGCTTTGTTCGTCGTGTTGTATTCTGCCGGCAAATCACCCATTTCGTACTTGCCGCTCGGCGAAGTCGTGAGCGGCGTCGTCATGGGAGGGCTCATACCCCTTGCCGTCTACCAGGTGCTCACGGGCATCCTCGACTTCAAGTTGCTGCTTATCGCCGTTCCGACGATCATAGGCGTTGGGCTCATCATGTTCACGAACAACACCTGCGACATCGAGCGCGACATCCCCTCGGGTCGAAAGACCCTACCGGTCCTTCTTGGACGCGAGCGCGCCGTCGTGTGGTACCGCATCGCGCTCATCGTTTGGATAGCCTTCATCGTGCTGAACACCGCCATCTTCTACACGCCCGGATTGCTTATCGTGCCGTTCATGGTGCTGGCAGCATACCCTCTTGCGAAAGCGCTGTTCGCCAATAGCTTCACACCTGACCGCCGCTTGCAGGCCATGCCCCAGATCCTCAGCGTCAACGTGGTGCTCGGCGCGTTCTATGCCGCCGCCATCCTTTGCAACAGCGCCCTCGTGCTGGTGCTGTAACGTACCGTGAGCCGCATTACCCACACGATCCCGCCTGTCTATGACGAGAACAGCCGCGTTCTCATGCTCGGGTCCATGCCCAGTCCCGCATCGCGGGCTGCCCGGTTTTACTACGGACACCCCCGCAACCGCTTTTGGCAGGTCATGGCCCGACTCGTCAACGAGCCCGTGCCCGATACGAACGCAAGCAAGCGCGATTTCTGTCTGAGGCACCGAATCGCGCTCTGGGACGTGCTCAGCGAATGCGACATCGATGGCGCCAGCGATGCGAGCATCCGCAACGCGAAACCGAATGACCTCGCCTCTATCGTGCGCACTGCGCCCATTTCGGCTGTGTTCTGCACGGGTGCCAAGGCTTTCGAGCTGTACGGAAAGCTGGGGTGCGGCGATATGTGCGGGCATCCCGCAATAAAGCTTCCGTCCACGAGCCCTGCCAATGCCGCATGTTCCCTCGACGACCTCGTTGAGGCATACGCGCAGGTTCTCGAGTTCTGCGACGCAGAATCCTGAAGCATCAAGCGGGTTCTGCGACGTTTTCCTTAGCAAAAACCCTATGCAGGGGCTTGAATGTCAACGGTACTAAGAACATCGCAGTGAACGACAGCACCAGACGGCTTGTCAGCTTCGCCATATTAGGATCGAGCACTGCCTTTACAACGATATCGAACCCATAGAACAGGGCACCTACTATCACAAGTCCCACCACGCCACGGACAATGCGCTCCGCCAAGCGGACATCGGAACCGATGCCGAAATTCACCCATCGACGCTCGCAATACCATCCTAAGAACATGCCCGCCATGACCCCGACGCCTTCGAAACAATCGCGCTTCATCAATTCGGGATCAACCTGCAATGCACCTTCGACGTAATCCATCGGATACGCTTTAACCTCCACGAAGACCAAACCCGCTATGCACAGCGCGAGTACGACGAGGACGACAATGGCGTCGCTACGTGAGCCCTTCGATGGCGTCTCGCTCTTCGTTCGTTCGCAATACGCCTCGTACCGGGAATACAAATACGAACCCAAGATGACGACAACGGCGGCTTCGAGAAGGCCGACCAGAACATCTTGAGGCGTGTGAACGCCCAGATAGTTACGCGAAAACGCCTCGATCAACACCAACACGACGAGCACGATGGCAACAATCGGCAGCTTCTTGCGCACAGACCAGGCTACCGCGCCAAACGTGACGCCTGCCGTGACGGTGTGGCCGCTGGGAAACGAGTAACCGGTGGCGCCTGGAAGCGACGCGGGCGCTGGCATGATCCGCGAATCGACGATCCATGGGCGGTACACGCAGGCGATGTTCTTGACAAGCTGGTTGATCCAGTTGCCAACCGAGAAGCACAGAAGCGCAAACTGCCCCGTTCGTTTCGAAATGCACCAGTAGATGATTGCGCAAAGAACCAAGCCCACGTACAGTGCGGCTTCCGAATATGTTACGAAAACAATCTCGATGCCTTGGCCGAGCGAATAGCGAAGGTTCTGTAACGCAAGGAGGTAATCGTAGTCCATCTTGTCTCTCTACCCTCAATCTTTATCGGCCCTTATCGCCATTGTATTTGCACGAGGTCGGGAAACGCCGAGGAAAGGTCCAGCTCGCGGAAATGCGCGAGCAATTCCTCGCACGAAACGGGGTCTCCCGTTTCGGCAAGACCCGTGATTCCAGCGATATGCCCGATGATCGCCTCGGGTGTCTTGTATGTTTCCAACAGCTTGTCAAGCGACGCATCGCGGTCCCGCTTGGACAGGCGGCGATCGCGCTCGCCCACTATCAGAGGAACATGCGCGTACGTGCAATGCCCCAAGCCAAGCAAATCCTGCAGGTACATTTGCTGCGGAGTCGAGCAGAGCAAGTCCATGCCGCGCACGATGCAGTTGACGCCTTGCTCGCCATCGTCAACGACAACGGCCAGCTGGTAGGCGAACAACCCGTCAGAGCGCCGTATGACGAAATCGCCGCAATCCGCCTCTAGATTCTGCAAGTATGGACCTTGGATGAGGTCGACAAGGCTGTACTCGTCGTCGGTCACGCGCAGCCTGAACGAGGGCTTGTGCTTGGCAAGGCGCGCTTGCACCTCGTCATCCGTTAGATTGCGGCATGTTCCCGCATACACGAGCTTTTCGCCCCTGTGCGGAGCCGATGCCGCATGCAAATCGGCCCGAGTGCAGAAACACGGATACACCAGACCCCGCGCTTCGAGCGATTCATATGCCGAACGATAAGCTTCATCGCGGTTCGCCTGGAAATACGGGCCCTCGTCCCACGTCAGGCCAAGCGCCTCGAAATCGCGCTGGACTTGATCGATGAAAGTCGCCTTCGACCGCTCGATGTCCAGGTCCTCGATTCGCAGGACCATGCGGCCGTCCTGCGATTTCACCAAAAGCCACGAAACGAGCGCGGCAAAGATGTTGCCCGCGTGCATGCGCCCCGTGGGGCTAGGTGCAAAACGCCCGACTACGTCCCTATTGGCCATCGGCGAACGCCAAGCCCAGCTCGAATGCTTTCACATTGGCCTCTATGGTCTTGGGCGGCACACGGCCCTCGATGACGCGCTTCCAAACGTCAGCGCCAAACCCGAGCCGAGACTCAAGTGCGCCGAGGATGGCGACGTTTTCGCATTTGGCATTTCCCGCCTCGACGGCAAGGTCATGCGCCGGAATCAGCACGGCGCCAAGCGCATTCAGCTTCCCATGAGCATCGTGGGGCATGCTCGCGCGCCCGCAGGCCACGGGAAGCGGCTTGATGGTCTCGTCTGCGACGAGCAAATAGCCGCCTTCTTTGAGGAACGCGATGTTTCGAAGGGCCTCGGTCGTCTCGAACGACACGATGCAGTCGGTTTCGCCGATGTCGGCCACCATCGTCGACACGTCCTCGCCGAAGCGCACAACCGTCGTCACGGCACCGCCACGCTGTGCCATGCCATGGATCTCGGACACCTTCACCTGGTTTCCTGCAGCGAGAGCGGCACGGGCGAGCAGGTCGGCGGCGAGAATCGTACCCTGTCCTCCTACCCCGCAAAGCAACACGGTCGTGGCTGAACTCATAGGGCACCTCCCTTCGCCGAAGACGTCGTCTGCTCTATGGCGTCGAACGCGCAGTATTGGGCGCATTGGCCACAGCCGATGCACTGCATCGGGTCGATGGCGGCAATGCCCGTTTCAGCATCCTTGGAAATAGCGGGACATCCGAGCGTCGCGCATGCGCCGCAGGCGTGGCAGTCGGCATTCACGAAGAAGAACGGCTTGCGCTCACGATGCAGCAACACGCAGGGAGCCTTGAACACGATGACCGACAGCTCGTCAGCTTGCTCCTTCGTCGCGGTCTTGATGGCGCTGCGCACGGCCTTCATATCGTGCGGGTTCACCTGAGTGACATGCTCTATGCCAAGCGCCTCGAGCACGCCTACCAAATCCAGCTCGCGGCTCGGGCGGTTCTGCAACGTCACGCCGTTGAAGGGGTTGCCCTGCCTGCCCGTCATGGCAGTCGTGCGGTTATCGAGGATGCACACCGTGCCGGCACCGCGGTTGTACACGGTCGTGATGAGCGAGGACAAGCCCGAATGCCCGAACGTGGAATCGCCGATCACGGCCACGACGGGACGATGGTCGGTCCCCGCAAGCGCCAGCTCGAAACCATGCGACATCGATACCGATGCACCCATGTCGATGCAGGTGTCCATCGAAGACAAGGGCGGAAGCGTTCCCAGCGTGTAGCAGCCGATATCGCCTGTGACGATGGCCTTGATGCGGGACAGCTCCTTGAACACCAGTCGATGCGGGCACCCGGCGCACAGCGCGGGCGGACGGCCAGGCACATCGTCAGGAGCCTCGTCATGAGCCGGTACCTCGATGCCAAACGCGCGCTTGATCAAGCCCGGGCTCAGCTCGCCATCCTTTGGCAGCGGCGCAGGAAAATCCGAAACCTTCACGCCAAGTTCCTTGACTTGGCCGGTCAGGTATTCCGAGCCTTCTTCGACAACGTACAGGTCATCAACCGAGGCGGCGAAATCGGCGACCAACTTCTGCGGCAGGGGCCATGTGACGCCAAGCTTGAGAATCGATGCTTCGGGCAGGGCATCCACGACGTGCTGATAGGCGGCACCGGCGCAGATGACGCCCACGGCAGTCCCTTTATGCTCCACTTGGTTGAACGGGCAACCTTCCACCCACTCGCGCAGTTTTGCGTCGCGGGCGAGCTGCGCCTTCCGGCGCGGTTTTGCAAACGCGGGCATCATGACCCACTTTGCAGGGTCCTTTTCATAGGCTTTCTGCTCGTAATCGAGCTTCTCCCCCACTTCGACAGGGGTTTTCGTGTGCGACACGCGCACGGTTGAGCGAATCATGACGGGAACGTCGAAACGTTCGGAAATCTCGTATGCTTCACGCGCAAACTCGAGCGCCTCGGCCGAATCGGAAGGATCGAGCGATGGGATATGCGCGGCAAGGGCGTAAAAATGGGAGTCCTGCTCGTTTTGGGACGAGTACATGCCAGGATCGTCGGCTGCCAAAATGACAAAACCGCCGTTCACGCCAGTGTAAGCCGCAGTGAGCAACGGATCGGCGGCTACATTCACGCCCACGTGCTTCATGGTGGCCAGCACACGAGCGCCTGCAGCAGAGGCACCGACGCCAACTTCGACGGCGACCTTCTCGTTAGTGCACCACTCTGCATAGACACCCTCGTAACGTGCGAACGACTCCATCGTCTCGGTCGAGGGAGTGCCCGGATACGCCACGCCGATGGTGGCACCCGCCTCCCAAGCACCGCGGGCAATAGCCTCATTACCCGACATCAATTCCATGGTTTCCCCCTCTTTCAAAGCGTTAGGGCGCTATGCGCGCTCGCGGTACAGCAGGCAGAATGCCCCGATTTGGATAAGATCGCCTGATTTCAAAAGGCATGTTTCAACCGAGCGGTCGTTCACCCAAATACCGTTATACGAGTTGTTGTCGCGCAGGATGCACCCGTCTTTGCGAACCTCGAGCTCGGCATGGTTGCGTGACACGGTCATGTCGTTGAGGAAGATGTCGCAGCGGGGATCGCGACCCATGCTCATCTTGCCTTCGTGCAGCGCAATGTCGATTCCCGTCTGGGGACCGCGCACGACCTTCAGGTCGAAATGCTGTTTAACGGGAGCGATGACCTCCTTGGCCACACTCGCCTCGTCCATCTTCACCGGCGCGAAGCTCTGCGTTGTGTCAAGCACGTGATATCCGCACATGGGGCAGATGCGGACTCCGTCTTCCAACTGGCTATTGCAAATCGGGCAAACACTCGTCATGGCAAACCTCTTTTCAAAAACACGGCTGTTATGCGGCAGCCTTGTTGTTGTTGATGATGGGCATCACATTGTAAACTTGCGTATCGGCGCTCGTGGCCCCCGTCGTCACGCGTTGCCACCAAATGGCAATGGTATCGATGGGATTGGGGCCTTCGACGGTGTCGCATGCGATGAGGTCTTGCTCGGCGATAACCTGGTTTCGCTGCTTGAATACGACCGTGCCCACCTTATCGCCTTCGTGAATCGTGCCGTGCAATTCTTCAAACGATAGCGACTGGCTCACATTGCCTTCGAAGTCGAACACCTCGACAACGGCCGATGGATCCGAAAAGGTCGCGGGAACGGTGCGGTCAATCCAATCGGCATGCGATACTTCGACGATGACCGGCACATCGCGGTTCGCGCCATCGATGCTCATGGTCGACCATTCCGAAGAATTGGCCAGATTCAATTGCAGGCAATGGTCGTAAGCCCATTCGAACAGCCTCTTCGTGTCGACGAAACGCTGCGCCTCGTCGCTCGACCCCAAAACGACAGCGTACAACTCGCGCCCCTCTTTTGAAGCCGCGCCCATGAACGACGGCCCCGCCGAATCCGTCACACCCGTCTTGATGCCGATGGCGTATTCGTACATGTCAAGCAGCTCATCGGTCGTTTCGAGTTCGACTTCGACTCTCGAGCCATCGCGGTCAACCATGATGGTTGTCGAGCCTCCGCCTACGATCTCGCGGATTTGCGGGTTTTGCATGGCGTATTGGGCGACTTTCGCCTGGTCGGCAGCCGAACTATGAAGCTGGCCGTCATATTGTTCATGGTCGAGCCCATGGGGATTCTCGTAGATGGTGTTCGTGCAGCCGAGTTCTTCCGCCTTCTTGTTCATGGCATCGACGAACACCGTCATGGGATCGTTGCCCAGTGAAGGATCGGCGGCGATCATCGAAGCGCCAACGGATTCTGCAAGTGCAACGGCCGCATCGTTGCCAGATGGCACAAGCAGCGCCTTCAGCGCGGCATCAAGGTCCATCACATCGCCTTGTTGCAGGTTCGCGCTCGATTCGCCCACTTCGGCAGCGCCTTCGCTCACTGCGATGAACAAACCGTCAGGGGCGTTTTCGATTGCGACGATCGCCGTCATGACCTTGGTGATAGATGCGATTCGGGAAGAATCGTCCGCATTGCGGCCGAAGTACACAGTGCCGTCTTGGTCGACGAGCACCGCGTATTCGGCGTCGATTGACGGGCACTCCGCGATGGTGAGACCGCGGTCCTCGACCGACACGCCAGCGATGACGTCGGCCTTCCTCACTTCCGCATGCGCATCTTGCGGGGCCCATACGCAACAAAACGCAACCGCGGCGATAGCTACGGCTGCAATCGCGGAAACAAGTTTGCGTGTTGCGATAATCAAACGTTGCACCCCGTTACATGCGCCTGTTTAGTCCCAACCGGAATTGGAAGCCTTGACCTCTTCCTCGATCTTCTTCGTGTCGCTTCCCGGACCAACTACCACAACCGCGTCCTTGGCATCGTAAGTCGATTCGAAAACCTGGTCAGACAAGACTTCGCCCGATTCGTCCTTCACCGTGCGGTACACGGTGATGCTGCTGCCATCGACGCCCGTCGTCTTGGTGTACCAGACGTCTTTCGCGAAATCGGGGTCTTCCTCGAACTTGACTCCGTAATCCGCGCCCTTGGTGAACTCGGATTCGGACCACTCGATGTAGCGGCCCGTGTACACGCTGTACAGTTTGGCCGTGATGGTGGTATCTGTATACGACATGTCGAGCAGCACATCGCTCGTCAGGTCGTTGGTCCACCACAAGTCGAGGTCGGGATAGCTGACGGCGGCATCGCGGCCGTTGGGATAGCTGGCGATGTACAGCTGATGCGGGAATCGCATGTCGATGGGAAGGCCGGCTTCGAACACGGCGTTGAACACGGTCGTGGCCACTTGGCAAATGCCGCCGCCGACGGAGTCGACATACTCGCCCTGGATGATGGAACCCGCCATCCAGAAGCCGGCTGCCTCGTTCGTGTCGCCCGAACGGTCGTTGAAATGCCATGAGCCGCCGTTGGCGTGGATGATGCCGTTATCCAGTATGTCGGCAGCCAACTTGATGTTGTGGTTGCGGTTCTCGGTGCCCTCGTCGTTCGAGAACTCGGTCGTGTACTCGCCGATGACGGTGACGATTCCAGATTCAATTGCCTGGTCAAGCGTCAACGCGACGGGCGCATCGGTTTCCTGGATGTCGATGCGCACGGGATCGTTCGATATGTTTCCGCTCCACGCAACGCCGTTGGCGCCATACAGCGCTTCGCTCAACTCTGCGATGGCGGGCGTCACTTCGGGGATGTTGCCGGTTCCAAGCGTGCGAACGATGATCGTGCCGTCCTCGGCCCTTGCGAACCTGACCATGATGTCCTCGGACTTGACGGCGGCACCGGCACCCGCGACGACGGAGGGAATTGCCGAAGCCTCGTCGATCTGCACGTTGAGCGCATACGAACCGTCATCGTTCTTCACGGTCTCGACACGCGTCCACGACCCGATTTCCGAGGCGTCAACCGTCCAATTCGCCCCTTCGTACGAGAAGACCGCACCCGCTTGAAGGGCCCTGTTCACGGCATCGCTCGTCTTCTCGGCTTCGGCATACGTTATCCGCGATGGCGCGTCGGTTACCTGGGCGATGAACCCGGGGAATTCCTCGCCCGAAGACAGCGCTGTCGACAATTGGCCCTTCAGCCAATCCCTGTCGACCATGCGGCCATCGTGCCCTTGGACGGGAGTAGCCTCGCCGTCGGCTATGGACACGGTTGCGTCGACGCGCGCATCGCCGACGGTGTTGTCGATGTCCGATGCGAGCGATTCGATTGCCGATTCGTCGTACGACAGGTTAACGGGCACCTCGTTCTTCATGAAGAACAGACCCAGCCGCGAGAAGATGAAGCCGTTCGAGCGTCCGACGGCCATCGCATCTTCGACGAGTTGCTCGTAGGGCACTTCGGCATGCAGCGTGAGCGCGTCGGTCGTCCATGATTGGACATTGGCCGTAGCCTCTTCGACCGAGATTTGCTCTGCTTGGGCAATCTTCTCGATTTGCTTCACGCGCTCCTCCTCGGTCATGTCACCGCTTGCGATGCGCTGGGCATCTTCGGAGGCGTATATCTTCACCTGCGCATGCGTCACGTCAGTTGCAAGCTCGTCGCGCAGCTTGGCGTCGACTTCCTCGGGTTTCATGCCGCCGACGTCGACGCCGGCAACGTACACGTTTCCGTATGTTTTGCCCATGTTGGCAACCGTGTCGGCGATGCCGCCGACAAGCAAGATTACGATGACGAAGGTGGCGATCATCAGCTTCTTGCTCGAGAAGATGGCATTGAAGCCCTTGCCCAGCCCACTGGCTATCGTGCTTCCGGCTTTGCCGAAATCAACACCCGAACCTTTGCTTTGCTTGCGCGTAGCGGCTTTCGAATTCACGCGGGCAGCGCCGCGTTTGTTCGCGTTGCTTGATTTCGATTGGCTCGACTTCCGTGTTTTGGGCTGTTGCGCAGCGTGCGATGCCTTGCGCTTGGGAGCATTTGCCGAAGATTTCGAAGCGCTGCCCGACGACGACGTACGACGCGTGGTCGACTTCCGTGCGGATGGTCGACGCGTTCCCGAAGATCGTCCGGTGTTACCGTTGTATGCCTTTTCGTCGTTAGCCATTATTCTTCGCAGCGAGTGCTTCCTTCAGCTTTCTGTGTGCAACCAATACATAATATACGGTTGTGCCCAACGCGAGACACAACCCGATGTAAATACACCAGATACCCCAAGAACATGACACCGAATTGAAACCTGGTAACCAGGCGAAATCGCAGATGCCGAGACCTGAGATTTGAGGCATGTTCAGCATCATGCCCGCGAAGCCGACGAACAGAAGCGTCGTCGCCACCTTGCCCGGATACACGACCGGCACCCTGATGCCATGTTCGCGCAAAAGCCATGCTCCCATTACCAACAAGAACACGTCTCGCGCCAGGACGACGACGACTATCCACACGGGCAAACGCCCGATTGCGAGCAAGCCCACAACGCCGCATATCATGAGCAGTCGGTCGACTGCAGGATCGAGGAGCTGGCCCACTTTCGAAACGGTATGGGTTCGGCGCGCAACCTGTCCGTCGACGAAATCCGTGGCAGCCGATACCGCAAACAGCACGGTGGCCGCGATGTCTTGGCCGGACAACAGCAAGCCCAAGGCGACGGGCGCCATGCACAAGCGGATGAACGAGATAACGTTCGCGGCTGTGAGAACCTTATCGGTTACCTCTTCAGCGGCCTGCGTTTCCTGCTGCTTTTCCTCGGCCACTACCTGTCCTTCGACTTCACAATGAGAACCGGGCATACGCCCGGTTCCGGTTCGCTTCATTGTATCAGAACGGAAGATGCGACACTATGCGCGGCTTCGCACCTCATCCCTTCGTCATCTACGAGAGCGCGTCTTTCACTTTCTCGGCCTTGTCGGGGTCCATCAGCCCGATCAGCGCAGCCAACTGACCATCGATGGCGGATGCCTTAGCTTCTTCTGCAGCAGGTTCGGCAGCTTTCTGCTCTTGCGGCTCGGCCGCTTTCTCGATGGGCTCGTTCTCGGCCTTCTCGACGTTTGCCTCTTCCTTGTCGGTAATCTTGACGACGTCGGGTTCGTGGACCGTCGTTGCAGGCGCATAGTTCGGATTCATCGACAGGCATTTCTTCGGGCACACCGTTATGCAGTAGCCGCATTGCACGCACTGCAGTCGATCGATGGACCAGGTGCGCTCCTGTTTGTCGACGGCGATGCAGTTCGTCGCGCACGAGCGCTCGCACATGCCGCACAGGATGCAGTTGGGCGCGTCGATTTCGATATGGCCCTTCAGCCCCATGGGCTGCGGCTTCGTCTCGAACGGATACTTCACCGTCTCGGGTTCTTTGAACAGCGACCCGAAGGTCATTTTCCCCAGTTTGAACGCTCCCATGGCATTACCTTTCCGTGCAGCTGATGCAGGGGTCGATTGTCAGCACGATCATGTTTACATCCGCGACATCGCAGCCCTTCAGGGCAACTGCCATGCCCGCGAGGTTCTGCGAGGTCGGGGTGCGCATGCGCATGCGGTCGAGGTACTTCGTCCCGTTGCCCTTGGCGAAGTAGTAGCATTCGCCACGCGGCTGCTCCACGACGTTGCACGCCTCGGATCCGATAGCGGGCGCGCCCTTCACGGGAACGGCGATGTCGCCCTGGGGAATCTTGGCCGCAAGTTCCTTGATGATGTCGATTGACTGCAGTACCTCGGCAGCGCGCACCTCCATGCGGGCGTAGCAATCGCAGTTCGAGGACAGGATGGGCTGGAAGTCCGAAAGGTCGCCATAGGCCCCGTTGCCAAGCGATCGGCAGTCATAGGGGACGTTCGAGGCGCGCGAGAACGGACCGACCATACTCAGGTTGATGGCTTCTTCCGTCGGGATGACGCCCACGCCGGCCGTACGGTTGATAACCGAAGGGTCGGTCAGGAACGCATTGCATATTTGAGCGTACTCGTCTTTGATTCCCTCGAGCACGCGGACGAACTCTTCAAGCTGCCCACGGTCGATATCGCGTTGCACGCCGCCGACCTTCACGACCGAGAAGATGGCGCGCCCGCCAGTGGTCTTCTCGAACAGGTCGAGCACGCGTTCGCGCAGGCGCCAGCAGTGCATGAACAGCGCTTCGTGGCCGAATGCGTCAGCAGCCAAGCCCAGCCACAGGATGTGCGAATGCACACGGGAAAGCTCATGCCAGATGACGCGCAAGTACTCTGCACGTTTTGGGACTTCTACGCCCATGAGGCGCTCTATCGTCTCGGCGTATCCCATGGAATGGCCGAATGCGCAAATACCGCAGATGCGTTCGGCTACGTAGATGAACTGGTTGTAGTCCTTCGTCTGCACGAG